>JBILSZ010000005.1:0-59466 GCA_044371755.1 Flavobacteriales bacterium | reverse complement strand
TCAAACCATAGTCATCCCAGTTCTGCTGATACTGATATTCAGAATAAAATACATCACTAAAGTTGCCTTGGTTGTTGTCATTCTCATTATCCAATGTCTGCCAGCGCGAACGCAAAGCGTGTTTGCCGCCTTTCTTTCCAGAATAGGTGATATATGGATCTACCGTGCCCAACAGTTGCTGTGTGCGCGTGGCACTTCCTTCATAAGCTTCATACAAGCCTTCATTGGTATTTTGCCAAATAAACGTCCCCAACGAATTACTCTTGCTCCAATTAGTACGAATACCAGCGCTCAAGCCTGGCACACGCTTGAAATTATATCCTAAATTCAAATTCATTCTCCCTCTGGTATCACTGGCATATCGATCAGAAGTAAAAGGATTGTAGCCATTATCAAAACTGCCATCAACAGAGTCCCTGATTGGCCCCAGATGTCCATCATCTCCCAGAAAGTAGCCCCCAATCACCAAATCAAACTGTCCTAATTTTCTTTTATGCAAAAAACTCAAACCCGTGCGCATCATATTGCCGCTCCAATAAACCGCGCTATCTGTTTGTGGATTGCTAAAAATACCGTGAAAAAACGTGACTTCTGTTTCAGGTTTCTCACCAGGAAAAGCCGTTTGCATATTCACCACACCAGACAATGCTGAACTACCATAGAGCACGCTGGACGCGCCTTTGATGATTTCTACTTGAGATAAATTTTCTATTGGTAAAAATTCCCAAGTGGGCTTTCCGGCATCACCACTCAGCATCGGAAGATTATCAACCAATACTTGTACACGACTTCCTGCACCAAAACTATATCCGCTGCCACTTCTTATCTGAGGCTCTCCATCAACAATCGATACACCAGGAGTCTGTTGCAAAATCTCATCAATCGAAACCGCATTTTTTTCTTGCAGAAGGCGAGGTTTGATGACCTCCATACTGACCGTTACCTCACCAATATTCTGTTCAAATTTACCCGCGGAAATGACCACCAAATCTAAATCTCCTGAAGAAGCTTCAAAGACCAATTCGATCTGCGTATTACTTGATACAGAAATTTTCCTTTCTATTTTATTAAATCCAGCGAATGTGCATGTTACAGTATAATTACCGCTAGCTACTCGAAATAAAAACTCCCCTTCACTACCAGATCTGACCTTGATACCACCTGGGTTGAGTGTAACCTCCGCACCCGGCACAGTGTTGCGAAGGTCATCGAAAACGACTCCTCGTAATTCAATATTTTGAGCCTGAAATTCCGAAATACAAAAAGAAAAAATCAGTAACAAACTAAACTTCAAAAAAATGCGAGTCATGTTTGGTTTTGGTTGGTTTTTAGCAACAATACATAAAAAAACGTCTTCTTTTCCAATTCACTAAAATACACTCATACTTCGAATTTTTCTACTCATACCAAAAAATTAAAATGTAATTAAAAATAGTCAAGCCCCTAATAAGTAAACTCATATTTCCAAAAAAGCAACTTATACCAATTTGACAACCTACCGTTTATAAAACCAATGAATTAATGATTGAGCCTTGCTAACATTTCTACGTTTGAGTAAGTAAAAAAAGCTGCAAATCATCATTCAAAAATCAAATGCTATGAGAACTTTTTTACTCCATCTTACTGTCTTCTCTCTTTTGCTTTGCAGCAATACGCTTCCCGTGTCTGCCTCATCACCCGACCGAAAAGCTCTATTTGTAAAAAATGTCGGACAAGTCACACACTCGATTCCTGGAGCTCCCGACGATGTGTTTTACTATGCTCACTTCGATCAAGTCACTATTTTCATCACACCTTATTCAATCGTCTATCAATTTAATGATGGAAAATTCCGAAGTGTTGAATCCATGAAGGAACAAAGAACGGAAATGATTTTGCTCAATTCTAAAACACCATCGAATGTACTCTCGGAAAATAAAAACGAGTATACAGAAGCGCATTTTAATCCCGATACTAGAAAAACATTGGTTTGCGAATCCTTTGAAAAAATAACTCTTTCAAATGTTTATCCTGATATCGATTGGGTTATCTATATCCAAGGTGATCACATCAAATACGACTTTGTCGTAAAGCCTGGTGCAAATGAAAATGTTATCCGTTTTTACTACAGCAATGCTCTTTCTGCGGAGATCAATTCTGAGGGGGGCATTGATATCGCAACTCCATTTGGTCTTATAAAAGAGAAAAAACCCATCTCCTATTTGAGCCAGTCTGGTAAGATTTCTTCCGCATTCAAAAAGACACAAGGAGCGTTTTCTTTTGAAGTGGAAGACCACTTCCATGATGACGTACTCACGATAGACCCGGATGTGGTATGGACATCGTATATCGGTGGAAGTGGTTTTGATGAAGTAAGGCATAGCGTCATTGACGAAGAAGGGAATATCTATACTACAGGAATCACGAGTGCTTCTGAAGGAATAGCTGTTGGTGGTCCTCAACTGACTTATGGAGGCGGCAACTATGACGCATTCATCGCAAAATATAATCGCGATGGCTCATTGATCTGGTGTAGTTATTTTGGTGGCCCACAAAGCGATTTTGGCAATAGCATCGCATTAGATAATGTCGGAAATATTTACATGGGTGGTTCTACCTCTTCAACGTCAGGAATTGCACTAGAGGGTTTAAGCAACACATACAACGGAGGAACTTATGATGGATTTGTTGCTAAATTTTCTCCTGAAGGAGTGCTTATTTGGAGCACGTACATTGGAGGCAGCGGTGAAGATGTTATCAACTCCGTAGCGATAAATTTGAATGATGACATAATCGCCATCGGCACTACCGCTTCAACTGGATTAGCCTCATCGGCGCCTTATCAAAATAACTTTGGTGGTGGCCTTTCGGATGTGTTTATTCAGTGCATGCAAAGTGATGGAAGCCTTCGCTGGAATTCATACTTCGGAGGTAGTGGTGATGAAACTGCATCCACCATTTTATTCACTGCCGACCAACGCATTTGTATTGCCGGCAACACTAGCTCTACAAGCAACATCGCTCTAAACGGCTATCAAATGCAATATGGTGGCGGACAAAACGATGGATATCTCGCACAATTCGATGAGGATGGATTTCTTATTTGGAGCACTTACATCGGAGGCAATCAAAATGATGAAATACATCAACTGACCATCAACCGATACCAACATCTATATGTAAGCGGAAGCTCTTCAAGCACCAACGCTATCAGTACTTCTGGAGCCTCACAAAATGTAAATGCCGGTGGTTCATTCGACGGAATTATTGGTCGATTCAATCTCGAAGGAAACCGTATTTGGATGTCATATTTTGGAGGTGAAGGACAAGACAAAGCCCTCGGCGTAGCGTGTGATGAATTAGGCAATGTCTATCTCGCCGGTATCACTTCTTCGCTCAACAACATAGCATACAATCCGTTCCAGCAAGATATTGGTGGCGGTAACGACCTCTTCTTTGCCTTCTTCGACTCTACTGGAGTAATCAATTGGTCATCGTACCTCGGGGGCAGCAGTGATGAATTTTTAAGATCTATTTCTGCAGATGAAAACTCTAAAATAATATTCTCCGGAAACAGTGCTTCCTCTGCGGCAGCCCTCAATGGTTGGGACACTTCCTATGGCGGATCCACAGACGGCTTCTTCGGAAAAGTACAAGATTGCAATAATCCATACGTTACAGTAGATGCGCTCGGAGAAACAACATTTTGCTATGGTGAAAGTGTAGGACTTAGTGTTGGTGGTGCAGATACTTTCATCTGGAGTACGGAAGAAGAAACGACTGTAATCAGCGTAGATACAACAAAAACAATATACGCTATTGGAACCATGAATGGCACTAGTTGCAGAGCCCTTTCAAATATAATCGAAGTAGAGGCCCTCTACACACCCACCGTTTCGGCTTTTACTCCCGATATGACCACGCTTTGCGGAGGTGGTACAGTAACCATCATTGCAGTGTGCGAAGATGAATTCGAATCCTTCGTCTGGAGCAATGAAATGACTGGTGATACCATTGTGGTTTTTGAAGAAGGCTCATACAATGTTGGAGCAATCGCTGAAAATGGTTGCGTTGGTCGAAGCGAAAACATAACTATTGAGTTTGCAGAACCACCTACTGTGCAGGCCGCGATTGCTCTCGACGTCGTATGCATCTCTGCGCCAACGGTAAATATAATCGGCCTTCCTCTAGGAGGTAATTTCGTTGGTAGCGGTATTATTGGAAATCAATTCATTCCTGAGTTCGCTGGCGGTGGTGATCATGAAATTTTTTACGAATGGATTGATCCTGAAACTGGATGTATTGGTGCATCAGAAGTTATGAATATAGAAGTGCTATCCTCAGAGGTTCAGCTATTCGTTGATAACACCATGTTCTGTGTATCTGATTTTCCTATGGAGCTCTATGGATATCCAGATGGTGGCTTCTTTGTTGGCCCTGGTGTTTCTGAATCTACCTTCTTCCCAGAACTTGCTGGACCTGGAGATCATGAAATCGCTTATGTAGTGCTAGATGAAAATGGCTGTTACAACCGAAGCGAACAAATCATTACGGTCGATGCCTGCACATCGGTAGAAGAATCTGAGTTTGCAAAATCGATTCGAGTGTATCCCAATCCTGCCAATGATTATATGATCGTTGAAAGTGAAATGCTACGCAATTCGAGAATTCATATCTACGATATCGCGGGTAAAGAAGTACTGCAACAATTCAATCTCTCTGATAAAAATAATATCGATGTATCTCCATTTCAAAGTGGTGTTTACACCATCATCATCACAAATGACCAGGATAGTGCTCATATAAAATTCATAAAGTCATAGTCGTAGACTCGCTGCAATTTGGTTTTGATTAAACCGGATACTTTAAGGAGTGTCCGGTTTTTTTATACCATGAAATTACCTCTTATTCCCAATATCATTCCACCAAGGAACTTCATGCTAATTTCTTTATTCCGTAAAACAAGCAACTCATTCTTTTTTATTGCTTTTTATGACCGATAAAAAGCAGCTGAAACCCTTTGTTATCATGCCTTTACAGCCACTTAATTAGTAACACTTATTCCTTAATAAAAGTAAAATATGATAAATAGAACCCTCCAATATGAAAGCATTTTTATACACATTGCTCCTGCTTGCTTCACTGGTCGTTTTCAATTCATGTCAAAAGGAATTCATTCTCCCTGAGAAAGACGATGCGCAGGACACAACTTTTGTTGCAAGCCAGAAGCCTGATTCTGCAGTGCTAAATTTTATTTGGATTAAAACAAATGATACCTACATTGGAACTCGCCTCGAAATTAAAAATGATACTGGTGGTGTTATCTTAAATGCATTAGATATGTTACAATCCACTGATACCGTTTTTCAATTTCCAATCAACTGCGGGATACACCTAAAAAAACATGTGTTCACAGTAAAGTCTCCAACTGGAGCAATACTAGACACCATGCACTTTCAACTTCATTACGAAGAAAACCTCGATGAGATCATCATTGAACGCCCAAACCTTAAATACTATATTCAACTCGCTTGGTTGTATAAAAACGAACTAAATCATTAAGCAACTACCAATTCAACACCCTCATGATTAACAACTACTTAAAAATACAATCAGCAAAAGAAATTTTAGGAATACCTAAATGGGAAGCTCCATTTTCATTGCCTATGATGTATAGTTCTGAAAAAGTACTAAAACTCAAAAAAGAAAACCAAGAGCTCAAACAGAATATTGCGAAACTTCATGAAATCATACAAACTAAATCAGATCACCTCGCAAGTCTCGCTCACGAAGTAAGAACTCCGCTCAACGCTATCAACGGTCTTGTAGAGTTCTTTTCTCATTCCACCCTGTCAAGCGCGCAGCTATCACAAGTCGAAGTAATAAAAAATGCTTCTGACACTATGATTTCCATGATAAATGACGCTCTTGACTTTGCAAAACTCGAGGCAGGAAAAGTCATCTTACATCAAAGCAATTTCAACCTCAATGACACCATAAAATCTGCGGCCAAACTATTTGAACAACAAGCCGAACATAAGGCCCTTTTTATAACCGCCTCTTGTGACGAAAAATTGGATAACTTATATTTCGGCGACAAACAACACCTCTATCAGATTCTATACAATCTCATTTCCAATGCTATTAAGTTCACAGAAATAGGGGGAGTCGATGTGGTGTGTCAACTCTACACACGAAGAAACAAAATTGATGTGGTCCGCATCGCCGTTCGCGATTCTGGAATTGGTATGAGCGAAAGCTTCTTGCAAAAAATTGGAAATCAATTCGAGCAAGAAACAAAAAAGAACCGCCTTTCACAAAACGGAACCGGCCTGGGTCTTCACATCACCAAAAATCTAGTTTCTTTAATGAATGGAAACATGAAAATCGAGTCTGTTGAGGGCCGAGGTACCTATATAGAAATCATTTTACCTTTAGAAAAAGCAGTACAAGCAAACGAATCAAATATACACTGCACAGAACAGGATGTAGAATTATTAAAAGATGCCCGCGTGCTATTGGTAGAGGACTATGAATGGAATAGAGTCCTACTAGAAGGGGCTATTGGTCCTATAGTAAAGCAACTCGACGAAGCCGAAAATGGCCACGAGGCGATTCGAAAATTACTCTCACAAGACTATGATATCATCCTCATGGATGCCCACATGCCAATGATGAATGGCGTGGAAGCAACACGGTATATTCGAAATATCTTAAATATTCAAACACCTATCATCGCTCTAACAGAAGCAGCGGCTGACTCTGAAATTCAAAAATGCCTCAAAGCAGGTATGAATGACTTTATAATAAAACCTTACTCTCTGCAAAATCTAATTGCCACTATTACCAAATGCCTTTCTAGATCTCTTCCAATATGACGACACAACTTAACCTAAACACACTACGCTCTTTTGTTGACAACGATCCCGAACTGGTAGAGGACATGCTCGGAGCCTATATTCGATTTCTACCAAAATCTATTAATGCAATTAAAAACGCACTTGAAATTCAATCAGCTTCTGCTCTATTAAAAGAGCTGCATCAGCTTAAACCCAACTTAGAAAACGTTGGCGTTTGTTTGTCTGACGGTTCCTTTAATGAGCTATATAGGGATGTTCAGATAAGTGGCATAACCAGTGATAACCAACATCTGGTGCTAGAAGTAATTCAAAAAACCGAAGATATCATCAAGCTTATAAATGATGAATTAAAAAAACAATCTAATATGTCATGAGTCTAAGACCCCCTATAAAACACTATCTTTTGCTTGTTGACGATGATGAAATCACCATAAAAGTCTTGAGGCATCATGTACACTCATTTATTGATAGTAATATTCAAGTGCTAACCTTTAACAATGGTGAACAAGCTCTTCAAGAAGTAAAAAAAATCATCAATAATGGCGACCATCTCATATGCGCTGTAGTTGATTACTATATGAATCCAATGATGGGTAGTGATGTGCTTTTTGAGATAGATAACATTACTCCTCGATCAAAAAAAATATTACTAACTGGTGCTGCCGACCTACGTGCTGTAACCGGTGTGATCGAAAATATCCAACTTTTTAGATACATCACAAAGCCGTGGCAACTCCATGACCTGGAGCTGACCATAAAAGAAGCTATCCGAATGTACCTGTATGAACTTGAAATTATCGAACGAAATTCAGAGCTTGAAAAAATCAAAGAATCTCTTGAAATCACCGTGCGCGAGCGAACACAAGAGCTCGAAAGAAAAAATGCTGAACTTGAGGAAGGACTTCAACACGCCCGAAATATTCAAGAGCTCTTCATCCCAAAACCTCATGAAATTCAAAACTACTTTACCTACTCAACCATTTTCAACCAACCCGTCAACAACATCTCTGGTGACTTTGTTTACCATAAACAAGTCGATAATAAAATTCTCGTGGCTTTGGGAGATAGCACAGGTCATGGCTTGGCAGGAGCCCTGATTTCTGTGATGACCATCGAGATTCTTTCCTCCAAAATTCCATTATTAAGTGAGTCCAACGGACTCTTTAAAATGCTTTGTCAGACGAATACAGAGCTAAAAGGAAGACTAAATAGTGATATTGGAAGTCAAGCAAACCAGGTAAATGTTGATTTAACATTGATATTGATAGATCCTGAACATGCAAAAATGGATTGGGTAAGTTTAAATGGCAATTTAATCTCCATTGATGAAAATAACGACGTGCAAATAATCCATAAATCTCGTGGCTTTATGCATCTTGGTACTTGTAAGGAAAAGATAAACTTTGGGCAAGCTGACATTAAGAATAAACATATTGCCTTGTTCACCGACGGTATCTATGATCAATTCAACTTTGAAACTTCGAAAAGACTTAAGTTTTCAGGACTTCTTGATGCAATTAAGCGCGGAGATATCTTACAAACTAATCAGTGCACAATAGAGTCCTTTTTTCAAAAATGGAAAGGATCTACAGAGCAAACCGATGATGCGCTATGGCTGAGCTTTAAGATCTAATTAATGCTTGAAATGGCGCGTGCCAGTCATGTACATCGCGATTCCATTTGCATTGCAATAATCAACCGATGCTTGATCCTTAATAGAACCGCCAGGCTGCACCACTGCATTGACTCCCGCTTTACCAGCTATTTCCACACAATCTGGAAATGGGAAAAATGCATCACTTGCCATCACTGCACCATCCAAACTAAAGCCAAAAGAATTGGCCTTATCAATCGCTTGGCGCAATGCATCCACACGCGATGTCTGACCTGTACCACTCGCACACAACTGTCCATTCTTAGCAAGAACAATTGTATTGCTCTTGGTGTGCTTAACTATTTTATTAGCAAAAACAAGATCGCTCAATTGTGCATCTGTCGCCTTCTTTTCTGTTGAGAGAGAAAAATCTGAAATCCCTTCCGTTCTCAAATCTTTGTCCTGGAAAAGATGTCCATTCAATAAAGTGCGAACTTGTGTCTTTGGAAGCGCAGTATTTTTTCTGTGTAAAATAATTCTGTTCACCTTCGTTTTTAAAACTTCTAAGCCTGCCTTATCAAAATCTGGCGCTATTACTACTTCACAAAACAATTCATGAATTTTAATTGCAGTAGGATGGTCGATGGGAACATTTGAAATAAGTACTCCACCAAAAGCGCTCACTGGATCACAAGCCAAAGCAGCCTCGTAAGCTTCCAAAACAGTTGATCGTGTAGCGATTCCGCATGCATTGTTGTGTTTCAAAATTGCAAACGTCGGTGCATCACCTTGAAACTCGTCGATCAAAGAAACTGCAGCATCTACATCCAAAAGGTTGTTATATGAAAGTTCCTTACCGTTGAGTTTTGTAAACAACGCCTCCATATCACCATAGAATACGCCTCGCTGATGCGGGTTTTCTCCATAACGCAGCACCTCCATGCGCGATTCACTCACCTTCAGTGCCCCAAGATTTTCACCAAGAAAATACTTGTAAATAGCGCTATCATAATGAGAAGAAACTTCGAACGCAGCCTTAGCAAACATTCTTCTTTCTTCTAAGCTCGTCTCTCCGTCTTTTGACTTCAACACTTCAAGCAAAGAGCTGTATTCACGCTGAGAGGGCACAATCACGACGTCGTTGTAATTCTTGGCAGTGCCGCGAATGAGAGCTATTCCGCCGATATCTATTTTCTCAATAATATCGTCATGCGAAGCACCTGAGGCTACTGTATTTTCAAATGGATACAAGTCCACGATCACACAATCTATCGCAGGAATTTCATATTGGGCTATCGCTGCCAAATCTCCGGCTTCATCTCTTCTGTGCAAAATACCTCCAAAAATTTTCGGATGCAATGTCTTCACACGACCTCCCAAGATGCTCGGATATCCCGTCAGCTGCTCTACTGGAACTACTGAAATACCTAATTTTTCAATAAAATCTTGGGTACCTCCAGTGCTGTAAATGGTGATGCCCAATCGATGCATCTCGCGCACTATAGGCTCTAAACCTTCTTTATGAAATACAGAAATTAGGGCTGAGGAAATTTTTCGCAAACTCACGGGATTAGAAATTTGAATTTGCGCGCAAATGTACTACATCACTTGTTCTTTTTCTTCAAAACATACTTGTAGCCAAATAAAAGAATTCTGTCGCGATTATCAGGGCCCGTTCTAAACTCATTTTGTACGAGATATCCCATGCTGACATAATGACCTCCGCCCAATTTGTACTCTCCTTCCAATACCCAGCGCCAATCCGTCCAATCTAGACGATTGACCTCCATTAATGAGTGAAAAAACTCATACGAGATTGACAAGCCTAATTTTTTTAATCCTTTGTAAGTCGCCTCCAATTTATTTCGCCAACTGTTATTCAAATCTGCATCCCGCGTGGCAGTTTCTAGTCTTCTTCCTCGCTGAACCCTCGAGGTAATGCTGAATGTGAATTCATCGTATTTGAACTTATAACTGATTCCCAATTGAAAACGGCGACGTGGCTGCCAGCCCGAATTGCGCTGAGTGCCAGCAAAACGATAGACAAGAATACCCGTCCACTCGTCAGTGATATCATAACGACCTCTAAAATCGATAAGTCGCGTGCGGAAGCGCGTCACATTCTGATCCCACCGAAACTCCGGCAACACAGAAAAATCTAATTTTTTCGATGGCTTGTAGGTGAAATTTCCTTATGTCCAAATCCCAAAATCCTTGTTTTGGGAGAACACAGATAAAATTGAAAAACAAAGTAGTGCAGTGATGAAGTGCCTCATGGTGTTTCAGAACCAACTTCTTCTTCTTTTGTTTTCTTTTTCTTTAAAATCAACTTATAGCTTAGCAATCCAACATAGTCCAATTCTGGAACGCGTGATACGAGGTTCTTCTGAATTAAATATCCAACAGATATAAAATTTCTTTTATTGATTTTATACTCTGCTGAAATGGTACAGCGCCAATCCGTTAAATCTAAAGTGCGATCCTCCGATTGTGAGTTGAATAACTCAAATGCAGACCCCAATTCCCATTTCTTAAATCCTGCATATTTCACCGAAACCTTATTGCGCCATGTAGAGATAAAATCTGGATCCCCATCATCGGCTATCAAACGCAAAGCAGCCTGATAACGGCTTGCCACGTTCAACGACCAATCATTTAGCTCGACTTTATATCCAAGCCCAAATTGAAGACGCTGGCGAAGTTCAGGCTCCAACATTGGACTGCGATAACCAATGCGATATACTGCTTGAACGCTTAGCTTGCCTGGCAATTTATATTGCACGCCAAAGTCTGAAAACCAGCTATTCACTTGACTTAAATTCTCATTCAGACGAAACTCCGGCGCGATAGATAATTCGGTCTTCTTATTTAACTTATACTCCGCTGAAACAGAACTCCAAAGGCCTGCATCCCTGTATTGACCGAGCGCAGACGTTGAAATAAAAACAGCGATATAGAATAAAAAATTACGGTACATCGTAGATGGTTATCGTACCAGCATCTACTTCCCCTTTGCGATCTTCGATTTTCACTTCTCTCACTACAGGCATGCGTTGCATATTCACTTGGGCACTACCTGTGGTGTCACGACTATAAGCATAGATTTTATAATCTCCTGGTCGCAAATTTCTAAACTCAAACTCCCCCTTATAATTGGTCCACACCCTATCGTCAGGGCCTGTATTATCACCATAAATGATATACACCTCTTCATCCACGCCTGGGCGCGAATACTGAAATGTAACAGGATTGGATGGTACTAAGCGCAAATCTGTCTGCACTTTTCCTTTGATAGACGCCAATCCGCCCTCGCCAGCCTCTTTCTTGCATGAAGAAAGAAGACTTATTGTAAAAATTACAAAAAGTATGTTTTTCATTAGCGAAGGTTGTGATATACGGCCTGCACATCATCGTCTTCTTCGATGCGCTCCACCAATTCGAGTATCTCGTCCATTTGTGCCTCTGTGAGTTCAGCATATGAATTCGGAATACGTTCCAAACCAGCTTTCGTAACAGTAATATTTCGCTCTTCGAGGGCTTTTTGCAAACTACCAAAATCTGCAAAGGCGGTGTAAATCACCACTTCGTTTTCATCCACTTCAATGCTCTCCAATCCATGATCGATGAGCTCTAGCTCCATTTCTTCATAATTGGGCAAGTTCGTTTTTTCTATTCTGAAAACACCTTTTCTATCGAAAATAAAGCTAAGAGATCCGCTATTGCCCAATTGTCCACCGCCTCGGTTGAAATACATTCTCACATTGGCAACAGTGCGCGTAGGATTATCGGTTGCAGTTTCTACCAAGATTGGAACGCCATAAGGCCCGTAGCCTTCATAAACCACTTCTTCATAACTACTGGTGTCCTTGCTCACAGCGCGTTTGATGGCAGCCTCTACTCGATCCTTGGGCATATTCACACCTTTGGCGTTGGCCACTGCCTGACGCAATCGTGGATTATAATCTGGCTCCGGTCCGCCCGCCTTCACGGCCATTGCGATTTCTTTACCTATGCGGGTAAAGGCCTTTGCCATTTTATCATAGCGTGCAAACATTTTGTGCTTGCGTTTCTCAAATATACGTCCCATAATCGAAAATATTAAGGTTCGGCAAACTTAACACTTCGCCTCTCTCCATACAATAGCCATTTTGACCACCCAATTTACCACGCTCTGTAATACATTTGCCTTATATGTTTCTGGAGAATACCATCAACAGAGGTCGAAAACACGGCTGGATCGAAGTGATCTGCGGCTCAATGTTTTCTGGCAAAACCGAAGAACTCATTCGAAGAATGAAGCGGGCGGAATTCGCTAAAATGAAGGTGGAAATTTTCAAACCTAAAATTGATGTACGATATAGCGAAGACAACGTAGTGAGCCACGACCAAACCACTATTCGTTCCACCCCAATTGAACATAGCTCCCAATTACTGATTCTCGCCTCAGATGTTGAAGTAGTAGGCATCGATGAGGCGCAGTTTTTTGACGAAGGATTGCCCGAAGTATGCAATCAACTCGCCAATATGGGTATACGAGTCATCATTGCGGGTCTTGACATGGACTATCTCGGCAGACCATTTGGACCTATGCCTCACCTCCTTGCTATCGCAGAATTTGTAACCAAAGTTCACGCTATTTGCGTGCAAACTGGCAATCTCGCTCACCACTCCTACCGCATCAGCGAAGGAGACAGCTTGGTGATGCTCGGTGAAAAAGAAAGTTATGTCCCGCTCTCCCGCGAAGCATTCAACGAGGCAATGAAAAACAAAAAACACGAATGAGTTTTAATGTCTCAGAAATAGAAATTATTCTCGGCACTAATGCTCAGGGGCAACAGGGCAGGCTCCATTTTAATACCCTAGCCACCGATAGCCGCAATATTCATTTTCCAGAGGATTCAATATACTTTGCTATAAAAGGAAAAAATCACGATGGACATCGCTATATCAAGGAATGTTATGAAAAAGGTGTGCGGTGCTTTGTTTGTGAAAGTCAGCAAGACATCCAGTCGATGCCGCTTGCACATTTCTTTCTTGTAAATAATTCGGTCGTTGCTCTGCAAAAAATTGCCGCAGCTCACAGAGCTAAATTTGAAATACCTGTGATCGGTATAACGGGGAGCAACGGCAAAACAATCGTTAAGGAATGGATCAATCAACTTCTATCTCCTTTCTATCAAATCATTAGAAGCCCCAAAAGCTACAATTCTCAAATAGGTGTTCCACTGAGTGTCTGGAACATCGAAACCGAACATTCACTCGGTATATTTGAGGCAGGCATCAGCGAGCCTGGTGAAATGGATGCGCTCGCCAATGTGATCAAACCTACCATCGGTGTATTTACCACGCTTGGTGAGGCTCATTTGGAAAATTTTTCTTCAAAAAATGAATTGGCACAGGAAAAAGCAAAGCTCTTTAGACATTGCGAAGTTGTCATTTATCCGAGTCACCAAACGATCATCGCCGATGCGCTCAACTTTATTGCTCCTAATAGTAAACACCTCACATGGTCTACGAGTGGTGATGGCGATGTGAATATTTCAGAAATCAATTTTTTCGAAAAAAACATATTCTTTCGATACCAATCCAAAGCCTATAGTGGAAGCATCGAAATTCCTTTCGGTGACGAAGCTTCTCTCGAAAATGTCATCACCGCCCTCACTGTATGTATCCACCTTCAAATTGATCCGCAACGCCTTGCCCATGCATTCAAGAAGCTACATCCGGTAAAGCTTAGAATGGAGCTTCTTAATGGCATCAACAATAATATCATTATTAATGACGCATACAGTTCCGATATACATAGCTTGGAAATAGCACTCGATTATATGGAGCGCCACTCCAAAGGCAAACCAATCATCGTCATTCTTTCAGATATCATACAAAGCGGGTGGAGCGAAGAAAAACTTCATGAAAAAATAAATCAATTATTAGTTAATAAAAACACCGAACGAATATTCGGTGTTGGAAGTTCATTCCAACGCAATCAATCTGCTTATCAAGTAAAAGGAGAGTTTTACCCAGATGTCAACGCGTTACTGAATTCCTTAAAACCGAATGAATATTCGGGTGTGATGATTCTAATAAAAGGTGCAAGAGAATTTCGATTCGAGCAGATAGTAAATATTTTTAAAGAAAAAAGTCATGAAACAGTGCTTGAGGTCGACCTATCGGCCATCGCGCACAACATGCATTTTTTTAAAAGAAAAATAGGCCCGACCACAAAACTTATGGTGATGGTGAAAGCCGGAGGATATGGCACGGGATCAAGCGAAATTGCCAAAACTCTTGAGTTCAATAAGGCCGACTATCTTGCCGTGGCCTATATCGATGAGGGCATTGCTCTGCGCGATGCAGGTGTCTCGCTACCCATCATGGTACTCAACTCCGAGTTGGCTGGTATGAATGCAATGGTGCAAAACAAACTCGAGCCTGAAATCTTCTCATTTGACAGCCTTGAAGCTGTGTGCGAAACGCTCCGCCAAATGAATTATCAAGGAGCTTTTCCGGTACATCTCAAACTCGATACTGGAATGCACCGATTGGGCTTTGAGCTGGAGCATATCGAATTGCTTTGTAAAAAACTTAGAGAAATAAGGCATGTTCATGTGGCCAGTATATTCACTCACCTCGCCGCAGCCGATGCGCCAGAGCATGACGCTTTCACGCAGACGCAAATCGACCTTTTCAAAAAAATGTCGTCGCAACTGATTCAGGCCCTTGGCTACAGCCCTATGCTTCACGCCGCAAATACGGGCGCAATACAACGAAATCCAGAAGCTCGCTTTGACATGGTGCGTCTTGGCATTGGACTCTACGGAATAAGCACATTGGATGAAGAACAATCTCAATTGCGCACCGCAGCAACACTCAAAACAACTATTTCCCAAATCAAACAAATAATAAAAGGTGAAAGCATCGGATACAACCGTGCTTATGTGGCGCCGCAAGACATGACCATTGCCACCATTCCTATCGGATATGCCGACGGATTAAGGCGCATCTTGAGCAACGAGCGGGGAAATGTTTGGGTAAATGGAGCTGTTTGCAATATCGTTGGAAATGTATGCATGGATATGACCATGATCGACATATCGCATGCAACAGCTAAAGAACATGATGAGGTAGTTGTATTTGGAAACCAACACAGCATTGTCCAAATGGCAAAAAGCGCAGGCACCATTCCATACGAGATTCTGACCTCCATCTCACAGCGCGTAAATAGGAGATACATCGAAGAATAATATATATGAATACCATATAAACGGGATATGGTAGTGATTTTTTACTTTTGTTTGTAACCGCTTTACTATGATTATGAAATTTACCATTACTTTTTTCGCTGCGTTAATGATTTTCAGCAGCACGCAGGCTCAAACTCTCCCTTATGTACCTGGCGAAATCATCGTCATGACACAAGAGAAAGGTGATGTTTACAAAATCACGCAAGACCTGAACAGAGAGCACGGAGTTTTTGCTCGCGTGGAAGTCAAAGAACTATTGAGCGCACCCATGCGCACTTGGCTTTTGGGATTTGATGAAAGTGCCGTTTCAATGAGTGAAATGCTCTATTCAACTAAAAAAAATCCACAGGTAAAATTGGCTCAGACCAATAAAATACTCGAAGAGCGAATAATTCCCAATGACCCTTTTTTCAGTCAACAGTGGCATCATGCAAATGGTAATGACCGCGATATTGATTCGCCTGAGGCGTGGGATATCACCACTGGCGGCCTTACAGCCACTGGCGATGACATTGTGGTATGTGTTGTAGAAAATAATGGCTCTAATTGGCAACAAGCTGATATTGTAGACAACCATTGGGTTAATGAGCATGAAATTCCCAACAACGGCATCGACGATGATGAGAATGGATATGTAGACGACTATGACGGTTGGCATGTAGTAAACCTCGACGACAACCTCGGAACAGGAGGTCATGGAACACAGGTGAGCAGCATGATTGGCGCCAAAGGCGATAATGCAGCCGGTATTACTGGTGTCAATTGGGATGTAAAAATCATGCAGGTTCAGCTGGGAAGCATCGTTGAATCGCGTGTAGTAGCGAGTTATTCATATGCACTCACCATGCGAAAGATGTATAATGAAACCAACGGTGCCAAAGGCGCCTTTGTGGTAGCCACCAATAGCTCTTGGGGCATTGATGGCGGACAGCCTGCGGACGCACCCATCTGGTGCGCTATGTATGATTCGTTGGGAACCTACGGTGTTATCAGTTGCGGAGCCACCGCCAATAATGATGTCAATATTGATGTGGTGGGTGATCTTCCCACGGCTTGTCCTAGCGAATATCTTGTCTCCGTAACAGCTACCGATAATAATGATGTGCGCACGTTTAGTGGCTATGGAACAACGCATGTAGATCTAGGCGCTCCAGGAGAAGATGTGTTCTTGGCGGGCAACAACAACTACAACACCACAAGCGGCACCTCCTTCGCTACTCCTTGCGTGGCAGGCGCAATCGCCCTTTTGTATAGCGCGCCGTGCGCCAGTTTTATGGCTCAGGTATACGCTGACCCATCACTCGGTGCAGAATTGATGATCGATTATATTCTCAACGGCGTTGACCCCGTAAGCAATTTAACTGACGAAACGGTCACCGGTGGTCGATTGAATGTAAAAACAAGTCTCGATTTACTCTTAGCGGCTTGTTCCAACAATCCTTGCTTGAGCCCATTCAATTTGGAGGCCCAACTCATAGAAGGAACCAATAACTATACTTTCGTTTGGAATTCCATTTCAGAGACCCAAACTTTTAACTTCAGATACCGCATTGTTGGTGAACAAGTGTGGATTGTAGTCAATAGCATAGAAACAGAATCAATAACAATTAATGACCTTTCTATCTGTACGGAGTACGAATATCAGGTGCAATCAATTTGTTCTGGTGGAGAAAGTGATTGGTCGACCATCCAAACATTGCTCAGCGATGGCTGCTGCGTAAATCCAGATGTAGTGGTCATTAGTAATGTCACATCAACATCTGGCAATCTAATTTGGAACAATGTGACCGCTGCAGAATCATACACCATCGCACTTACTGCCAATGGTAATACCCAACTCATTGAAGGACTTGAAAGCAATGTGTATAGCTTTTCCAATTTAGAACCATGCACCGATTATTTAATTCAAGTCTATACGGTGTGTGCTTCAAACGAATTGGCTCCTCCTGTTTCGTATGCACTGAGCACATTTGGATGTGGCTCGTGTACTGATTTTGACTATTGCGCGGTGACCGCAGATAGCGAGCTTGAATGGATTGCATCCGTGGAAGTAAACAACCTCTCGAATAGCACTGGAAGCAACAATGGATATGAATTCTTCTCAGATATTACCACTGCCCTTGAGCTCGGTGCTACCTACGATTTAACGCTAACTCCAGGCTTTGACGGCACCTCTTATGATGAGTACTTCAAGGCATGGATTGACTTTAATGGTGACGGCATATTCCAAGATTCAGAAGAAATCTTTGACTCTGGTGACGGTTCTCCTGATGCGGTTAGCGGCACTTTCGAAGTCCCCGGAACAGCAACGCTAGGTTCTACGAGAATGCGCGTGGGAATGTCCTATTTCGGCTTCTTCGGTGGCGGCGTGCCTCCGCAATGTGGGGAAATAAACTATGGAGAATATGAAGACTATTGCGTTCAAATAGAAACCTTAAGCGCTGTGAAGGAAGAAAATACTAACGTAATCAACATATCGCCCAACCCCGCAAATGATCTGATTCGCTGGAATGACTCATTAAAAGAAATATCCATTATCAACGCGTCAGGGCAAGTTGTAATGCAAGAATTCTCATTCTTGAAAAATGAACTACAAATTGGCGCTCTTCCCAATGGTATTTACTTTATCAAAGCGCAGGGAACCAATGGAATTAACTATTACAACAAATTAGTAGTTTCCCGTTAAACACAAGGCGACAATTGTTGGTTTTTTTGTATATTTAGCTTTATCAACCTTGGATAAGCTTTACTTTTACGATTCTGATGAAGAAACTCTTCCGATATACTCTGATGCTCGCGCTCCTATTGATGAGTTCTCACGAATTGTGGGCTACGCACAATAGAGCGGGCGAAATCAGATATAGGAGAGTGACTGGTTTTACTTACGAAATCACGATCATCACTTTTACAAAAGAATCAGCTCCTGCTGATAGACCATATCTCAAAATCAGATGGGGTGATGAGGCTCCTGGAACTCCCGAGAGCGATCTCGATAGTCTTCAACGAACCTTTCAGGATCCAACCGTTGGTGTGGATATTAAAAGAAACGAATACGTCGGCACACATACCTACAGCGGCCCAGGAACCTTTACAATCATTGTTGAAGATCCAAATCGAAATGATGGTGTCAACAATATCGTAGCCTCGATCAATCAAATATTCTGCATCGCTTCTACGATCGTAATAAGCCCTCTTACAGGACAAAACAATAGTGTAGAGCTTCTCAACCTTCCTATTCAAGACGCTTGCATCAATCAGCCCTGGAATCACAACCCGGGTGCATACGATCCTGATGGGGATCAACTTGTATTCAGCCTTGTGCCCTGCATGGGTGAAAACTGCGAACCTCTTCTCGGATGGGAGCTCCCTTCCGATTATACAGATGAGACTACAGATAGCTTTGTGATCGACCCCGAAACGGGAGAAATTAACTGGAACGTGCCCTTGTATAGCGGAGAATACAATATCGCTATTCAAGTGGATGAATTTAGAAATGGAATATTCGTGGGACGAGTGATACGCGATATGCAAATCACGGTAGTGAACTGCAGCAATCAACCTCCCAATATTCTTCCTTTGGAGGATTACTGTATTGGTGCAGGAGAATTCCTCGAGTTTTTTGTTGACGCAATCGACCCAAACAATAACGCCATCACATTATCCGCTGTTGGTGGTCCGATATCAGGTGTCGAACATCCCGCTACATTCCAACCCAATATTGGAAGGTTCACGTGGACTCCACAGTGCGCAGAAATTCGCAATCAGCCTTACAGTGTTCTATTCAAAGCAACGGACAACGGCTTTATACCGCTCACCGATGTCGAAACAACTACGATCAGAGTGGTGGCACCTCGTGTTGAAAACCCATCAGCCACGGCAGTCGGCAACACTATGAACCTCTCGTGGGACATCAATTCTTGCATTGGAGTGCTCACACCATTTCAACAAACTCAAGTGCGATACAAAATATATCGCCGCAACAACGAATATGGGTTCATTCCCGAAGATTGCGAAATTGGTGTGCCCGCCTACACCGGATACATTTATGTCGGTGAAACAGTGGGCGCAAACAATACGACATTCGTAGACAATACGGTCAATTTTGGTGGAGTGTACTGCTACATGGTCGTGACGTGTTGGCCTGATGGCGCTGAAAGCTACGCGAGTGAAGAGTTTTGTGATACCATTCGCAAGGATAGTCCCGTAATTACAAATGTCACAGTAGACTTTACCGATCTTTTTGCAGGACAAAATACCATCTGCTGGTCGCCGCCCACTGAGCTTGATACGCTAGTGTATCCTAGCCCTTATCAATACAGACTGTTATACTCCAACGACGGAAGTGTTCCTGATCAAGTTGTTTATACCAGCAATTCTTCTCCATTCCTGATTTGGGGAGATACTTGCTTTGTACATCCCAACATCAACACCTTCAATGCACAAAGCAATTACATTGTAGAATTCTATGCACAAGATGAATTGATTGTTTCATCAAGGGATGCGTCATCCGTATTCCTTCAACTCATCCCGGGGGACAATCAAATGACCTTGAATATGAACTTTGATGTGCCTTGGATCAACACAGAATTTGAAATTTATCGCAAAGGCCCCGGTGAATCAGATTTCACTTTTATAGCGACAAACGCTACAAGTTCTTACGTCGATACTGGACTCAACAACAACGAAGAGTATTGTTACAAAGTCAAGAGTATTGGAAGCTACTTCGCAGAAGGCGTCCTTGACCCGCTTATCAACTGGAGTCAAGAAAACTGCAATCAGCCTTACGACCAAACGCCGCCTTGTGCGCCTGTTTTGAGCATGGCAGATGAGTGTGAGAGTTTTTTTGTAGAACTTACATGGACCAACCCTAATAATACTTGCGCTGACGATGTCACGGGATACAATATTTACTATGCGCCCACCAACAGCGATTCCCTGCAAAAAATAGCCACCATCGACAGTGAAGGAAATACTTCATTTGTCTTCCCATATCAGGATTTCAATTTCAGTATCGCTGGATGCTATGCAGTCACTGCCCTTGATTCATTGAACCTATGGCCCGATGGTAATTTTTACCAAAACGAGTCTGCATTCTCAAATATCCTTTGCGTTGATAATTGCCCCGTGTATTTTCTTCCAAATGTGTTCTCTCCCAACTCTGATGGCAAGAATGATGAGTTCGTTCCATTCCCCTATCGATATGTAGAGAGTGTTGATTTCAAAGTATACAACCGTTACGGACAAATCGTACATAGCAATACAGACCCCAACCTCAATTGGAAAGGCACAGCAGACGAAACGGGGGAGATCTTATCTGATGGCGCTTACTACTACGTCATCACCGTCAATACAATCCGACTTTCTGGAATTGCTCCTATTTCATTCAGTGGAAATATTCAATTGATCGGAGGCAAACAACCGACTAATAATTAAACATGTTTTCAGGAATTATCGAAGCTTTAGGACGTGTGGAGGGCATTGAAAGAGAAGGCACCAACGTTCATTTCCAAATCTCTGGTCCGTTCACCCAAGAATTGAAAATAGACCAAAGCGTAGCGCACAACGGTGCTTGTCTCACAGTTGTGAAGATAGAAGGTCACAATTACACCGTCACTGCCATCGACGAAACTTTAAAAAAAACCAACTTAGGTGAGCTAACAGTTGGAAGCGCTGTCAATTTGGAGCGATGTATTCAACTCGGTGATCGTATTGATGGGCATATGGTACAAGGTCATGTGGACACCACAGCGCGCTGCATCGAACGCCATGATCGAGACGGTAGCTGGGAGTTCTTGTTTGAATACACGGCCAATAACGAGCATGTCACAGTACCTAAGGGGAGTATAACTATAAATGGTGTTAGCCTCACTGTTGTGCGTTCTGAGCGAAACATCTTTAGTGTGGCCATCATACCCTATACCTACGAAAACACCAATTTTCACAAACTTCAAGTCGGAGACACAGTCAATCTTGAATTTGATATTATTGGTAAATATGTTGCCCGCTATATGGCATTGCAAAATGCTTAATTCATTTCAATTACCTTTGTCATCATATATAAAAATCAATGATTCTTGCACTTCAACTCTTATTGAGTCTCTCTATACTGATCATCCTTCACGAGGGAGGGCATTTTATTCCTGCAAAGCTTTTCAAAACACGTGTCGAGAAGTTTTATCTCTTTTTTGACCCCTATTTTTCATTAATAAAAAAGAAAATCGGAGATACCGAATATGGAATCGGCTGGTTACCCTTGGGCGGATACGTCAAGATTTCAGGGATGATCGACGAGAGCATGGATAAAGAGCAAATGGCACAACCTGCCAAACCCTGGGAATTCCGCGCCAAGCCAGCTTGGCAGCGCTTGATTATCATGGTGGGTGGTGTAACCGTAAATGTGATTGTCGGTATTTTCATTTATGCAATGGTGCTAGGAGTTTGGGGCAAACAGGTGCTTCCTCCAGATCATCTCACTTATGGTGTGCATTGCGATAGCCTCATGTACAATTATGGATTTAGAGATGGAGATAAAATTATCGCACTAAATGATGAAGTGCCCGCAAGCTTTAATGAAGTAAACAAACGCCTCCTATTAGATGATATTAAAACAGTCACAGTAGAGCGCTTTGGCGAAAAATTGGATCTATCTCTGCCTGAAGAATTCGGACAAATGCTATTGGATAACGGCGTGCGTGCAGCGTTCAGCGAGCGTATCCCATGCGTTGTAGATTCCGTCATGGCCGGAAGCAATGCAGAACTTGCTGGTCTTTTACCAGGCGACTCCGTAGTAGGAGTTAATCAAAAGTTTTCTCCCTACTTTCAAGATATACAGCGTCAAATCGCTATGAATGCAGGCAAGACGGTGTCGCTCCACATAGTGCGCAATGATAGCACCATGAGAATACCTGTGGCAGTGAGTGAGAAAAGAACCATTGGATTTCAACCACAATCGATTGCCACATTCCTCGATGTAGATACCCTTCAATACACTTGGGGACAAGCTATTCCCGGCGGTTTCAAAGAAGCTTGGGGAACAGTGACTGACTATAGCAGTCAATTGAAATTTTTATTCTCCGCCTCTGGCGCCAAGCAAATTGGAGGCTTCGCCACGTTCGCAAAACTATTTCCCAGTGAATGGGATTGGTGGGCGTTCTGGTCTCGTACTGCCTTGATATCACTGATACTTGCATTCATGAATATTCTCCCTATCCCTGCGCTCGACGGAGGTCACGTGGTGTTTTTGATTTGGGAAATGATAACAGGAAAAGCAGCGAATCAAAAAGTAATTGAATATTCGCAAATGGTCGGAATGGTATTATTGTTGGGACTGATGCTATATGGAAATGGCATGGATATATTCCGCGCCATTACTGGTCAATAATCAACACATACGCCTATGATGCGTGCCAATTGTGCTCTTACGCTTTTCTTGTCACTGCTCTTGTTTAGCGTGCAAGCACAAGATTCTATATTCTACTCTGGAGCCTTTCGTTTTGGTAAAAACATGGCCGTGGCCAGTTGTGTGCAACCGAAGTCAGACGGCTTTTTACTCATAGAAGCCTCTGATGATGAGCGCCCCAAAGTGCACGTGATCCAATATGACAGTCAAGGCAGACTGCTGAATGAATACCACCATACGCTTGCTGCCAACATAGATTATAAGCTATCACTCCAGCGCATCATCCCAAACGATTCCACCGTCCACATTTATTTTAGCTCCTATGATAGAAAAAATAAAGCCCTCCAAGCATTCGTGGCCGTAGTAAGGGAAAATGGAAAAAAAATAGAAGAGCCCCAATTGCTTTTCTCCACAGCAAGCGACTTTGTTAGCCCCCTCCAAATCAGTCATTCGCCCAATAAAAAAAATATCCTACTGTACTTCGAGTCGGGCACCTTTCGTAAGGAAGATATGCCTGTACACTTCAAAATTATCAATTCGAATTTCGAAGCCATTCACGACAAAGAGCTTTTCCTTCCCTACGGCTCTGATGTAGCACAAGTGCAACAATGCCTCGTAGACGATTCAGCGAATGTTTTTTTAATGAGTGGAAAAAATCCTATCAAAAATAACGTTCGAGTGATGCGTTCGCAGGGCGGGAGATATCTCGTTTTTTATTACAATTTCAAAGAAAATAAACTCAAAGAATACGACATCAGTCTCAAAGAAAAACAAGTAGTGGCTGCACAAGGAGCACTTAACGAAAACAATGAAATGATTGTCGGCGGTTATTACTCCAATGACTTTAGTTTCGCGGTTGCGGGCACATTTGTCTTTAAGATAGCCGATGGTGGTGGCGCCCTAAAAACGGCCTCCTATATGGCCTTTCCGAAAGAATTTTTATCACAATTCATTGCCGACCGCACCCTTGAAAAATTTCCAGAACTCTCCGACTACTTTCTTGATCATATGATTCTTCAGTCAGATGGTTCGATAGTTTTAATTGGCGAACAATATACCATTTCGGAGCGTGTGAATATGGACCCAGTGACGGGCCGAACCATCGTAGAAAACCTTCACCATTACGACGACATCATCGTACACCAACTTCAGGAAAATGGGAAAATAAATTGGTCTGGTCACATTGCCAAGGCACAACATACATCTGGAGAACGCGACAAATGCGGGTATAATTTCTTTATTTATCCCGAAGGCATCTCTTTTTTCTTCAACGACCACCCCGACAATTTCAAAATACTTCAGCAAAATCCACAAGCCCGTATCGATAGCTGGAACGGTTCTCGGTCTGCAGTAATTGGGCAGGTTTCATTTGATAAATATGGAAAATCTTATCGAAAAAATCTCGTCAGTCACAAAGCAGCTGGAGGCGTACTATTGCCTGGTCTCAGCAACGAACAGATCTATGGAAGCATCGTATTGGGCTTGGCACAAAATAAAGATTACAAATTCTGCATTTTAAAATAACATTTCCAGTTTACTTTCGCTTAGATGGAAATAGTTCTTGTCTCATTAGTAGCGTTGCTTGCTGCAATTCTAACTTTTTTCACCGGCTTCGGTCTGGGCACATTGCTCACGCCAGCGTTCATGGTATTTTTTCCGGTAGACATCGCCATCGGTCTCACCGCGGTGGTGCATCTTCTCAATAATCTTTTTAAACTTTTTTTGGTCGGCAAAAACGCAGATAAGTCTATTCTTCTGCGCTTCGGTATTCCCGCCATCCTCTCTTCCTTTCTTGGGGCCTATTTGCTGACGCTAATCCCAGACAGCGAACCTCTGTTAGTGCATCACTGGTTTGGTGGTTACTATCCCGTATTTCCAATTAAGGCCATCATTGCCACATTGCTTTTGATATTTGCGGTAATGGATATTTCGCCCTCGATAAAAAATGCCAATATCTCCAAAAAATTCATTCCTATTGGTGGGGCACTGAGCGGATTCTTCGGTGGACTTTCTGGTCATCAAGGCGCACTGCGAAGTGCATTTTTAATTAAAAGTGGCCTTTCTAAAGAAGCCTTTATTGGCACCACTGTTTTTTTAAGCTGCTTTGTGGATATCACGCGTTTATCCGTATATGGCTCACGTCTCACTGCAGAGGTTCTTCAAGAAAATATTATTTGGATTGTGAGTGCCGCGCTGAGTGCCTTTTTGGGAGCGTATATCGGAAATAAAATCTTTAAAAAGGCACCCATCAAATTCATAGAAAGGATTGTGGCGTCTGCCCTTATTATCTATTCTATCGCAATGCTCTTGGGTATTGCATAAAGCATAAATATTACATTTGTGCTAACATGAAATATACATTTAGCACTTTTTTATTGCTTCTGTCAATTTTGTTTTCAAACGACATCGCTCATGCTCAAAGCATTTTTTGGAAAGAAAAAGAAATCTCGAATATGCCCTCCATCCAAAGCTATGCGTGGGGCAAAGTAGCCAACGAGATCATTTTCATTGGAGGCCGCCGCGATGGGCTTCACCCCAAACAGCCGTGGGTATCATTTCACCCTGACTTCCGCAATGATTCGATCTATGTAGTCAACCCCAGCGAAGGCAAAGTCTTCGCAGCTGGTATGCAATTCCTGCCTATAGAACTAAAAGAACAACTATCATCGTCAAACATGCAGTTCACTCAAGATGGCGATACCCTAATTCTTGTTGGTGGATATGGTTACAGCGCTGCTATCGATGATAAAAAGACATTTGATGCTCTCGTCGCTGTGGACCTTCGCCAAGTGATAGCACAAGTCAAAACGAATAGTGTGGAGCCTGGTGCTTTCTTTTATTACCAAAATGATCAATTCGCAGTATGTGGCGGACAATTAGAAATACTGAACGATTGGTATTACCTCATCGGTGGGCATCGTTTTGATGGTAGCTACAACCCCAAGGGCAATCCGACCTTCGTGCAGACCTACACAGGCGCAATACGCAAGTTTCGAATTTTTTATTCTCCCAAAAAATCAAAGCCCGAAATCGTATTTGCCCCCGATGTCAAAGACGACCGTATGTTTAGAAGGCGCGATTACAATCTCGCTCCAACGCGATACAAAAACGGCAATGATGGATTAATGCTATTTTCAGGGGTGTTTCAACCCGTAATCGACATGCCCTACCGAACCGTGGTCGAGCTCAATGGTGATCAATATCTCTTGAAGGATAATTTCTTTCAATATTTCAATCACTATCACTGTGCTCATCTCGACTTTTTCGACACATCCACCAATATGATGCATCACTATTTCATGGGCGGATTGTCAGAATATTACATTGAAAATAACCAACTCAAACAGGACTCCAACGTCCCTTTTACAAAGCTGGTTTCACACATATCACGCAATGAATTAGGAGAAATGCGCGAATATTATCTAAAAGAAGAATTACCACAATTTATGGGCGCTGGCAGTCATTTCATCCCATCAAAAAATGCCAACACATTTGATAATGGCGTGATTGATCTTGTGGCCACCATTGGTGATGCAGATAGTGTATTGTTGGGGTATGTGGTAGGTGGCATCACCGCAGACGAACGCAACGTCTTTTGGAGCAGTGCTGAAGGAGAGAAAAGCAAGGCGTTGAAAGGTTGGTTGGAAATTTATTACTCAAAGAAAAGTGAGATCGAGGTTCAGCATTCTCTTTCGTCTGGAAAATTGGGGCTTGAGTGCTATACCAATAATGACATGAATGAATTCAACGTCCATTTTACATTAGATAAGAAAGCCGACGTTGTATTGCAGCTCCTTTCAATCAATGAAAAAGGCGAAAAGAATGTAATTGGCCTGAGCGAACTTCCCGCATTGGAGGCTGGTTTTCAAGAGTTTTTATTTGAATTCGAAAACAAACTTCCGAGCGGAGAGTATGAGTTCATTTTCACAAGAAATGGCGTCGACACCCGCATGGCTGTATTTATAGGCTGAGATATTACTTGGCCTTTGCCGCTTCTATAGCCGCATCAAGCGCTTGTTTTCGTTCATTCGCATATTCTATGTCGAATGCCATTGCCTGTTCTGTGCTATCGTAATACAGTCTTGCCACAGGTATTTCGGTGATAGATTCATCGAAATTTTCAGGCTGCTTCACCATTGATGCTGTCATATCCAACAAGAAGCCACCCGCCCACATTTCGGCTGGAATGTTGGATGTAGTAATTTCAATCCTCTTGGTGATATATCCTTTATTGGCAAAAATGAGCTGCGTGTCATAACCAGCACAGATAATGATGGGTACGTCACTATAGTCGTAAAATTTCAATTTGTAATAATCATATCCTGCCTTATTCTTAATACCGACCAGCACTTTCTCGTTGTGACTTATCTCTGTATCAAGTGAATCGTATTTCATAGCCACCGTAATGGCAAGATTGTTTACCGTAGTATCTTGAGCACACTGATCGTAGGTTCCCTTTGTTTTGGGCAGATCAATAGAAATGGTAGCGCAAGCGAACGGCACTAAAAGAAGTAATAGAAAAGGTCTCATGGCACCACGAATATAAGAAATTTTAATGCAATTGGATTTTTGGAGGATTAAGAAACTGTTGTATATTCGCGCCCCAATCAAAAGATGCCTTGGTGGCGGAATTGGTAGACGCGCACGACTCAAAATCGTGTGTCCTAGTGGCATGTGGGTTCGATTCCCACCCGAGGTACTCAAAAAAAAGCTGCTTCTCAGAAGCAGCTTTTTTTTTAGGAACAAGGAGAGGAAGAACAGGGAACACAACTAATTCTAAATTCTGAATTCAGAATTCAGAATTCAGAATTTGACCGGTCGCTCAGTCGCTTAGTCCCTTGTCGCTCCCCTATTTCCTTTCGCCCCTCACCCTACACCCTCATATTATCAATCAATCTCACCTCACCGACATATGCAGCTACGAGGATGATGGGTTGAAAAGGTTCGCCCCACTCGGGAACGGGAGCAAACGTGCTTTCATCTACTATTTCTAAATATTCCAACTCCATACCTCCCACAAGTTCCAATTGTGTGCGACCATAAACCTCCAATTCTGCTGGAGAAAAATCATTCTTCTTTTCGCGCATATCATAAAGCACCCGCGAAATGTGCAGTGCGGTATTGCGCTCCTCAGCGCTTAGGCGCATGTTTCGCGAACTCATTGCCAATCCGTCTGACTCTCTGAGCGTCGGACATCCCACGATTTCAATCTGTGGCATCTCCTCCTTGGCAAATCTTCGAATATGTGACAATTGCTGAAAATCCTTTTCACCAAAATATGAAATCTGAGGTATCACAATTTCAAACAAACGCTTCACCACCGTGAGAACGCCATCAAAGTGACCTGGTCTGAATTTCCCCTCTAGACTAGACGACAATATTCCATAAGCCCAATGTCCTTTATCTGGAGTCGGATAGATTTCTAAAACCGAAGGAGCAAAAAGCATATCGCAACCCGCTGCTTCCAACATTTCGATATCATGTTCGAGAGTACGAGGGTAGTTTTTGAGGTCCCCGGCATTGTTAAATTGGGTCGGATTGACGAAAATGGAGGCCACCACGAAGCGATTTTCGCCCTTCGCAGCCTCAATTAACGAAATATGTCCAGGGTGAAGGGCACCCATCGTGGGTACAAAAGCAATCGTTTTGCCTGCTGCCTTAGCATCTAAGACACAAGACTTTACATCGCTTACAGTGGTGAGAACGGGTAGTGGCACGGCGTGAAATTAGAAAAAGTTGAGGGGTCAAAGCTAATTGTTTGGATTTATCGAAAAGAATTTTTATATACCTTTGCAAAACGATTTGTGAAATCTCTATTATCTCGTATGAGCAAAACAAGAGTTCTTTTCGTATCACAAGAGATACTACCCTTTTCACCAGAAAGCCTAACAGCAGCGTCTAGCCGCCAAATTCCTCAAGTAGCCCACGAAAGAGGAAAGGAAACCCGAATCTTCATGCCCCGTTATGGCAAGATCAACGAGCGCAGACACCAATTGCATGAAGTGATTCGACTTTCTGGAATGAACTTGATTGTGAATGATTCCGATCATCCACTAATCATTAAGGTTGCTAGCATCCCGCAGATACGCCTTCAGGTATACTTTATCGACAATGAGGAATTTTTCCACCGAAAAGCCACCCTCCAAGACGATAACAACAATCTTTTCGAAGACAACGACATGAGAATGATCTTCTTCACGAAGGGCGTTCTCGAAACAGTAAAGAAGCTTGGTTGGGCACCGGATATCATCCACTGCCACGGCTGGTTTACTTCATTGATGCCGATGTATGTGAAAAAATTATATAGCCAAGACCCACACTTTGCTGATACCAAAGTGATATTCTCGGCTTATGACGATGCTTTCGAAGGTAGTTTGGATAAAACTATTGCGCAAAAAGTATCTTTTGACCATATCCCAACGTCTGAGTTGAGTAACTTGTCAGATCCAACTTACAACAACTTGGTGAAGACAGCAATTCAATATTCGGATGGATACATTGCAGGTCACGAGAGCCTTGATCGCAGCATCGAAGAGTATGCAGCAAAACTGGAAGTTCCAGTACTTCGCTCCTTCGAAGAAGGAGACCCTCACACAGCAATTGATGAATTTTTTGACGCCGTTCACGCGGGAAAGTCCGTGCTCGTTGATTAATATGAAATCTAGTTTTTTTTATAAAAATAGCCTCAAGCAATTGGGGCTATTTATGTTATTCGCACTAGCAATTTTTGCTTCTTCATGCAAGCGTCCTACCACCGATGTGGGTGGAGACCTCATACCCGAAGATGACTTGCTAAATGTACTCCAGTCGGATACGATGACCATCTTGGCAGAGACCGTCAAGGAAGATTCTTTGCAGACCAGCGATCTTTCTACGGTGATGCTAGGCACCTATGTGGACCCAATCTTAGGGCGGACCACAGCATCCTTTTATACTCAAGTGACTTTATCTACCAGCAATCCGTCATTCCCGACCAATGCTGTAGTCGACTCAGTAGTGCTTGCGCTTGTATATTCCAATCGCTTGTATGGCAAAATAAATAATCAAATGCTCGCGGTGCATCGCATCACGGAAGATCTCAACCCGGATAGCAACTATTTCAATACACGCCAAATCGACTATAACCTTTTTGATGAAATAAAACCAGAAAATGAGTTTTACGAAATGAATCCACTCGCAGTAGTGGTGGTGGGAACAGATACCGTAAAACCTCAGCTACGCTTAAAACTACGCGACCAGGTTGGATATGATCTTTTACAGACACCAGCATCTGCGCTATCGAGCAGTGATGCATTTAAAGAATACTTCAAGGGTTTTTATGTGAGGCCAAACATCTATTTTTCAGATGGTGGCGTATTCAACTTCGATCTCGTAGACGCGGCTTCCAAACTCATCGTTTATTATCATTACGACGAGAATGGCACTGTTGAAAACGACTTCTATGATTTCACAATCAATACAGAAACGAGCTATTACACAAGCATAGAACATCGAAGATTTGGCACGATCGTGGCCCCCGTGATGAGTGGCGCGAGCGTCCCTGGAGATGAACTTTGTTATGTTCAAGCCGGTGCGGGAACACGCGTGAGGGTCGAAATTCCCCATATCGAAGATCTCAATGATTTGGATGGGAGAAGTATCAATCGGGCACAGCTTGTAATTCCGTTTGAAGATGAGTCTATTTTCTATCCACAAGCGGGACTTTTCCTTGCCTATGAAGATGAAGAGGGCGAATTGCGAATCTTACCCGATCAGCTCTTTGGAAATATCAGCGGCACCGCAGATTTTGTGGCCGACCGCTACATTTTTAATATTTCTCTTTACATTCAGCGCGTTTTAAACGGTGAAATCAATAGTAATGGTTTGTTTATTTTGTCTCAAAATGCTGGTGTTAGCGTGGCAAGGTCAGTGCTTCACGGCCCACGCTACTCTGTGGACGACAAAAATCAAAACATGCGATTGATTTTGACATACACGCATTGATTTTTTTCATTTATAACTTAATCAAAACCCCGCTATAGTATGTGTGGAATTGTTGGATATCTGGGTAACGGCGACGCCTACCCTGTGCTCATTAAAGGACTAAAGCGCCTGGAGTATCGCGGATACGACTCTGCAGGTCTAGCGATACTTGAAAATGGCGACCTGAGCTTATTCAAATGCAAAGGAAAAGTAGTTGATCTCGAAAATATCGTGGATGAAGACTCCAAAACTGGAGGCATTGGTATAGGACACACACGCTGGGCTACACACGGGGTTCCTAATGATGTAAACGCCCACCCCCACCTTTCAGGTGACGGTAAGTTGGCATTGATTCACAATGGAATCATTGAAAACTACGCTTCAATCAAAGAAGAGCTCAAAAACCGCGGACATGTTTTTCTTAGCGACACAGATACGGAAGTGCTAGTACACTTCATCGAAGACGTGCGCAGCAAACTCAATGTGTCTCTTTTCGAAGCAGTCCGCATTGCACTATCAGAAGTTCACGGAGCTTATGCAATTGTGGTTTTGGATAAAGAAAATCCAAATCAATTGATCGCTGCCAAAAAATCAAGTCCACTTGTTATTGGTGTTGGAAAAAATGATGATTTCTACATCGCCTCTGACGCCAGTCCAATTATTGAATACACTAAAAACGTCGTTTATCTCGATGACGAGGAAGTAGCGTTGATGGATCGTAAAGAGGGCTTAAAAATTGTCACCATTCAAAATCAGGCAAAGACACCATACATACAAGCGCTAGAACTCAAGCTAGAAGCCATCGAAAAAGGCGGCTACGATTCTTTTATGTTAAAGGAAATTCATGAACAGCCTCGGTCTATACGTGACTCATTCAGGGGCCGTATCAATATTCAGAATGGTTTCGTGAAAATGAGCGGCATTGATGATTATCGCGATAAGTGGCTCAATGCGAAACGAATCATTATTGTTGCGTGTGGCACGTCATGGCATGCCGGACTAGTGGCCGAATATCTTTTTGAAGACTTTGCGCGCATTCCTGTTGAAGTAGAATATGCGAGTGAATTTAGATATAGAAACCCTGTTATATTCCCAGATGACATTGTAATCGCAATATCTCAGAGTGGCGAAACTGCTGACACTTTGGCTGCCATCGAACTGGCAAAGCAAAAAGGCGCCTTCATTTTTGGAGTGTGCAATGTGGTGGGAAGCACCATATCAAGATCTACTCACTCTGGTGCTTACACGCATGCTGGACCTGAAATCGGAGTGGCTTCTACAAAAGCCTTCACCGCTCAAGTCACCGTGCTCTATCAACTCGCTCTAGCTGTTGCTCAAGTGAGAGGAACAATTGAGCAAAAGGATGTCATTAAGTTGATGGCTGAGCTCAATGCTGTACCCGATCAAGTAGAAGAAGCGTTAAAGAGCAACGATCATGTAAAAGAAATCGCTTCGATTTATAAGGATTCTCGGAATGCACTTTATCTCGGCAGAGGATACTCTTTCCCCGTAGCGCTCGAAGGAGCATTGAAACTAAAGGAAATATCATATATCCATGCTGAGGGTTACCCCGCAGCAGAGATGAAGCATGGCCCAATTGCACTTATTGATGAAGAAATGCCTGTTTTTGTGATTGCTACGCAAGGCCAATCCTATGAAAAAGTGGTTTCAAACATTCAAGAGGTAAAGGCGAGAAAAGGAAAAATTATCGCTGTAGTGACAGCAGGAGACCGCACCGTCACCGAATTGGCAGATCATGTCATCGAAATACCTAAGACCGATGAAACCTTGGTTCCTATTGTTTCAGTAATTCCATTTCAACTATTGGCCTATCATGTGGCAGTAATGCGTGGGTGTAATGTAGATCAGCCTCGCAATCTGGCCAAGAGTGTGACTGTGGAATAACTCTTTGAAAAAGAACGCCGTGAACGATATTCACTTATGTTTATTGCGTCTAAATAAGCCATTATCTATTTTTTGGTTCGGAATTTGACAAGTGGCGTCGGCCAAAAAAAGGGCTAGAACGTGACAAATGTTAGTTTTATCGACGAAAAAACTTATACATTTGGCGCGGTTTCAGACAGGTGATTTTTAATGAATTAACAATTGACAGTTAGAAAACCCGTAAAATACCCTATAAATCAAACAAAAGAATTGCACAATCTTGCAATATCATAACCCAAAAACTCAACATTTATGAAAAAGAAAATTTTCTTTCTTGCATTGGCTTTGACTGCGACTACAGGTTTGTTCGCTCAGAAGCAGACTGGTGGTGAAAAGAACCTCGAAGTTCAGTTTTCTCCACTTGGCGGTAGCCCAATTTCAACAAACGGTATCCGCTATCGTATGTTCAACAGCGAATCTTCAGCGATTCGTATCGGTTTTTCAGTAAGTGGCGGTAGAGAGTCAACTGTAAACTCTCAAGCTACTGAAATCACTGGATCAACTGGTCAAATCGTAGCTGTAGACGCTCTTTATGACTATGAAAGCTCTTTCAACTTCTCTATCCGTCCAGGATATGAAATGCACTTTGATGGTACTGACCGTCTTTCTCCTTACGTAGGTGCTGAATTGGTATTCGGTATCGGTCGTAACTCAATCGAGCGTGAATTCTTCGGAGGTAACTCAGCTACTGCTGTTGCTGAAAACTTCGCTGTATTCAGCTTGACTCGTACAGAAGGTACTACAACTGTAGGTTTGAATGCTCTTGCTGGTGTGGATTACTACATCGCTGACAATCTTTACCTCGGTGCTGAAATCGGTTTCGGTCTTCAAAGAACAACTTTGAGAGACGTTGAAGTAGAAGTATCTGATGACAACGCTTTCATCTACACTACTGCTCCACAGCTTGACACAGACTTCAACGATGTAGTTTTCGTTGAAACTGCTGCTAACGGTAACCAATCTGTAGGTAAAAACGAACTCGTAGGTGACGGTTCTGGAAACTGGAGAAGCTTCAACTGGGGCCCAACTTTCCAACCAACTATCCGTCTCGGCTGGTTGTTTAACTAATAGATAATATTGATTGGATTACGAATATGCCTATTTTCGTAATCCAATCTTTTTTTTATCACTTAAAAATTATTGATAAAATGAATATCAAATTAATCGCAGCAACCCTTACAGTCGGCGCTGCTTTGGCGTTTACAGGCTGTTCAAAAGACGAAGAAGTACGCACTGGTAAAGCCACTCGCTCTACTGGTTCAGTAACTCTCAGCAATGATGAAGTACGCGACCTAACAGAAGCTGTTAAGCGCATTCCAAAACTTCGTTTCTACAATCCAAACACCAATCAATTCATTGATATGGATTTTGGCACTCGTGATTATGAATTTGCAGATCCAGAGGATGGTTTTTCATTCAGCGATCCAGACGCAGATGGCACTATGTTCTACACTGATAGCGATGGAAGCTATATCGTATTTAGCGTAGGAGGTGGCTCATCTACCTCAGGCGGTAGCGGTACTGTAGTAGCAGGTGAGACTGTCCTCAATATGGACTATGTTATCTGTTTGTCAGCTCAACAAATCGAATCAGACGGAGAATCTCCAGATATCTTCGAAACAGGTTTTGAATGGGAAGAATTCGGAATTGTCCTTGGATTTTCAGGCGACTTCGAAGCCCTTGCAGATGCTGATACTGAAAGCGAAGACTTCGATCCTTTCGAGTATTTCAATGGATATGCAGCTTATTATGTTCTTTCTAATGAACTAGTAGGTAATTATGAAATCTTCGATTGGTTTGCATTCGAAGACGGAGATACTTCTGCTGAAGACTTTGCATTTGCCTTTGTTATGGACTTCTCTAACCTCAATCTTTACTTTGCTAACGGCGGTAACTTGAGCGTTTCTGATAATTCTATGAACTTCAACGGAACTTATTTGGTTCTTTCTGACTTCTTCGATGCATTTCTTGATGGCGAAGAATCTGAAGATCCTACTTTCGATGAGGTGACTGGATACGGAGAAATGGGTTGTGAATAATTAATAATCCAATAGCATTTTCAAAAAGCCGTCTAACTAACAAGTTGGGCGGCTTTTTTCTTTCTATAAAATGCCTCGATGAAAAGAGTAGAAAGAATTAAAACAGAACCCAAATAAAACTGTGGGCTCATGTGCTCTCTTTCACCATACATCCAAAGGGCAAATACTATGGTATAGAGTGGCTCCAAATTGATCGTAAGCGCGCATGTAAACGGGGACAAAACTTTCATCACGTCAATGCTCACGATATACGCAAAGGCCGTAGCCAATATGCCTAAAATCAAAATGAGCACCACATCTTTGCTGTCTAGTGCAAACATTTCTGCGCTCATTCTCCCTGTGAAAATGAGATAAATCGACACAGCACACATTCCAAAAAACATTTCATAAAACGCTATTCTCGTTGGTGGGTAGGTCTTTACGAGCACTGAATTGAGACTGGAGAAGATGGCGGCTAGCAGCGCGGCGCTCAAAGACAAGATTATTCCCCATGTCTTGTCTGGTTCAAAATTGAAAATAATCACAAGACCAACCACTACTATCACTCCCAGCAATAATTCTATCCACTCAAATTTTGAACGTCGAATAAAAGGTGCGACGAGTGCGACGAAAAAACTCGTAGTGCTGACTACTGCTAGTGCGGTGCTCACATTGCTCACCTTGATGCTTCCGAAAAAACACATCCAGTGTGCAGCTGTGAGCACTCCCACTCCAGCATAAGCAAGTATTTCACGCCCTGAGGCTCTCAATGATTTTTTGGACAATAAAGCCCACGCAGCCATGGCTACGGCAGCAACCATCGTGCGCCACCACACCAATTGATCCGCACTCAACGAAATTTCATTACCAAGAATACCCGTGAATCCCCAGATAAAAACGGTGAGATGCAAAATAGCGAGCGCCCTAGTCCTTGTCATCCGTAGGACTATCTATATCTACAATACCGCCACTTACAAGGTACTTCATCACGGCTACGGAATTGCGATCAACAATTTTGACATTCTTTCGCGGCACGATTACCAAGTGCCCAGAGAAGCTAAAACTCATCGGCAGATATACTCCTATTTTACCCTCTATATCATCTGCCAACTCATTGAGGTCTTCATCAGTAATAAATCCAATTACCTCAATATCTTGTTCTTGATTGAGCTTTACCAATACGGGTTTATTGAAACGCTTTTTGCTACCTACGAGTGCATTGATGATGTCAGTGATACTTTTGTAAAGAGGTATCTTTTCTACGTATTGTGAGATTCGCTTTTTGATTGGTTCATTGATGAGCTTGGTCCCGATATATCCCATGATTAGGATAAAAAGAAGTAGCAAAAGAATCGCAAGTGGTGAAATTTTTTCACCTGTCACAGCGAGTTCACGCTCATTGTACATGAGAGAAAGAACTGGCGTGCTAAGTAGTTCTAGTACTTTATAGATGATATACAACACAGCGGCAATGGGCACGATGATGAGAACGCCATTGAGGAAAAAGCCTCCGAGTTTTCTAAGAATATTTTTTTCCATGCGATGATGATTAGGATGGTACAAAGCTAACACATAAAAAAAACCACGTGCCCTTGCGGGCCGTGGCTTTCATTATTTTTTCTATAAAAAAATTACTTAGACACCACAAAACTCTTCACCACTGCGGCATTCGAAGAGTATGCTCTCACGATATACTGCCCATTGGCAAGTGCGGAAACATTCAAGTTGACACTGTAAACATTCAATTTATCCAAACTCATTACTACTCTTCCAGCTATATCCAGCACTTGAAGTTGCTCTAACAACTCTGCTGATTGCAGGGTCATCATTGTGTTGGCTGGAACAGGATACAAGCTCAATTCAAAAGCATCTTGTTCTTCGATATTTGAATAAACCAAATCTACTGTTTGTGTCGTTGTTGACGTGCAGTTGGCACCAGTGGCGATCAAGGTCACACTAATCTCTGCGAGCGATGATAGCGCTTCAAAGGAATAAGTGTATTCAGCAACCTCGCCCTCTGTCGTATCGCCATTTCCAAAATCCCACTCAAAAGATGACGCACCTACACTGTTGTTAGTAATATCAATTGTAACACCACCATTACCATATACGATCGGACTTGGAATCACAAAATCAGCTACCACTTGGTCTACAATATCCTCGTTGTATCTTGGAAGTATCACATAGTTGTTGTCAAACGGAGAGGCGTTGTCCATTTGTTCTACAATCCCGGTTAGTGTAAAAGTACCTTCGATGACACCGCCATTATAAAGTTCCGTATCTCCATCAATCCAAACATCAAAGGTGTTGGTGCCATCGGTCATGTCCACGATAAATCCTGTTCCTGATGGAATCCATTGTCCAGATTCAGCGATCCTCACACATGCGATAGTTACCAAACTACTTTCGTCCGCTTCACTCAATGAGGTCACAACAGTTGGTATTTGTAGTGGATGATTGCCATCAATCAGCGTAATGAAATCCGGACGAATCTCAGCCTGACCCATGAATTGCTCGATGTATCCTCTTACCTGAACACTGTCTCCTTCAGTCACTGTGTATCCCAAGTCTTCCAAAGCTTGGAAAACTTTGATACCTCCGGTGCCGTCAATAATATGGAAATGAATGCCATCGCTGTTGAAGTTGATTCCGTGCACAATGCCCCGCAGCTCACAGAAAACACCTATACTGTCCATAACTCCAAATTCATTTTCATCTCGAACATCTTCTATGTTGTACAATGGATATGATTGATCGTTTGGCTCAATTGTAATGGTAACTTGAGGAGTGATGAAATCTACCTCAGACGCCGAGCTGAGCGTGGCCGTGAAAAACTCCGCAAGATCTTCTTCAATATCTTCATCGATTATAGAAATGAAAACACTCTGAGAAGAGTTGCCAGCAGCGAATGATAAATTATAGTTATTGTCATTTACAAAATCTTCTCCTGCTAAAGCAGTGCCGTCTGCCAATGTCACTTGCACTTCCACTGCCGAAGGAATATTGTAAGCATTTACCACAAGCTCCACTTGTCCGATACTCTCATCCACAGAAATTGCAGAGATTTCGAAGCCCATTTGAGGAATGTTGCTGCACTGCAAAAAATCGTGATTCCCAAGAGATTCAAAGCCTGCGATAGGCACTGAAAAATATTGATTTTGAGTTACAGACCATTCAGCATTGGGTTCTGTAACATAATTGAATCGAATCAAAGAATTGTCTTGAGTAGTGCCAGCCGGGATAGTCCAAAACGTGCCTGGATCCTCGCCGACCTGTCCAACTACGTCTATCGTCACAAGATTTTCTTGAAGAATAATTGCATCATCTCCATTAAAGTTGACCACATTGCTGGTAGTGTCCGCAATGGCCAATAAGGCTGGATCGGCCTGTGGGTGCACGATCAAGAATGTCTCACCACCGGGCAAAATTCCGAGAGGAGCAAAAGCATTGGTGATATCCACGCTACCGTTTGCGTAGAGGAATAATTCATATTCATCTAAATCAATAGGAAAATTCGATGTGTTGTAAAGTTCGATTGCTTTATTGAAGGCTGTACCTTCGTAATACTGAGATATGATAAGCGTTTGGCAGCCATTCTCGAACTCGCAATTAACTATATTTAATGTGATAAAATTGGTTGAAAGTTGTGTGCAGGCGCCGTCAGTAATAATTGTCGTAGCATCATCACCCGCCTCAATAGTGGAAGGATCTAATGTGCCATAGAAGCTCAAGCCCCAAACTCGATACGTATTCTCTTCCAAATCATCTGTGATAAATGAGTTGCCATCGAATAATTGAATAATCACGTTGTTTTCATCAGTGAGAATGAAGGCATATTCTCCTTCGGTTTGGTTGCCACTCACCTCAAAAGTAAGTTCTGCATTTGATGTATTCGAACAGAAAGTCGTAGACGAAGTAGCTTGAAGAGAACCTCCGATACAAACTGGTACGCTGCAATCAATTACTTGAATAGTAATAAAAGAAGTAGATACATCAGAGCACTCAGCAGCAGTAACTCCGCTGATAGGAAGTCCTGCCTGAAGGGTGAGAAGATCTACCTCGCCAATAAATGAAAAGCTATAAACTTGATAATTTCCCAATTCATACTCATCAAAATTGAAAATACCATCTTCATTGTATGTTACGATATCACCACTTGTATTTGTCACAATAAACCAAATTCCATCGCCTGATTGCGCAGAGTTAGATGTGAAATTGATACTGCCGTAATCCTGATCGTTGCAAAGCTGAGCGGGATTGTTGAGACCTTCTACTGCTACTGTGCCTGCATCACAAACAGGTCCCACGGGAGCGTTGAAAGCACCGGGAGTTGGTGTTTGTAAAAAAAAGAGTGAAGTATTGAAAGGTGCACCACCATCTGGAACACGGGAAATTGAATTGAAAACCCCATTCATATCACCGTTCTCGTCGATCTGGGGTTGGCCTGGCGTAAGGATGTCCAAAAGCACTGTGTCATCTGCATCTTGGGTATCATATACCACGGCATCCACCAAATTAATATTTGTAGCTACTGCGCCCGCGGGCCAATCCTCCGCATTGCCAGTATAAATCGCGACAGCATCTTGACCATTTTGAAGAGTATTGTCTGGAAATGTAATTTGAGCAGAAGTGATGGCCACATTTCCTAAAACAAAAAGGCCGTTGGCATCTGTAGAATATCCATCAAGATCGAAAGCTGCATAAGCTTGATCATTATTACCATTGATAAAGACTACTACAAGTCCATCAAGAGATGTGTTGGGCTCTCCAATGAGTTCTACAAACTCTGCCGCGTCTGTTTGTGGCTGGTCAGCATCCAATTCATTGATTACAACTTGTGCTCGCGAAGCCATTGCGCTAGCGAACAATAGTAAACTTGAAAGTAAAATTTTCTTCATTCCATTTATATTTTGAGTGGTCAAAAATAGACATGGATATTGAATTAATTCCTAAACCAAGGATACAAATGCATAATTTCTTATTATTGCCTTAACCTTTGACCTCTAATGCTATGAGATACTTCTTTTCGGTTCTTATTCTTTTGCAAGTGCTTGCCGCCCAAGCCCAATGCCCAACATGCTCACCGGACTTGAGTTGTGCCAGTTTAGATGGACAGCCAACGCTTTGTCCTGAGTCTTTACCAATAGCATTTTCGGGAGAGTATTATGAGCAGATCTTGACATTCTTTCTGCCTTCGACTGTTTTAGAGCCTGAGTTGAATGTAACTGTAACCTTAGAACAAATCACTATATCCTCTGTCACTGGACTGCCATTTGGAATTACCTACAGTACCAACAATCCCGATGGTGTGTATTTTCCTTCACAAGGTGAAAATTACGGCTGCGCCACACTATGTGGAACACCCTTGGTGGCTGGGGTTTATGAGGTGTTGATCAATGTGGGAGTAATTGCCACGGTGGCAGGTTTCGAGGTGACACAAACACAGAGTTTTACTTATACATTGATAGTAGATCAGGGAAGCACTTCTACCGCAAGTTTCACCGCCGACAACACGGCAAGTTGCGGTGAATTGACGTCTAATTTCGAGGCAACCATTGCGGGCACACCCGCACAAGTCACCACTTACAATTGGAATTTAGGCAATGGCGAGTTTTCAAACCAAGCAAATGTGAGTGCCACATACAATGAAGAAGGAACATATCAAGTATCTCTCAATACTGTTATTTCTGATTTTGTACTGAATGAAGTCAACTTAGGCAATATTAATGAGAACGGTGATGGCGATATCGATGAGTTTTTTTCTGGTCCCGCAGATCCATACTTTACACTTATCGATAACGATGGAAATGTGGTATATACCTCATCAACATTTGATAATACGACCACTGCCGTGTGGAGCAATTTGAATCTGGTGCTCTCAAACCCCAATTATACCATCACATTTTGGGATGAAGACGACGTGACACAAGATGATACACTGAGCATTTTCAATATTTCGATGGGCACCGGACTGATTGTATTTAATTCGGGCGATGGCACGGTGGGCACATTCACAATAGACTTAGAAGAGACCTTGAATCTAACAGATGAAGTGAGTGTAACGGTGCTGGCCTCGCCCGACGTGACAGTAGTAGCGAATGACAACGTGCTGAGTATAGCTGAGAACAATGCTTCGGTATACCAGTGGTTTTTAAATGGGAGTATAATTGCAGGCGCGAGTGCTCAAAATTTTAACGCGCTTGAAGGCGGCGTGTATACCTGCGCTGTGACAAATGAATTTGGGTGTTCGGCAACATCCGAAAACTTCATTTTATGTCTGCCTCTAACTCCTATTTATGATGAAGTGGCAAATGAAATCTATGTGGATAATATTTTTAGTTCGTATCAATGGACTTTCAATGGCCTACCGCTTGAAGGTGCTGATGATTTTTTCATTGTTGATCCCGCAAGTGGCAATTATGGAGTCTTGGTTACGACGGATTATGGCTGTGAAATAGAAGGTGAAATTATTACGGTAGTAAATGCCATTGATGAAGAAGAAACCTTCGATTTCAGTGCCTTTCCAAATCCTAGTGACGGTATTTTTTGGGTGGATCTTCAAGGAATCACAGCTCCTTCGGTGGATTTGGACATTTTAAGTTTAGATGGAAAAATTATCCAAAATTTAAATGGTATTTCAACAAGAGAAATATTCGCTCTTGATCTCTCAAAATATTCCGCTGGTGCTTATTTAATAAGGGTAACCTTTGATACCCATTCTTCGTGTAAGAGGCTTTTCAAGAACTAGGTTTATTCATAATTCGACTAAAATCAGTGCGCTGCACGTTCGCTTGTTGAAATCTTTCGACGAGGTGAAGATTTCACGCGTTTGATGTTCTGAATTTTACGACGGTGAATAGTTTTATTTACCCTAGACTTCTTAACACAATTAAAGCGAGAACCCTTGACCCTATGAGAGGCATGAATATATCACGATTTCTTACCAAGCTATTTGTAGTATTAATCTCGCTTGGTCTCTTTCAAAAAGCACAAGCCCAGTTCGACACCGAATTCTGGATGCCACCAATTTGGGATGTTTCGAATACTGATAGAAACAGCCCATCCAATTTGGTAATAAGCACTCCATTCGGTTTTCCGGTGACGGTGAATGTATCCACTTTAGATGGAACTACTTTCAACTTTACAGGCACCGTATCTTCTGGAGCGCCGCTTTTCGTGCCACTTACTCCTACTTTGGGTCAGACGAATGTTGAAGGTGTTGCTAGCACGCAATACGGACTCCGAGTTGTTGCATCAGCTCCGATTCAATGTGTGCACCGCGTGGCAGGGGGAACAAATCAAACATTGGTCACTCTAAAAGGAGCAAATGCCTTGGGTCGTGAATTCTATTGTGGCTCTCAGGTTAGAAATTTCAATGGAAATTATGGCCCTGAAGAATACCACTTCATCAGTGTTATGGCAATTGAAAATAATACGCAAGTAACCTTTCAGACGCCGTTTACCATGTATGGTACCGCTGCTCTTCCCAACCCACATACAGTGACCTTGCAAGCTGGGCAGAGTTATTTGATTCGCGGAAATAGTCCTGTAGAGCACGTGTGTGGATCACGCGTAACATCCAACAGGGACATTGTGGTTATAAGCGGTTCAACCCACACAAGAATATCCGGAACAGGAGCCAACGCGGCCGATGGAGGGACCGACCAATTGGTGCCCATAGGTCTTGCAGGAAGCGAATGGGTATGTATCAAGGGTAATAATAACTTTCCATGGGACTACTCAATCATTGTAGCAACGCAGAACAATACAAACATCTATATTGACGGCTCGGCAACTCCGGCTGCTACAATCAATGCTGGTCAGTTTTTCGACTGGACGATGACAGGAGCATTTGGAGCTCCCCACTATTTCAGGACCGATAGGCCGGCCTTCTGTTATCACGTAAGTGGTTGCTCATTGGACGAGGAAGTGGATATGAGTGCAATGCCAGAAATATCGTGCACGGGATCCAGGTACATAGAGTTTAACAGGTTCAACATATCAGGCTTACAAGAAATCTTACAGTTGTTGATTCAACCAACAGCGCAGGGTACACTCACCATCAATGGCACCCCCTACAACGCCTTTCCTGGAATCATAGTGAACAACGTACCAGGCTTACCGGGCTGGAGAGCAGCAACCATTCCAAATGCTAACCTTCCACTAAGTGTGGTGGTTGAGTCACAAGGGTTTTTCCATGCTGGTTGGCTCACAGGTAATGGGGCCACGGGAGCTTACGGATATCTATCCGGCTTCAATGACGCTTTCGAGTTCCAGGATCCAACCGCGGCAGATCCGATTCCAACCACTATCTACAATGTGGCAACTTTATGTCAAGGTCAAAGTGTGGATCATTGCCTACGTGTATTTAGTTGTGGTAACAATAATTTTATTGATAGCTTTAGTGGCAATGACGGCAATATTATTATTGCCCCGCCCTCTTCACCCCATGATACCTGCTTCCGTTACACCGCACCATTCAACTTTGTAGGAAGAGATACAGTAAATTTTGTAGTTGAAAATGAATTTGGATTTCAGGGTTCTATCGATCTGATCTTTACTGTTGTTAATCCAAATACTCCCATCAACGCTGGTGCCGATCAATTCGCCTGTGGTGCAAGCACTGCAACACTTTCAGCGGTGAATCCAGACCCTTTTGCTGTGGGATTTTGGACAGTGGCGGCAGGTACGGGAATTATCGCCAATCCAAATTCACCAACTACTACTGTTTCCAACCTATCGCTAGGACAGAACTCATTTATTTGGAATCAGAGTTATCCTTGGTGCTCGGTGAATCGAGTTGACTTGATAAACATCACTCGCTTCCAAGGCACACCGCCAGCTGCAAACGCTGGGCCCGACGCAAACCTATGTTCCACTACTACTTATACGATGCAAGCCAACAACCCTGGTACTGCAGCCATAGGAACATGGTCTATCACCTCAGGAACAGCCACCATTCAAAATATCAATAGCGCCACTTCGCTAATCACCAACTTAGCCGTGGGAGTGAATACGTTCGTTTGGAACATTTCTAACGGACCTTGCCCTGATGGAGACACCAACGATGAGATGGTGATTCGGGTCTTTAATAATAGCCACCCTCCAGCCAATGCTGGGCCTGATCAAACGGTTTGTCAAGGCTCTTTCACATCGCTCAATCTCACGGCGAACTCACCTATTGTTCCAGCTACAGGTTCGTGGAGTGTGATACAAGGAACCGGAACATTTGCGAATGCGAGTGCTCAGAATACTACCGTCACTGGTCTAAGCATTGGAGTAAACCGATTCCGTTGGACCATCAACAATGGCCCTTGTGGTACATTGACGGACGAAGTAGTAATAACTGTTTTCAACCCTTCTTCACCTGCTGCAAACGCGGGAGCAGACCAAACTGTATGTCTTCCAAACAACAGCACCACTCTTGCTGCAAACAGTCCTATTGCACCAGCAATTGGCACGTGGAGCGTTATTAGCGGCACAGGTTCATTCTCCAATGTAAACACTCCTAATGCCGTAGTTTCAGGTCTTTCTTTAGGACAAAATAGATTCCGTTGGACGATGAACAACGGTCCTTGCGCCGGAGCAATCACGGCGGATGATGTGATTATAACGGTATTTCCAGATGCGCAACCAGCTGCCAATGCTGGACCCGATCAAACATTCTGTTTTACCAATTCTCCCATTTCGGCCTCCATCAACGGTAACGCGCCAACAGCTCCTGGTACTGGAGCTTGGTCGCTAGTGTCAGGGACAGGAACCATAGCACCTACTGGCGCCACCAGCGCTACAGTGTCGGGTTTGAGTCTTGGCGCGAATGTTTTCCGTTGGACGCTATCAAATGGCTCTTGCGATCCAGCTGTTTCTGATGAAATGACGATCACCGTGTTTAACGGAAACATCTCAACAACCAATGCTGGGCCCGATGCTACGATATGTTTGCCTACCAATTCATTCACAATGGCTGCAAGTGCGGCCGTTTCGCCAGCTACTGGTTTGTGGACGCAGGTAAGTGGACCCGCTGGAGCTTCTATCAATACGCCAAGCTCTCCCATAACTACTATTTCCAACCTTTCTACAGGAACGTTTGTATTCCGTTGGACCATTCAAAATGGTGCGTGTGGAAATACTGTGTTTGACGAAATGACAATTAATGTCTTCAATGCAAACGCTCAAATTGCAAACGCAGGTCCAGACCAACTTTTATGTTTTACTGGTATCGCTCCAGTAAGTGCGACCATGGCTGCAAACGCAGCTATAGCCCCATCCGTGGGAACATGGACGTTGATTTCAGGCTCTGGTGTTATTGCCTTACCCAATAGCCCGACAACAACAATCAACAATCTCGCAGTAGGTATCAATATTTTCCGTTGGACAATCAATAATGGAACTTGTGGAAGCACTAATGATTTAGTAGCCATCTTCGTGTTCAGCTCATCTCAAACGCAAGCTAACGCAGGACCTGATCAACAGATCTGTTCAAATGCTGCTAGCGTAACTCTTGCCGGTAATAGTTTGATTAGCCCTGCAACAGGGTCTTGGTCTCAAGTTAGTGGACCAAACACATTGATATTTGCGAATGCCACGAGCCCTAATACCACCGTTTCGGGATTCGTACCCGGTATTTACACGCTTCAATGGACAGTCAACAACGGTCCTTGCGCCACTCCTATCCTAACAACGGATCAAATTACGATCACTGTGTTCCCTGCAACACAACCAGCTGCAAATGCTGGAGCTGATCAAAGTATTTGTAATACTACTTCCAGCATTACCCTTACAGGTAACAGCCCTATATTCCCTGCTACAGGTCAATGGACACTTGTGTCTGGAAGCGGCACTTTCACGAACCCAACATCTCCTATCACCGATGTTACAAGCTTGGGTGTTGGTGTTAACTGTTTCAGATGGACCATCAACACAGGAGTTTGCGCAGCGCCAACTTTTGATGAAGTCTGCGTAACTGTTTTCGACAATAATGCTCCAGTGGCCAATGCAGGTCCAGACTTGTCGTTCTGTTTACCCATCACATCAGCAACAATGGCCGCTAACAATGCTACTTTCCCTGCCGTGGGACTTTGGACACTAGTGAGCGGTACTGGAACTATCGTATCTCCCAATAGCCCAACAACACAAATTACTGGCCTAAGCCTTGGCTCGAACACATTCCGCTGGACCATCAATAACGGTAGTTGTGGTACCATCACATTTGATGAAATCTCAGTAGCTATTTTTAACAATAACCAAGGACCTCCCAATGCTGGTGCTGACGCTCAGTTATGTACACCTACAAGCACATACACCATGCAAGGCAGCGCTGTATTGTCGCCTGCTACTGGTCAGTGGACGCTTATAAGTGGCACTGGTACTATCGCAAACGCGAATACTCCAAACGCTAATATTTCTGGTTTGGGAATTGGTACCAACATTTTCCGTTGGACCATTCTAAATGGACCTTGTCCTGCTGGTCAAAATTTCGATGACATGACAATTTTCGTTTTTGACGAAAACCAACAAAGTGCAAATGCAGGACCTGACCAAAATCTTTGTTTCACTGGTATTGCACCTGCAAATACTGTAATGAGTGCATCACCTGTGGTGTCTCCTGGTTCAGGCCAATGGACGATTATCCAAGGCACAGGTAATATCGCAGTGCCAACTTCGCCAACCACGGCAATAACAAATCTTGGGGTTGGACAAAATATTTTCCGCTGGACGGTCAACAATGGACCATGCGCCAATGGAGTCACCTTCGATGAGGTCTCTATCTTCGTATTCTCTGGAGCACAGGCTCCAGCCAATGCAGGACCTGATCAAGAGTTGTGTTCGACAAACCCAGCAACTACACTTGCTGGTAACAACGTCATTTTCCCAGGAACAGGAGCTTGGACTATCGTGCAGGGAACAGCTGTGTTTGCCAATGCCACGAACCCAACAACCACAGTAAGCGGATTATCTATTGGTACAAATATCCTGAGATGGACTATTAACAATGGGCCATGTAATCCTTCATCAACATTTGATGATGTAACAATTATTGTATTTGACAATGCACAACCACCTGCAAATGCTGGTGCGGACTTTAGCGCTTGTACTTCACAAGGAGCGCTCACACTCACTGGAACACCATTTACATTCCCCGCTACTGGACTATGGGCGTTGGTGAGTGGTTCAGGAAATATTTCATCTCCTAACTCCTCTACTACATTAGTAAGCAATCTGGGAGTAGGTACCAATACATTTAGTTATACCATTTTCAATGGACCTTGCGCGGCGCCATCCGTAGATCAGATAGTAATTACAGAGTTCTCGGAAAATCAAACAGCTGCCAACGCGGGTGCAGATCAAAACTTATGTTTACCCACAACCTCCACTACTCTTACTGGAAACGCTCTTATTGCTCCAGCAACAGGCCAGTGGACATTGATTCAAGGTTCAGGCACAATAGTATCTCCAAACAGTGTTACCACTGCTATCACAGGCTTAGCTGTTGGTGAGAATATTTTTAGATGGACAGTAAGCAACGGTCCATGTGACCCTTCTGTAACATTCGATCAAGTATCCATTTTTGTGTTTAGTAATGTTCAGCCTGCGGCCAACGCGGGAGCTGATCAAAGCTTCTGCGAACCCGTAAGTTCAACTACCCTTAATGCTAATAGTGCTATCTTCCCAGCTACCGGAGTGTGGACGTGGGTGTCTGGACCTGTAGTTCCTACAATAGTTAGCCCTACTGGCGCTTCCACTTTAGTAACAGGTTTAGGTGTAGGAGCGAATGTTTTCCGTTGGACAATCACCAATGGACCATGCGTACCTAACCAAACATTTGATGAAATTACAATTCTAATTTTCGATAGAAATCAACCAGCAGCAGATGCCGGTCCAGATCAAAATTTGTGTTCTCCTACTTTCATCACCCAACTACAAGGCAATAACCCTCTTTTCCCTGCTACAGGACAATGGACATTAATCAGCGGAACAGGTACAATAGCAAGTCCTTTATCACCAACATCAACAGTTTCAGGCCTTTCCATTGGTGAAAATATTTTCCGTTGGACAATAAGTAACGGCCCGTGCACCAATAGTGTGACTTTTGATGAGGTGAGCATTTTTGTATTTGATACAAATGCTCCCGTTGCTAATGCGGGACCAGATCAAAGTATTTGTACTCCTGCATCAACCGTCATAATGGCCGCAAATAGTGCTGTATTCCCAGGAATCGGGACTTGGTCTCTTGTGTCGGGTAGCGGCACCATTGTAAGCATTAACAACCCTACGACTACAATTGCTAACTTGCCTGTTGGCGTGCATGTATTCAGGTGGACTATTAATAACGGGGCATGTGGCGCTCAAACTACGTTTGATGACGTCGTGATAACTGTCTTCTCTTCCTCAAGTCCATCAGCCAATGCTGGACCTGACCAAGACTTATGTACGCCGATTACGTCTACTACCCTCAACGGCAGTGTTCCAATTTTCCCATCAACCGGGGTATGGACTCTCGTCAGTGGTACAGGAACAATTACTGACCCAACCAACCCTACATCCACAGTCACAGGTCTTGCTATAGGCCCGAATATATTTAGATGGACTGTTCAAAATGGACCATGCGCAAATGCATTAACATTCGATGAAGTGACAATTACGATATTCGATGGAGGGGCAGATCAACCGAACGCTGGTCTTGACCAAGAATTATGTTCTCCTACTTCATCCACAACGCTTGCCGCCGTGGCTGCAGTATTCCCTGGTATCGGCTCATGGAGTGTTATCCAAGGAACAGGCACGTTTTCAAATATCAATGATGAGAATGCAATTGTCAGTGGCTTGTCAATTGGCGTAAATATTTTTAGATGGACCGTTAATTACTCAACATGTGGATCTCCTTCTGACGATGTGAGCATCATTTTTTACAATAGTGCCCAGGGAGCGTCCGATGCGGGTGCCGATCAAGAAATCTGTACGCCTCTCAATATAGTTACTCTCAGCGCTGCGCCAGTTCTAGCACCTGGCTTTGGAACATGGTCTGTAGCACAAGGCAATGCATCATTTGTCGGCGTGAATAATCCAACTACAACTGCTACCAACCTCCCAGTTGGAGAGAATATTCTTGTTTGGACAGTTTACAACGGCCCATGTTTGTCAGCGCCTCTAACAACTGATAGCGTGTCGATTTGGGTTTATGATCAAGACAACCTGATTGCAGACGCTGGTGCCGACCAAGAATTCTGTACTCCAACTTCCTCTGCTACACTCCAAGGTAGTCCACTCATCTTCCCTGCAACTGGTCTATGGACCGTTATTCAAGGATCCGCAACAATTACAGATCCAACGAGTCCAATTACCAATGTAACAGGCCTTGCAGTTGGTGAGACTATCTTCCGTTGGAGAGTAACCAATGGCCCGTGTTTGAGTCCAATCACACAAGATGAGATGAGTATTTTCATCTTTGATGAGAATCAAGGAGAAGCAGACGCAGGCGACGATCAAGATCTTTGCTTTACTGGTATTGCACTTGTAAATACAACAATGTCGGCAAATAATGTGACCTTCCCTGCTGTGGGAACTTGGTCTCTCGTGTCGGGTGGTGGAAACATTGTTGATGCGAATGACCCTAACACAGCAATCACGAATCTCCAAGTAGGCGAAAACATCTTCAGTTGGTCTATCAGCAATGGACCATGTCCTAATGGAATAACCACTGATTTCGTATCCATCTTTGTCTTTGATGACTCCAACCTCAATGCGAATGCTGGTCCAGATCAAGAAATCTGTTTGCCAAATACATCTGTTGTAATGCAAGGAAGCACTTACATCTTCCCTGCAACAGGCACTTGGTCTTTCGTGCAAGGCTCTGGAGTATTCGCGAATGCAAATGATCCTATCACGACAGTTTCTAATCTTGCTGTAGGAATTAATATCCTTCGCTGGACAGTAAACAACGGGCCTTGTGCTGCGGGAACAACTACCGACGACGTTGAAATCAGAGTGTTTGATAATAATGCCCCAGCAGCTAATGGAGGCGAAGACATCCTGGTGTGTGAACCTACTTCAAGTGTGATTATGGACGCAACTATTCCGGCAGAGCCTGGTGTGGGTGTATGGACTGTAATTGCTGGTGGTGTAGGTGTGACCATTTCAGACATCAATAATCCAAATGCTACCGTCTCTGGTTTCGTGGTTGGAGAGACAATCCTGTCTTGGACAGTTTACAACGGTCCATGTGCGGTAACAAATACGTCTGATCTTGTTTCAATTTTCTTATTTGAAGAATCCCAACCTGCAGCAGATGCAGGAGCAGATCAAGAGCTTTGTACTCCTCAAACAACAGCCACAATTACAGCCAACAATGCTATTTTCCCTGCAACGGGAACGTGGACGCTTCTCAGTGGTTCTGGAACTATCGTAAACCCCAATAGTCCAACCACAGAAGTAACCGATCTCGGAGTTGGTGCAAATGTGTTCTGCTGGAATATTCTCAATGGCCCTTGTGATCCCCCTTTCACTACAGATTGTGTGACCATCAATGTGTTTGACAGCGAACAAGACGGAGCGTTAGCCGGCGAAGATCAAGAGTTCTGTCTTCCAACAACCTCTACAACGCTCGTAGGTTCAGCCATTGTAGGGTCTTCAATTGGTCAATGGACCATCGTGCAGGGTGGTGGATTTATCAATAATATCTCATCATCAACTACATCCGTGACGAATATGCCTCAAGGTGAAAATATCTTTAGATGGACAGTTGATAACGGAAGTTGTGGAACAAGCTTCGACGAGGTTTCCGTAATTATTTTCAACAATGATGCGCCAGAAGCAAATGCGGGACAAGACGCGTCATTCTGTACCCCAACAAGCACATATCCAATGCAAGCCAATACCCCTGAAATTCCAGGCCTTGGCACATGGGCCATCGAGGTTGGTCCTGGTCTTACTGGTACAGGAACAATAGATGACCTCAATAATCCGAATGCAAACATCAGTGGCCTGGTGGTTGGAGAAAACCGCTTCTCTTGGACAATATATAACGGTCCTTGTGAAGTTCCAACAATCGACTTTATTTCCATATTCATCTATGATGAAAACCAACCCGCTGCAAATGCCGGGGAAGACCAAGAGATTTGCCTGCCTTTGAATAGTGTAGACATGGCTGCTAATGAGCCAATCTTCCCAGCCACGGGTCAGTGGGTGCTTATCTCTGGTGGTGGAACGATTACTGATCCTACCAGTGCGACCACATCTATCACTAACCTTCCGCAGGGTGAGAACATCTTCCAATGGACTATTGACAATGGACCTTGTGATCCATCTATAACAAGTGATCAAGTTTCAATATTTGTATTTGATCCAAATGCTCCCGAAGCTTCCGCTGGTCCTGATCAAGAGTTCTGTGAACCTATAAGTTCTACTACCCTTGCGGCGTTAGCTCCAGCTACTCCCGGTGTTGGAACATGGACTTTGGTGGCAGGTACTGGAACGATTGCAGATATCAATGATCCAAACACAGCAATTACTGACCTAACAGTTGGAGAAAATTGCTTCCTGTGGACGGTGTATAACGGACCATGCGAACCAGTAACAGAAGATCAAATATGTATTTACATATTCCCAGACGATCAACTTCCAGCTGATGCAGGTGAAGATCAAGAGCTGTGCACGCCGCTAATCTCAACGCAGATGTCCGCCAATGCAGTCACCTTCCCAGCAGTTGGTCAGTGGTCTATCATCCAAGGAAGCGCAGATATTGAAAATATTAATGATCCGAATACTGTCCTTACGAACATAGCCGAAGGTGTAAACATTCTTCAATGGACTATTCAAAATGGACCGTGTGACAATTCTTTGACCAGCGATATCGTAGAAGTTCGCGTTTATAGCGATCAAAACCCACTTGCCGATGCAGGACCTGATCAGGAATTGTGTTTACCAGTAAACAGCACTACCGTTAATGGAAGTGCGTTAACGGCAGCAGCTACCGGTCTTTGGACCAATATTGACGGTGGTGGAATAATCGCAAATCCAACGTCTCCAACTACTGATATCACGGATATGCCTATTGGATTCAACACCTTCGTGTGGTTTGTTGATAATGGCGCGTGCGGAACTTCTTCGGACACTATTACAATTGCAGTGTTCGATCCAGATGAAGTGATCGCGAACGCTGGTGAAGACGCATCCTACTGTACTCCCGTGAGCACACACTGCATGAGTGCAAGCGCTCCATCTGAACCGGCTGTAGGAACTTGGATCCTCATCACAGGTAGTGGTGAAATTGAAAATCCAAACGATCCGAATACTTGTATCAATGGACTCACTGTCGGTGAAAATATCTTCATGTGGCAAATTGATAACGGCCCTTGCGGACTTACGCTAGATGTAATGTCTATTTTCATCTACAATGAAAATACACCGAATGCCAATGCGGGTCCTGACATCGAATTGTGCTATCCAGATACATTCGTCAACATGGCTGCATCATCCGCTGAATTCCCTGCTATCGGTACATGGAGCGTTATTCAGGGCCCAGCAATTCCTAGCGATTTAAACAGTCCAAACTCTTTGATGTCGCCACTACAAATCGGTGAAAACATATTCGTATGGACTGTAAATAACGGAGTTTGTCCAAATGGAATCACCACTGATACCGTTGTAGTAAGACTATTTGACCCCGAAGCAACAGCTCCTCTCGCAGGCCCTGATCAATTCATTTGTACTCCGCAAAGCGAAGTGACTATGTTTGGTAATGAAGCCGATGTGCCGAGCTTTGGTACATGGAACATCACTCAAGGAAGCGCAGCTATAACGGATATCAATAATCCATTCACAACTGTTACAGACCTCGCAGTGGGTATCAATATTTTCACTTGGTCTTTCTACATTAGTTCGTGCGGATCAAATCCAGTTGATGATGTAGCAATCTATGTCTACGATCAAAACCAGCCACCAGCAGATGCAGGACCAGATCAAGAACTATGCTTCCCAAACACCAGCACGGTCATGGATGGCAATGAACTCATCATCCCTGCTATCGGAACATGGACGCTTGTTTCGGGCACAGCGACCATTGAAGAACCTAATAATCCTAACACTGCCATTTCTAATCTAGGCAATGGAACCAATGTGTTCGTATGGACCATCGACAATGGGCCTTGTATTGATGCGATCACCACTGATACCATGGAAATTCGAGTCTTTGTTCCTGACGCACCCACCGCGTTTGTAGGTCAAGACCTGTTCACATGTACACCTATCGATTGTATAGCAATGGATGCGCTTGATCCAACTGATCCGCAAACTGGAACGTGGACCGTAGTTTCTTCAATCAATGGAAATGGAACTACAGCACCTCCAAGCTTCGTTGATCCAACAGATGCAAATAGCGATCTCTGCAATCTTGTCGTTGGTCTTCATACTCTGAATTGGGCAATTTACAATGGACCATGTAACAACAACTCTAACGACGACGTGCAGGTATTCGTTTACGATAATACCGCACCTGCAGCTGATGCTGGAGAAGATATCTTCTTATGTTCTCCTGAGAGCAGCACTGTTCTAAACGCAAACGCTGCTGTATTCCCTGGTGTAGGATTCTGGTCCATTGAAAGTGCTATCGGACCAAATGGCGCTATCACTGGCGGTACTTTCTCTGACCTCAACAGTCCGAATGCGACCATTTCCGATTTACAAATCGGTATCTATACACTTGTATGGACTATCGACAACGGACCTTGCGGCGCACCAACTTCAGATACAGTATTTGTTCAAATCAACAATCCTCTATCTCCAAACGCAGATGCAGGACCTGACCAAGAGTTCTGTATTGACCTCACTGATGCATTAATGAATGGTAATGAACCACTATTCCCTGCATTCGGTTCGTGGACGGCAATTAGCTTCGACCCTACGGGAACTATCGTGGATCCTAGCAATCCGAATACTTCTATCACAGACATTCCACTAAACGAACACCTATTTGTGTGGTGTATTGACAACGGTGCGTGCGCCAATGCAACGACATGCGATACTGTATCCGTTTATGTCAACGATGCCTCTATTGCAGCAGCATTCGCTGGTGATGATTTATTCTTCTGTGGCGCACCAGACTCTCTTATCATGCAGGCAAGCATAGCAGTTGGGCTTGCAGAGGGTGTATGGACGTTTAATGAAAATGTCTACACCTTCACCGATGACACATTCCACGAAAGTGTTGTATACGGATTCCAAAACGGAACCAATACTTTCACTTGGACTGTCGATAACGGCGCTTGTGGAATATCGTCAGATGATATTACCATTCTCGTATACGATCCGGAATTGCCTGCTGCCTATGCAGGAGAAAGCAATGCTATCTGTGAAAACAGATTCCAATCTTTCAACCTCAATGCGACAGACCCACCTTTACCGGCCAATGGATGGTGGACAATCGTGGATGGACCAATCATTATCAGTGATAGCACAGACGCAAATGCAGAAGTAATTTCTCTTGGAGAAATAATCGAAGAGCTTGTGGATGTACCTAGCACTATCGTGTGGGTAGTAGACAACGGTGTTTGCGGTATCACCACCGACACAGTAGTATACATTCTTGAAGACTGCTTGACAGTGGAGATTCCAGATGCGTTCTCACCAAATGGAGATGGCGTCAACGATACTTTTGTGATTCCAAATCTTGAAAGCTATCCGAACCATTCGTTGAAGATTTTCAATAGATGGGGAGCTCAAGTATTTGAAGCCGCACCATACCTCAGTGATTGGGACGGTCGTTCTGCACACCCTGCCACGCTTGGTGAAAATCTACCTGTGTCTACCTATTACTACATACTTGACCTCGGCAATGGAGAAGATGCATTCCGCGGATTTGTTTACTTAAAACGTTAATCAAATGCTGAAGAGAAAATTTTATTTCATACTTCTGGTGGCTGCGGCATGTATGCATACACTGTCTGGTCGTGCTCAGCAAGACCCGATGTTTTCACAATACATGTTCAATATCCTAAGCATCAATCCTGCCTATGCTGGTAGTGCTGATAGATTGAGCATGGTAGGAATTCATCGTTCCCAATGGGTCAACTTCGAAGGTGCACCAATTACTCAAACAGTAACAGTGCATAGCCCGCTGCGCAAAGAAAATCTTAGCATCGGAGGAAGTGTTATCAATGATCAACATGGTCCAGTTAAACAAACTTCCGTTTTCGCAGACATCAGCTATCGCATTTTCTTCGAAAAATCTAAGTTGGCGTTCGGTTTGAAAACAGGTCTCAACTTGTTTAGTGCAAACCTTCTTGAACTAAATCCTTTTTTGGAAAATGATCAAGCATTCGCGGCCAACATCAGCACCCGCCCACTACCAAACTTCGGCTTTGGGGCTATGTGGTACAGCAAGCGCTGGTATATTGGCTTGAGTACACCGCGACTCTTAGAAAATAAATTATTAGAAGGAAATCTTCCAAACTTTACCAATAACCAAGAAAGAATCCACGGTTTCCTTATCGCTGGTTATGTTTGGGATATCAATCACTATGTGAAGTTCAAGCCAACAATCCTTCTGAAAGCTGTGAATGGCGCCCCTCCTGGAATGGATCTGACTGCCAACTTCATGCTCTACGATCGCTTTTGGATTGGTGCTATGTACCGCTGGCAAGATGCAGTAGGCGCACTTATTCAATACGAAATCAATAATAAACTCAAGTTCGGTTATGCTTATGACTATGTCACTAGTGACATTGGAAGATATACTTCCGGTAGTCATGAACTCATGATTGGATACGATTTTGGCAAAGGCAATAAAGGTGATGTTTCACCAAGATTCTTCTAACCCACCCCAACAGAAGACATGAAAAAAATATTTCGACTCATCGTTACAGCGGTCATTCTCATTATAGCTACACCAGAAGTTTCAGCTCAGAATATCAAACTTCAAGTAGCCCAATCCTATTATGATCAATTTGACTTCAAAAACGCATCAGCTATCTATTATGATATATTGAGCAATCCCAAATTTGCCAAGGACAGCACCACGCTCCGTCTGGTAGCGGATTGTGAGATGAAACTCTATAATTATGACAAAGCAGAAGTGCTGCTTGATACATTATGCGCTCAGCCTAAAGCAAAAAAAACAGACCTCCACAACTTGGCTCGTGTTCAAACTATTCGTGGAAAATACCCCGAGGCACTTGAAACCTATAAAAAAATTCTGCTGCTTGACCCAACCGATGATCTTGCAATTGAATATGCCGCCACTCCTAACTTTGATAATAGACTAATGAGAGACTCTTCTCTCTACGAAGTCAAAAACTCAGGTGTCAACTCTGACAAGAGTGACTTCGCTCCTGCTTTTTATACTAATGGGAAAATTATTTTTGCTTCCGCTCGTGGCGAAGGTCCCGGATCTACCAGAAGTTATGTTTGGAACGAACAGCCTTATCTAAATAATTATATCGCTAAAATCGGCGCTGATAGTTCTTTGAGCGGCGCAAGTGTAATGGGTAGTGATATTAACTCAAGATATCACGAGGGCACTGTAGCTTATTCGCCTAGTGATAATATGCTTTATTTCACCAGAAATAATTACTTAAAAGGCAATTTACAAAAAGCCAAATCAGGAAGATTGTATTTGGGAATATATAGTGGAAGCGAGGCATCAGGAGATTTGTCCGAACTCACAGCATTTCCTTTCAATGATAGAGAATACTCTCTTCAGCATCCAACTTTATCTAAAGACGGAAAGAAAATTTATTTCTCCAGCAACATGCCCGGAGGACGCGGGGGAATGGACCTTTATTATTGTGAAAAGAATGGTGAAGCCTGGACTGAACCAAAAAACCTCGGAAAAATCAATAGCGCTGGTGATGAAGTATTTCCTTATTTGAGCAATGATAGCACACTATACTTTAGCAGCAATGGCCGCTTAGGTCTCGGTGGTCTAGATCTATTCTTCGTTAAGTTCGACAAAGACTCTCTTGTTCAAAATATGGGATATCCCGCCAACACCAAACATGATGATTTTGGCCTAGTCCTATTTCCCGACGAAAACCTTGGATATTTCTGCTCAAATCGTCCAGGTGGTAAGGGCGATGACGATATCTATGAACTCAGAATGACCCCACCTGATTCTGTGAAGATAAGCGGTCGTGTTGTCGATATTGCAACACTCCAACCACTAAAAAATGCTCTTGTCACGATCACAAATACTGATGGTAGCGTCGTTCAAGTAATGACAGATAATGAAGGTGATTATACATTGATGGCTCCTTACCAAAAGGTAATTCAATTGGAAGGAGAGAAGAAAGACTACGAAAAAGGAATGGCAGAGCTCAATACGAATCCACGAATTACATCCTATTTCGCACCAGAAATTAAACTCAAGAAAATTGACTTCCTGGCTATGGGTAAAGTGCTCTACGACGCCGACGGTACGCCAGCCGAGGGGGCCAAACTTCGTCTGAAAGATGATAAAGGAAATATCATCGACTCACTCACTGTCGGTGTCGATGGAACGTATCGCTTCTCTTTGGATGACAATAAAAAATATACATTAGAAGCTTATAAAACAGAATACGTTCTTCTCACAAAAGACTTCAATACAGGCGACTACCCCAACCGTTCCGTCAGCAATGACTTCCGCCTCTTCAAATTAGAAAAAGGAACCGTTGTGCGTCTTGATAATATTTACTACGACTATGGCAAATCCGATATTCGCCCAGATGCCGGTCTCGAATTGAATAAGCTCGTACGTATTCTCCAAGATAACCCAACTATGAAAATCGAGTTGAGTTCTCACACCGATGCACGCGGTGGCGACGCATACAATCTCAAACTATCAGACGCTCGCGCTAATAGTGCCGTGAAATATATTATCTCGCAAGGGATTGAAGGTGGCCGTCTTGTGGCGAAAGGATATGGTGAAACAAAACTCCTCAACCGATGCGGAAACGACGTAAAATGCTCTGACGAAGAACACCAATTCAACAGAAGAACAGAATTTAAGATTCTAGAAATCTAATGCGCCACTCTTTGGGATAATAATTGTTGACCCTATTCGGTAAAACTTTTACAAACCCCAAAAGACGCCCCTGATAAGAAACCAACGCCCACCCCTGTGTGGGCGTTGCTATTTTCAAATCACCACGATTCAAAAACAACAACGCTGATTCCAACTCCAATTCAATCATTGGATAAACCGAACGAACATTCGGTATGGCAATCATCGAATGCGCGGGATTCAACTGTCCACGTATCAACTCTCCAACCTTAACACCAGCCGCAATAACAAACAAATGCTTTAGCAGAAAGTCCAATTCCTCTAATTCCACTGGACACGACACAACTTCATTATTACCATTCATCAGCGGATGTTTCAACTCCAAATGTGCTACTGCTTGCTGCTCCTGCTTCGTCAATTCGCGATACCACTTACCGAATGGTTTCCCCTTGTGACGGCGACTGCCTGCATTTTTTCTTTTAAAAACATTGCAATAAAAACCTTCGCCCTTCACTCTATGAGGTAGAAACTTATAGCCGTTGTCTATCAAAATCTCATCCTTCCATGTGTCGGGAATTTCAAAAGAGACTTCTTCCAAACCATCTACACTTCTCAAAAAAGAAGTCTGTTCTTCATTTTCCAATTCCGCAAACGTGCAGGTACTGTATATGAGATGACCGTCCTCAGCCAGCAATTCAGGTAAATACTGAAGAATATCGCGCTGACGCGTGCTGCACATCGCCACATTCTGCTCACTCCACTCTTCGCGCGCCACTTCATCCTTGCGAAACATTCCCTCACCACTGCATGGAGCATCTACTAGTATCAAATCAAAATAATCTTGAAAATGCCTAAAATCCTTCGCCTCATTATTGGTAACAATCGCGTTTGTACTACCCCATTTTATCAAATTCTCTTCTAAAATTCTTACGCGCATTTTATTGATTTCATTTGATATCAAGACTCCACTATCACCAATAATCGTAGATAGTAAAATGCTCTTGCCGCCGGGCGCGGCGCACAAATCGAGCACACGTACATTCTTTTTTTCTGATAAAATTATCTTCGCTAAAAAGCCTATGAACATCGAACTAGACTCTTGCGGATAATATGCACCCGCATGAAACAATGGGTCACTGGTAAATCGTGGTCTTTCCTTTAGAAAAACGCCAGCCGACCACCACGGCACGAGTCCGACATTATCCGAAAATAGTTCTTTTCCTTTTTCTGAATGCAGATGAACACTTGTAATAACCGGCCGCTCTAATGATTCAATAAATACCGAATGATCATTCGGGTATTGTTTTTTTATTCTTTCAACAAATGATACGGGCAGCGGTTTCATGCACCAAATATCTCAATATTCGATTCGCTATCCTAATCTTTCTCCTGAAGCCACTTAGGCACCTTCTTCCCATCCTTTGATTTGGTGTCGCTCGCGTCTTTCAATTTCGTCTTTGGCGTGTCTTCTTGACTAGGCGCGTCTTTCTT
>JBILSZ010000130.1:0-6224 GCA_044371755.1 Flavobacteriales bacterium | reverse complement strand
AGTTATTTAAATCAAAATTTGCAGCTGAAATCGAATTGGAGCATACTGCAAATTATACAGACTATGAAGTTATCAGTGCTTTTATTTCTTGTTTTTTTCGAGGCGTTAACGAGGTAGACGTTTTTTTTAATACATTACAGAAATTGAAGGAACCGTATATTCAGTAAACGTTGAAATGTTAGCTTGGGAATAGAATGGGGACTTATGAATATCGGTTTCAAAATTTTCGAAAAGAATGATTTCTATGAAAGTGTATAATGCAATTGGTTTGTTCTACCATCCAGTAAAGAAGACAAAGGCCAATGGCCCATATCCCAACACTAAGGAAGATTGAATTGATTCAAAGTTTCATTGCATCCAACCTATGAGAAAACAATTTGTCGCGTCACCTTTATCGTCTGGCAACCACCTCTTTCGCTCAAGTATTACAATTACGGACAGTGGAGTGCTTTTGCGCATTCCCGGATTTTGGAAAAACAAGGAAACCCACTTTGAGTACACCGATATCACAGGAATTAGCATAAATATGCCAAGATGGTATGCTATAACTTCATTCGTCTCTATGGGATTTAATGCGCGGGGAAATTGGGTGGAAATACATGGTTTCACACGAGCAGATTGTGAAGAAATAAAAAAACTAATTAAATCTGGACAAAGTGGTAGTTCGGAAAGCCAATCTTCAGCGGTGAATACAAGAAACAGCAATGAAGACTCAAAAGCACTAAAACGAGAAAGAGAACAAGAAGGCTTGAGAGAATCTATTGCAGAACTTGCGGGTGACTATTTTATACAGAACGAGGAAAAGATATCCTTAGCTCAGGAGGCTCTTACAAAGGTTCTGATTAATCTTCATTTATTTCGCTATAATAATGATAAACTAAACATAGATAAATCTCAGAAGGAAATCGTTCATATAAAAAAACTACTTATGAGATTTCTTACTGACCGCTTTTTAAATGAAAACGCCCATTTCGACAGACCAAGGTTCGATATAATCGTTCAAGAGTGCAGAGATAGAGCTAAAGCGAAGGCTCTTAGTATAATCCAAAATAAATCTGATAAAAACGAGAATGAAATTTGGGATGAGCTGATGAATGAAGCAAGGTCGAACGACGCAATAATTGACGGCCTTATATTGATCTATGATCAATTGGATATTGAAATTATCGAAACCAATGAATTGTCTTCTGGACAAAAGCGTTTGCTCGAAGTATTTGTTCAAAACATTGTTTCTGACGAAGGAAGAACTCGAATTTTTCGACTTTTATCTGAATCAATGAAAGATAGTCCAAATGATCCATTTGTGAGCACTTTACACTCCCTTTCGACCTTAATTGACAAGATATTTGAGAGCGGAATTACAGATATATATATTGACAATACAAAGAAAAAGTACCCCTTTGCTTTGACAAATCCGAAGGTAGTTGCATATATTAAAGATTCAAAAACTTCAATAACAGACCGCTTGGCAAAAGTTATAGACGTAACGGATAATCTCATTGACAGGTTAGACAAAAGAGGTATGATGTAATTAAATATCCGAATGATTGGCAAAACACCATCGGCAGGCGTCACTTAAAAACCAGTTAGAACGAATCAAACCAATAACTTTAACCCGCATCAGAAAGTGGAATCGTCAAATGTAAATATTTCTGCATCTGCAGAAATTCAGGACAAATGGGTGCTCGTCGTAGAGGGATTCAAGTTTCCATGCCCAGTTTCATGGGGTGAAAGAAACTGGTTGAATGGATATTTTAAGGTTTATCGAGGCCCAATAGAAATTCGGATTCCTTTACATCTGCTTTCTTGCGAGGATCTATCGGAGTTTAATTCTTGGCTACTGGAAGTGTTGAAGGGAAAAGAACTGGTGAATGATTTCCAGTTCATGGATGCCTTTCATAGCTTCAGGCATCATAGACGTGGCGAGCATTTTTATGTATCATATATGTTTAATGAATCTCCATTGGAGCGAATTCATCTCAAATTTGATATCAATGAAGTTAGGTTGTTGCAATTGAGAATCGAATCCCTTGTTTTGAAATTTCCTGTAACGAGCAATTAAACACTTATCGTTTTGATTTACTGTTGCGACTAGATCCTTTTATGATTGTATTTACATGATCAATATCCTGCTGAAATTGCCTTTGGCCTTCTTCCATGTCATCTTGATAACGGCGATAAAGAATTTCCCCTCCTGCAAGACCTATTAAGACGCAAGCAAGTGTGAAATGTATGACCAAATCCAAGGATTCTCCGAGAGAGCTGAAACAGATCATCCCGCAATAGGGAATTGTAAGTAATATAATAAGACCAACATAGCATCCCATGCGCCTATGCATTTGCAGTAATATCCAAGAAAAAAGTCTGATGCAGTAGCACTCTATTAATTCTTTATTTGTTATTTGGTTGGATTCTTGTTTCCGTTTCATGCTATAAACTGATTTGGAATTAATTACAGTCAAAAGATTTTCGAAATCTGATAAAAGATATAGGCCGCTGTGTTTCTGTTGCTTCGGATCATCATGTGCTTATCTATTCACACGATACTTGTTGAATTTACATTAAGGACATTTATTGTCGAGAAGAGTGTAAGTACCTTTAAATCCATCATACCCCACAGTGATTTTGACATCTCGAAGCAAGGCGATATCCCTCTGCAGTGTTCTTTTATGTATCCCGTGCTTCTTACAATACTCAGTTTCCTGAATATGATGTTCTTCTCTAAGGCACTTATACAAATCAATTATTCGATGCAATCTTGTCTTTAATTTCGGATATACATTCTGGTTGACTAATAGGTCTTTTCTTTTCTGTAGAAGTGATTTAATATCTTTTTTATGGTTGATAAGTACACTGAAACTTCTTAAGATTGCTGGAATTTGGGCCTTGCTCTCCCCGAAGAACCATATCTGCCACTCATTTATATTGTTGCCGCTTACACATCTTTTCAGATATTGTGTGTTCTGCTCATTTTCGTAGGTATGTTGATCCGTAACTACAATTATACATGGAACAGCTACTAGATCTTCGGGCCGATTGATGGTATACAAATGCATTCTCATTTCTGCTCCAATTTTTTTTATCTCCTTCTCGATTTCCTTGTCTCTGGTTGCCATTAGAATTGTGTCTTCCAAGGCATACCCCCCTGTGTTTTGTTTTTTTGACTTCATATTTCCGTCAATTTATTTGATGATGAAAAGATTTTGTGAAGAATATAAATAATCAGACAATGCTAATACAATTTCCGCAAATCAGCAGATAGCGACCAATTGACCAATATCAACCTGCTAAAGATATTTCATAAAAGAGTCAATTATATCCCGAAAACCATGGACTATTTGCTCGCACTCACTACTACATCGGAGAACTTCTTGTATTATTGTGGGATAGACAGAAATTACAGCCAAAGAGAACCTTCTTTTCTTGTCAAAAGGCCCACCGCTGAATAAACGCTAAACTGTAATGATCCCAAAGATGGCTACTAAAAACGAGAAAACCATTTGGATGGTAAAGAAGAATCAGTTTCGCTGGAGTCTTCATTCAAAGGCGAGTCATTAAGAAAAAAAAATAACTTTACCCATTAAAGCCACCAGGCAAAAAAACATAGGGGTGGCAGTATCGCCGATTGAGTAATATATGAGTCAGGCTGGAAAATCCGGTAATAGAGACCCCTTTTTTCTGGTCCAAATAGACCCCTCATTTTCACCTCTGTATTTTGGGATAAATTAGCGTCAAAGGACGTGCGGCAAAGTTAATTAAAAAAGAGGTTCTTGGTCTGCGGTTTTGATCTGGTCAGATTTCATCTTTTTTCTCATCGATTCACCAGTCATTTCTATTCTATGAGCGTTGTGTAAGATTCGATATTAGAATAAATCATGAGGGTATTGGTGATTGTTTTAGCATATAAGCTAACAAAAAAAAAGGCAACCGTGAGGTTGCCTTTTTTCTATTAATTACAAAAACTATTAGTGACGAATCGCCACCTTGGTGTTAAACACACCTCCCTTCACAACAACTTGTAATGTGTAAATACCATTGTTCAATTCCGAAGTATTGATAGTGCTATTTACTGCATTGAAATTCTGATTCTCAAATACAAGCTTTCCTGAAATATCGAACATATGAACTATAGCATTCTCATTGCTTATTGTATTATTTACAAAAAGCAGGTCATTCGCTGGGTTCGGATATACGCTGATAGCTTGAGAAAGATCATTATCATTGACGTTGCTAAGACATCCTTCGCATGAAGACCAACAAACCTCTGGCAATACAGTAGCCGCTTCGACCACGATCACACGATTGGTGAATTCACCAGTAGTAATTGTACATGTGCTTCCAGCAGTAAGTGTTTCTTGGATCGCCCAATTATCAGCCGCAAACTTATACTCATAAGTTCCAGGTGTAAGAGGGATAGTGAGTTCCCAAATACCATCGCTATTCGCATCACTCATCGGAGCACAGCCACCGCAGAAATTATTGAACGTACCATTCACTTCTGGTGTTGTGAAAGTTTCAGCTACTTCATTCATGTTTACCAGGAATGTTACGTCTACTGGCAACACAATGTCTTCACATGCTTGACAAGCTCCCCAACATGCTACGTCCATTACCATATCTTCTGAAACAGTAAGTACTCTGTTGGTGAATGGGCCTACTGTAATGGTACAAGTGCTACCTGGAGTCAATTCCTCTTGAATTGCCCAAGCATCTGCAGCATACTTAAACTCATAGTTACCTGCTTCCAATGGAATCACAAGTTCCCAAATATCATCACCGTCAGTATCACTCATTGGTGCACATCCGCCACACCAGTTGTTGAATGTACCATTCACTTCTGGTGTTGTATATACAGCAGTTACTTGGCTCATATCAACACGGAATGTGATATTGTAAATTTCATTAACTACTCCACAATCGTTACAGCTTGCCCAACATACAACAGGAAGTTCTTGCGCTCCAGTTACCACCAAAGCACGATTGGTAAATCCACCGTTGGTTACAGTGCATGGAAGCCCAGCTTCAAGCTGTTCAGAAATTGCCCATGCATCGGCTGCAAACTTATATTCATAATTGCCTTCAGCAAGCTCTACAGTAATAGACCAAATGCCGTCTCCATCAGTATCACTCATTGGTGCACAACCTCCACACCACTCGTTGAATGTACCATTCAACTCAGGAAGGGTATACGCATCTGTTACTTCGCTCATGTTTACATGGAAGGTAACGTTGTACAAACAGCTTCCATTATCTACTGTAGCATCTGGATTATAGTTATTCGCCGACTCATCTGTACATCCAGAGATGGCATCTCCTAGTGCTTGAACGCGAATGTTGTCAATGAGTACTGTACCACCTGCACCAATGAAGGCACCCGCAGCAATGTTGAAGTGAATTCTAAAAAGAGTTCCAGCTCCAATGTTCTCATAGTTGTATGTAAGCGTAGTCCAAGTATCAGCATTTACACCCGCGTTTTGAATGTCAAATGTGTTGATAGTACCAGTAGATGCGAGCTCTGTTTGTAAGTGCAATGCAGCGCCATTCAATGGTGCAGATAGTTTCACATCAAAAGAAAGCTGTACCGCCGTATTTCCTTCATAGTCTACGTTGCCATCTACATATTGGAAAATATAAGCGCGACCAATACCATTAGAAGTGTTTGAACCGGAAATTTCCATAGCACCTGTAGTCACTCCTTGGTCATTCCAAACGATTGAAGCTTCTGGGAGTGTAGCATCGGCTACTGGTGTCCAAACTGTGATTGAAGCTGCTTCATCGAATGTCAAATTGATGATTCCAGTTTCTACTGGCTCAGTCTCGCATGGCGAGCAAGATCCCCAGCATACAGCGGGGAGAGTAACATCGCTGTTTACTGTAATGACACGGTTCACAAAAGGAGCACCGTTGATCGTACAAACATCACCTTCCATGAGCGGCTCAATTAGAGCCCAAGCATCAGCAGCAAATTTGTATTCGTAGGTTCCTTCTTCTAATGTGATGGTAAGTTCATAGATACCATCTCCATCTTCATCGCTCATGGGCGCGCAGCCTCCACACCAATCATTGAATTGTCCATTTACTTCTGGCGTAGTATAAACATCAGTTACGTTGCTCATATCCACTTGGAATGTTACATCGTACGTAGCAGCTACTACACCACAATTGGTGCAAGAGTTCCAACATACAGGATCAAGCACGATGTCTTCTGAAATTGTAACAACACG
>JBILSZ010000048.1:0-20595 GCA_044371755.1 Flavobacteriales bacterium | reverse complement strand
CACCAAAATGAAAAGCAAAGTGGTGCGTAGAGAAAATCTCAATATGATCGGGTTCACACTTCATGTTGATGAAATGCTCGTGCTCAACCTAGGACGACAAGAAATGCACGACTCACTCGTGGGCAACGCACTCGAGGCACTTATCGGCGCACTATACCTTGACAAGGGTTACAACACCACACGCGACGTGGTGCTCAAACTTCTCAAGCAACATGGACTCGATACCAAGGTGCATGATGACGTGGACTACAAGAGCAAACTCCATGAGTGGGGACAGAAATACAAGCGAGCATTGGAATTCAAAGTGGTATCCCATCGCAATGAAGGCGGGGCCAGTCACTATGAAATCATCTTATTAATTGATGAAAAAGAATACGGTCACGGAGAAGGTGGATCGAAGAAAATAGCCGAACAAAAAGCTGCTAAACAAGCGGTAGATTCTTTGTTCAAGTCTTAAGCGCTGCGCTGTATATTAGCGCAAAATATTCATTTACATGTACGGTAAACTTCAAGCCCATTTGCAGGCGGAACTACAATCCATTCAAGAAGCGGGGTTGTATAAGAGAGAGCGCATTATTATCACACCTCAAGATGCAGCAATACGCACTTCTGACGGAAAAGAAGTGCTCAACTTTTGTGCAAACAACTACCTCGGACTTTCTAGTCACCCTGTCGTGCTCGAGGCCTCGAAGAAGACCATCGACACACATGGATTTGGCATGTCGAGCGTGCGCTTTATATGCGGCACACAAGACATTCACAAAACGCTCGAAGATAAAATCGCAGAGTTTCTTCATACAGAGGATACCATACTATACGCCGCAGCGTTTGACGCGAACGGCGGCGTTTTCGAGCCATTGCTCAACGAACAAGACGCCATCATAAGCGATTCACTCAACCACGCTTCTATAATAGATGGTGTGAGGTTGTGCAAAGCACAACGCTACCGTTATGCAAACAACGACATGGCTGATCTTGAAGAGCAATTGCAAGCCGCTTCTGCAGCGCGTTTCAAGATGATTGTAACCGACGGTGTATTTTCAATGGATGGCTATGTAGCACAATTGGATAAAATCTGCGACCTCGCAGATAAATATGAAGCACTCGTGATGGTGGACGAATGCCACGCTACTGGCTTTATTGGAAAGACTGGACGCGGAACTATCGAATTAAAAAACGTACTAGGAAGAGTGGACATTATCACCGGCACGCTTGGCAAAGCCTTGGGTGGCGCGATGGGAGGATTCACCACTGGACGCAAAGAAATCATTGAAATATTGCGCCAACGCTCTCGTCCGTATCTCTTCTCCAACTCGCTTGCACCAAGCATTGTAGGAGCCTCGATTGCTGTATTTGATCTATTGAGCAAGACCACAGAACTGCGAGATAAATTGGAACGCAATATTCAGCAATTCAAAAAAGGAATTCGTGAAGCCGGGTTTGAAATAAAAGATGGCGATAGTGCCATTGTGCCCGTGATGCTCTATGACGCCAAACTTTCACAAGACTTTGCCGATCGCCTTTTGGAAGAAGGCATCTATGTAATTGGATTCTTCTTCCCTGTAGTACCAAAAGGACAAGCACGCATACGAGTGCAACTCTCCGCAGCGCACGAACCCGAGCACATCACAAAAGCGATTGCAGCATTTACCAAAGTGGGCAAAGAACTTGGTGTTTTGAAATAATTCATGAAGAAAGATATACTCATCATAGGCCAGGGAATTGCAGGTACATCCCTGGCTTTTTCTTTGTTGGAGCGCGGTCACAAGGTGCAGATTATAGACGATGGACATAAGACCTCCTCCTCCAAGGTCGCTGCTGGAATGTGGAATCCAGCGAGTTTTAAAAAACTCAGCCTCGGTTGGAAAGCAGCAGAGCAAGTGGCCATTGCAGAAGCATTTTATACAAAAACCGAACGAACGCTCGGTGCGAAATTTTATCATCCGATGCGTTTGTATCGCATCTTTCCTGACCAACATTCTGCGAACGAATGGGATGAAAAATCGACACAAAAAGAATTTGCTTCCATCCTTTCACCAGAAATTGGGGCACCGCTCAAAGATGTGAAAGCACCTTTTGGATATGGCATTGTAGAGCAAGCCGGATGGTGTGATTTGCCAACCTATTTGGACGCTGCAGCCCATTATTTTCAAGAAAATAAAATCTTGATAAAAGATAAATTTGAGCCGACGCAGCTCGAGATGCGCGAGGATTATTTTTTTTATAATGAAAAAAAATACGACCGTGTCATCTTGAGCGTAGGCTATATGAATCAAGCGATACCGTATTTTGAAGACATTCCAATTTATCCTAACAAAGGGCAAGTGCTTACTGTGAAATTTGAAGATTATCGGGAAGAAAAAATTTTGAATTATGGGAATTTTCTACTCCCTGTAGGAGATGAAAAATACCGTTTGGGAGCGACGTATGAATTCAACGATCCCAACCCTGAGCCTACGGTGGAAACACGAGATAAACTATTGGAAAAACTGACAACGGTGCTTCCCTCTCATACGCCACAGATATTAGAACACAAAGCGGGATATCGCCCCACGGTGCCCGATCGTAAGCCCACCATCGGCGAACACCACAGCATCCGCCATCTTTATTTATTCAATGGTTTTGGCTCCAAGGGCGTGATGTACGTCCCTTATTGCCTCCCCTACTTCATCGACCTCCTCGAAAACAACACCCCCGTGCCGGCAGAGTTGAATCTGTATCGGTTTAGGAAGTAGAACGAGAACGGGAACAAGAACAAGAACAAGGGAACAAAAGAACAAGGGAAAAAAGAACAAGGAACAAGGGAACAAAAGAACAAGGGAAAAAAGAACAAGGAACAAGGGAAAAAAAGAACAGGGGAAAAAAGAACAAGGAACAAGGGAAAAAAAGAACAGGGGAAAAAAGAACAAGGAACAAGGAAACAAAAGAACAGGGGATTTTGGGAACATGGGATTTTTGGACGAAGCGCCGATCCTCTTACCATATTATCTTATTATCCTATTACCCTATTATCTTATTATCCTATTATCCTATTACCCTATTATCCTATTACCTTGTTTAGAATGAACCTAATTTATTCAATTCGGTTTCATAAAGATATAAAGACATTATTTTTGTCTTAGTGAATTTGTAACGAATAAAACATTATATCATGTTAAACAAGAAAGTAGAAAAAGCGCTCAACGATCAGGTGAAAGTAGAGGCAGAAAGCAGCCAAAGCTATCTTGCAATGGCATCGTGGGCGGAAAGTGCCGGTTTTTCGGGTACTTCGGCGTTTTTGTATCGCCACAGCAATGAAGAAAGAATGCACATGATGAAATTGATTAAGTTCATCAACGACCGCGGCGGTCAAGCCATCATCCCCGACCTTAAGTCGCCCGGAAAGGACTTTAAGAATCTTCAAAATGTATTCAAACTCCTTTTGGAACACGAAACACGTGTGACGAATGAAATCAATGGAGTAGTGGATATCTGTCTCAAAGAAAAAGACTATACCACCCATAATTTCATGCAGTGGTATGTGGCCGAACAGATAGAAGAAGAAACGCTCGCTCGCAATATCCTTGACAAGTTGAAACTTGTAGGTACAGATGGCGGTGCGCTTTATTTCTTTGATCGCGACCTTCTTTCGATGGCGTCTGCCCCAGTAGAAGAAGGAGAATAAGCATAGATTTTAGTTAACAATCAGCCGTTTAGAAGAATTTTCTTTTAAACGGCTTTTTTTTTTGTGCAAGTCTAATTTTGGTACAAGGCAAATTGTTTTCAAGCACTTGACCAAAACGCTTACATATCTGGGTATAATCGTGGCGCTATGTACCTTCGGGCACACTGCAGCGCATGCCCAAAAGCTCGATGACAGCGACACTCGTGCGCTGATTCATGCGAATTATCTGTACCAATTTGCCACCAACTGCAACTGGCCCGCAGAGACTAAAAAAGGCAAGTTTTATATCGGCGTACTTGGCAATGTGGATGTTTTCAACGCCACGAAAGAAAAATTCGGAGCCAAACCCGTAGGCAATCAAACCATCGAAGTGTTGTCACTTACGGATATACCGACGACGCAATTTTTCCATATCATTTTCATTGATAAATCTAAAAAAGCCGAACTAGCACAGGCCAATCGCGACTTGAAGAGCAAAAGCACTCTCATTCTTACAAATTGGGAAGGAGCCCTCGCAGCAGGAGCGCATATCAATTTTAAAAATGTGGATAACAGCGTGCGCTATGAAATGAATGAAAACATCATCGCCGATCGCAAAATAACAGTTGGGGTAAAAATCGTTCAATGGAAAGTTTGATGCGACATATCATATACTTCGTAGCTTGCCTGTTTGGGTTGCTCACCGTGATTGAGGTGACCGGCCAAACTTCTTTGCCGCTGACCGAACTAGCAGCGGAACTCTGCGAGCAGCATCGCCTGATCGAGGCCTCGCGTGAGGCCGATAAAGCCATAGTGGATCCCATCGAGATGAAGGAAGCCCAAACATGGTATATCGCAGGTTTTATTTACAAAGAACTTTACAAAGAACGAGAATCAGAAATGCGCGAAAGCCCATACCGCGAGCGCGCCATGAAGTATTTACAAAACGCCCTGACGCTGGATAAATCAGGTGCATTCACCCAAAACTCAAAAGCTGCAATTCGATACCTTGCCATTAGCTATTTCAACGATGCCCTCAAAAGATCGAAAGAAATAAATGCTGCCACAGCGCAAGAACCCGAAGATCTCTATCAAAAATTCAGAAATAGCATGCGCCTTGTGAATGTGCAAACTGACTTCTCGGAGTACGATAAGCAAATATTCAAAGCCCTCGGGCAGGCGCACTACAAAATGTGGGAGCAAAGTACCAGCACGGCCTCATTCGCTGCACGCAGTGCTGATTATTTTCAACGCGTACTGATCCTCGACGAGAAAGACTGCCAAGCCAAATTTGCCCTCGTCATTATTTTTTATAATCAAGGCGTGCATAAAATTCGCTCCCTCGATATCCAGTCAGATCTCACCGATTTGATTGCATCGCAAGAATCGGCCATTCGTTTTTTTAATAAAGCCCTGCCGCTGGCACAAGCATGTTTTGATGAATGTCCATCGAAGGTAGAATACTACAAGGGATTGATGTATTGCAACCGTGCACTGGGCAAAGAGGATGAATATTTTCGATTAAAAACACAACTTGAAAGCTTGATTGAAAGCGGGTTATTGCAGGAGAAAAAATGAACGGAATGAGATTTACCATAGCGCGACGAATTACCCTAGGCTTTGGGTTGTTCATCCTTGTGGTGGCCATTCTATTTCTCATCACTACCTCCACCTTGCGTCAGAGTCGCGAGATCAATCAGCGCATCAACGAAAATTTTGCACCCTCACTTTCTTCGCTTCAAGAACTCGACAACCGCCTCATGCGCAGTCAGGACTTAGCACGACAGTGGGCATTCGTGCAGCGATTGGAAGACGACCGCGAGCGTCGCGAAATGGTGCAATTGGTGGAGAAAATTATCCCCACACAACTTTTCAAACTCAACGAATGTGCGATCAAGTGGAATGACTCGGATCGCGCGGCTCACGAGCGACTCGCGGGCAACACCCGAAGGATCATTCGGTACTACAAAGACATTAAAAATCTCCTTCCCTCATTCGAAAGCTATGCAGACCCCATTGCTACGATGAGTGCAGAACAATATTTTATCGATGGCGGCCAAATCCCAATGGTGTATGAAGAGATTCGTAAAGACATTGATTTATTGATTGCGCATCATCAATCCTATATGCAATCGGACATTGCGTTGATGAACAACAGCTTTGATCAGTTGAAAATGTTGCTGATCAATATTTCCATCAGTGTGATTATTGCGGGTATCTTAATCGCATTTTTTACCACGCGATCTATCGTGAAGCCCATCAATCATCTTAGAAAAAAACTAGCCAACCTTTCGCAGGGTATTTACTCGATACATCCCGCCAAAGCTGGTAATGACGAGATTGGCGATATGGCCCTTGCTGTCAATAAACTGGTGACAAATTTTGAAAAAACAAAAGAGTTTTCCATCAATGTAGGTGCTGGTAATTTTAATATCCCTTTCGAACCGCTAAGCGATCATGACGAAATGGGAAAGGCACTCTTGCGCATGCGCGACGATCTATTATCTTATAGAAGCGAGATGGAGCAAAAGGTGCGTGCGCAAACGCAAGAAATTCGCCGACAAAAAGAAGAAGTAGAAATTCAAAAAGAAAAAGTGACTGCCCTCTACATCGACTTGCAATCGAGTATTGATTACGCGCAGCGCTTACAAGAAACAATATTGCCAAACGATGCGAGCATCAAGCGCATGTTCCCCGATTCGTTTGTGTTTTTCCGTCCGAAAGCCACGGTCAGCGGGGATTTTTATTGGTTTAAAGAATTGGGTGGGAAAAAAGTATTTGCCGCCGCCGATTGCACGGGCCACGGCGTGCCCGGTGCCTTCATGAGCCTCGTAGGGCATAATGTGCTCAACACCGTTACGAAAGTCTTTACAAAGCCTTCTCAAATCCTCAACAACGCCAATAGACTGGCGGTGGATGTACTGCGCCCGATAGATGGCGAAACGTACATGCGCGACGGGATGGACATCGCCCTTTGTACCATTGATCAAAGAGCTATGACGCTAGAGTTTAGCGGCGCCCACAATCCCGTCTACATCATTCGCAATGGAGAACTTATTACTGTGGAGAGCGATCCTTTCAGCATCGGCAGTTATATCAATAACGAGCGCGAGTTCACCAATCATAACGTGAATCTTAAAGAGGGCGATTGCCTCTACATATTCAGTGATGGATATGCCGACCAATTTGGAGGTCCGAAAGGAAAGAAATTCATGCGCAAGCGCTTCCGTGAATTGCTGTTGGAAATATCACACCTTCCCATGCCAGAACAGAAATGGCGTCTTATGGATACCCTCGATCGCTGGCAAGGCAATCAAGAACAGGTGGATGACATCTTGGTGATTGGAATTCGAATAGAAAACTAAACTCAAGGCACAAACATCGCCTTGTCGATGACATATGTATCAATAGGATTCACGCAAAGCACAGGGATTTGCGCTTCATTGGTGATGATTTGTTGCTCGTAGCTTTGATTGAAAATGCTCATGATGCTATTGTCATGAAAGTTCATAATACAAATCAAGTCCGCCTCAACACCAGCGCTGTATTTCAACAAAGCCTTTACGAATCCGTCTGATTTACTTTCTGTGACTTCTGTTTCGTATGGAATATTCTTTCCCGCCAAATATTCGCCTGCAAAACGCATATTGCGATCAAGCTGATTTCTCAAGAATTCATCGGTCTCACCGGGTGTGATCAAATGCACTTTAGAACCAAAATACATTGCCATATCGGCTACTAGACTAAGTTTTTGCTTGGTTTCTTTGTGCAAATCCAATGGCACCACGAGCTTGTGATATCCATTCGGACGAATAGGACGTTCTTGCACCACGATGAAAGGAACGCTGCTTTCTGTAACGATTTTTAATGCGCGACCGCCCGTCAAAAATTGCATACCGCGCAACCCATGTGTTCCCATGATGATGAGGGAAGCATCAATCTCGGTAGCCACTTTGTCGATGTCTTCAAAGATACTTCCGATGCGCACTATGGTTTGAATCTCCACATTGTTTTCCTTCTGCACCAACTCTTTCAAAGCTTGAAGGCGCATTCTCGCTTCATTGATATTTTTTTTATTATCAATAATGTGAATCACATGAATCTCGGCGTTGATGGTATTGCCCATCAAAAGTGCATGCCCGAGCGCATTGTCGCTCACCTTGGTGAAGTCCGTAGGAACGAGAATTTTTTTATCGTAAGCCATAGTAGTGTTGAAAGTTTCGTGAAGTGCAAATCTAAACGCTTTTTCTCAGAAAAACAGGACTTAAATCATAGTAAATAAGTTTCAACGGCCTCTATGAACGCTGCCGGAGCCTCAGCATGGACCCAATGCCCAGCAGACTCAATTGTCTTGAACTCCGCATTCGGGATCAACGCGGTGATAGATTCAAAATCTTTAGAGGGCACATATCCGCTCTGTCCGCCTGTAAGCATCAATGTGGGTGTATCAATTTGTTCTTCGGGCATCGCTGCCAAAATGGAATTGATCTCTTTATTCAAAACATCCAAATTGAATCGCCAAGCGAGTTGTCCTGGTGTTTTCCAATAAAGATTTTTCATCAAAAACTGCACGGTAGAAGATTCGGTGACAAATTGAGTAAGTCGTTCCTCCGCTTCTTTTCTTGACTTTATATGATCCACGTCCACATGAAATAATCCTTGAAAAATCAAATCGTGATGGGGACGGTATTGTTTGATGCCCATATCGACCACAATCATTCTATCTACTAGGAAACTGTTTTTTTGTGCGAAGCGCATCACAGTCTTTCCGCCCATACTATGGCCAAGGAGAATCACATCACGCAGTCCTTCCGCAGCAATTAATTCTAAAAGATCATCAGCCATCACGTCATAATTCATCTCATCGTGGTGAGGTGAATGGCCATGATTGCGCTGATCGACGAGGTAAACGGTAAAATTTTCGGCGAATTTTTTTGCGTGTGTCTGCCAATTGTCGCTACTGCCAAAAAGGCCGTGCAATATGATCAGGGGTTGCCCCTCTCCTATTTTTCTAAAGTGTAAATTCATGGTACTTCAATTCGCGTTTGTATAGCGCCACTGTATTTTCCAAACCAAAATATAACGCATCGCTAATAAGAGCGTGACCGATAGAAACCTCTAGAAGATTGGGGATATTTTGATGAAAAAAACGAAGGTTTTCGAGCGACAAATCGTGTCCTGCGTTGATGCCTAATCCTACTCTGGAAGCAGCCTCTGCGGCTTTTACAAAAGGTGCAATGGCAGCTGTTCTGTCTTTTGCATACCCTGAAGCATAAGCCTCTGTATAAAGTTCGATGCGATCGGTGCCGGTCTCTGCGGCATGCTCCACCATTTCGACAACTGGATCAACGAAAATGCTCACACGCATTCCCAGACCTTTCAGGCGCTTGGTGATTTCTTTCAGTAATTCCTTATGTGTAATAGTGTCCCAACCAGCATTACTTGTGAGCACTCCTGGAGGGTCGGGCACGAGGGTGACTTGGTGTGGTATTACTTCACAAACCAATTCAAGAAACTTTTCGTCAGGGTATCCTTCTATGTTAAATTCTGTAGTCACAATTTTCTTTAAATCTCTGACATCTTGGTAACGAATGTGGCGCTCGTCGGGGCGCGGATGCACAGTAATGCCCTCTGCACCGAAGCGCTCGATGTCGGCAGCAGTTTTGATTACGTCGGGAGTATTACCTCCTCTGGCGTTTCTAATCGTAGCTATCTTATTGATATTCACACTCAGCTTGGTCATTCGCGGTCTATTTGTTATTAATGAAACTTATTCTGTGCAAAACTCTAAACTATTTGGCTTGGCTGTACGTTCATAACCTGCAATTTTTGGCTCAATATTTATATCAACAAACGTGAACCATTTTTTATCATTGGCGGTATAAAATGGTAGGGTAACAAAAACGCCCGATGTAAAAAAGAAAATAGGAACCTAACACCCTAAAAAATTGATCATAGCACAGAACATAATCAGTCCCGAGATACCTACCCTGCTTCCTTCAGAGGATCCAGTGGAGGCACTCAACCTGATGGATGAGTTCAGAGTGGCTCATCTCCCAGTGGTTGAGAATGGCAAATACATAGGGATGGCTTCGGAGACGGCTATGATGGCTGCTTCGGAGAGCGTTAGCGATGCCAATTTACAATACGGAAACCTCATCGATGGCAGTGTCGAGCCTCACGAGCACATTCTAGAAGTACTAAAATCTGCTGGCGAATTTCACCTCACTGTAATTCCTGTTGTGGACAATGAAAAAAACTACATTGGCTGCATCACTCTTGAGGACTTGGTAGAAAAACTTTCTCAAATGCAAGGCGCTCAAAGCCGCGGCGGCATCATTGTATTAGAGATGAATGAAAACGACTATAGCCTCCAGCAAGTCGCCCGTATCGTGGAAGAAAATGATGCGAAAATTCTAAGCACTTCTGTAAACCCTGGTGATAATGGTATGATTGAAGTAAACCTTAAAGTAAGCGAACCAGACCTTAACGCCATTCTACAAAGCTTTGGAAGATTTGGATATTCTATCAAGGCAAGTTATCAAGAGCCCGAATACACAGAAGACTTAAAAAAGCGCTATGAAGAATTGATGCGCTATCTCAATATTTAATCTCGTACTTTCGCAACTAATTCGAAAGTCGGGACTTCCATGAAATTTTGTGTATACGGTAAAAAGTTTGACCCTGAATTCACGCGACACGTTCAGTATCTAATCGATTCGTTGGTTCGACGAGGCGTGCAGATTGTAATCTACAAGCCTTTTAAAAATTTTTTAGAAAATTCCATTGCGCTCAACGACCGTATTGGTGAGTTTGAGCATCATGGGGAGATCGCTGATAGTAATTTTCTCATCAGTGTAGGAGGCGATGGCACTTTGCTGGACACAGCGGCATTTATACGGGACTCGGGCATTCCCGTTTTGGGTGTCAATACCGGTCGTCTTGGATTTCTTTCTTTGGTAGATGTGGGGGAAATTGAAAATGCAATTGAAGCATTGATCAATGGTAATTTTTCTCTCGACAAACGTGCACTAATTGAAGTCACCTGCAATGGTGAGCCCATCAATGAGTTTCCTTATGCGTTGAATGATATTACATTACTCAACAAGGACCGAGGCAGCATGATCTCGGTGCAGGCGATGGTGAATGACCAATATGTATGTACATTTTGGGCAGATGGTTTAATTGTAGCGACTCCCACGGGTTCCACAGCTTACAGCCTAAGTTGTGGCGGACCAATCGTGGCACCCGATAGCAACAACATCATTTTGACGCCTATCGCTCCTCACAACTTGACCATGCGCCCCATTATTTTACCTAATTCCAACAAAGTAACCCTGCGTGCGGAAGGCCGCTCCAAAGCATTTGTGATCACAGTCGATAGCCGCTCCTATGACATCGGTCCGGAAACGGAGATTGAGCTCAAAAAGGCGCGCTTCGAAATGAATCTAGTAAGCTTGGAAGGACAAAACTTTTTCAACACCATCCGTAATAAAATGGGATGGGGACTCGATAAAAGAAACTGATTCAAGGGATTATCTTTGACTCCAGCACAATAAAATTGATAATTCACCGATAGACACGCGATGATAGCCCGCCTTTTAATTTTATTTATTTGTATTTCAAGTCTTTATTCTCATTCGCAATCAGGAAAGTATGAGCGAAGTAAGGAAATTGGACTCATTGTGGGTACCTCTTACTATTTGGGTGAACTAAATCCTTACCGACACTTTGGAACGGATCTGAAGCTGGGTGGTGGGATTTCATTCAGAAATAATTTCAATAAGCGTTGGACCGCCAAAGCCTCTGTGCTTTATGGCCATGTAGAGGCATATGACAACAATAGTTCAGATCCTTGGAATAAAAACCGCAACCTCCACTTTCGCAATCAGTTCATTGAGAGCAGTCTTCAAATAGAGCTTAATTATTTTCAATATCAAATTGGTAGTGAAGACTGGATTAGCCCTTATTTATTTATGGGTTTGTCTTACACCAGCATGCGTCCTCAGGCCAATTATAATGGTATTTGGTATGAAACACAACCCCTAGGTACGGAAGGGCAGGGCACTTCGGAAGGAGATGCGAAGTATGCCACCAATGTTTTTGCTATTCCGCTAGGTGTTGGGGTGAAAGTAAATATTTGGAAAATATTTGGTTTCTCCATGGAATGGGGCGTTCGTCGCACATTTACCGACTATTTTGACGACATCTCTGGAACTTATGTTGATCCAGAATTCTTGTTAGATGAGAGTGGACTGGCCTCCTCTACTTTGGCAGATCAAAGCCTTCAGCCTGTGTTGCCCGACGGCACCAATACGGGAGTGCAACGAGGGGATCCGGGACGAAAAGATCTCTATTTCTTCGCTCTCGCATCTCTGAATATTAGAATTGACAAAAAAGCGACATCTTGTTGGAATGGTAGCATAAAAATGCCTTGAAAATCGTACCTTTGCGCGTCCTAAACCATTGTGCTTATACCTTGAAATGAGTTATTTTGATCAAATAGATAAGGAAAATGTGCCTCAGCACGTGGCCATCATTATGGATGGTAACGGACGTTGGGCAAAAAGTCAAGGGAAGGAAAGGATATTTGGACATTTCAATGGAGTCGAAGCTGTACGAGCTTCTGTGAAAGCGGCAACCAAGGCTGGCGTTAAATTTCTAACGCTTTATGCCTTTAGCACCGAAAACTGGAACAGACCAAAAGAAGAGGTGGATGCACTGATGAATTTGCTAGTGCATACGATTGTGGAAGAGATTGAGGAGTTGAATAAAAATGAAGTTCGTCTACACACTATAGGTGACACGCAGTCCCTTCCCGAATCTTGTCAGCTGGAATTGAAAAATGGAATGGAGCGAACAGCAAAAAATGACCGCCTCAATCTCATTTTGGCTCTCAGCTATAGCGCTCGTTGGGAACTCACTGAAGCCATTAAAAAAATAATCAATGAGCACATCGATGCTTCGGAAATAACCGACGCATTGGTTGATTCATATTTAACTACCAAGGATTATCCAGATCCTGAATTGCTCATTCGTACGAGCGGGGAAAAGCGGATTAGTAACTTTTTGCTATGGCAAATCGCCTATGCAGAGTTACATTTTACCGAAACCCTTTGGCCCGATTTCAATGAGGAAGATTTTTACAAAGCCATTTGCGATTATCAATCGCGTGAACGCCGTTTCGGAAAAACATCGGAGCAACTCAACGCAGGCAACAATGTATTTTCTGAAAAGCAATAGAGAAGAAGAAATGAAGACACCCCAAGCCGCTCGATGGAGCGGAATCGTTATAAAATTAGTCATTGCTTTATTGAGCTTTGCGTTAGTGCCCGCTAAGTTTGAGGCACAAACGCTCATTGGAAATGGGGTAAGCTATAAAGAACCAAAAGCATACCGCATAGCGGGTATCAGCGTGATGGGCGCTAAGTACGCCGATGTGCAGGCCATCAAACTTTTCAGTGGATTGCAAGAGGGCCAGGAAATTATGATACCGGGCGATGAAATCACGGATGCCATTCGCAAACTTTGGAAGCAAAAATTATTCACCAATATTTCTATTTCGGTAGCTGAGTTCAGAGGCCAAGATGCCTATTTGCTGATAGAGCTAGAAGAAATGCCCCGCGTGGCGCGTTATTCTTTTGATGGTATTAAAAAATCTGCGGCTGAAAGTATCCGCGAAAAGCTTGATATCCGTACCGGTGTTGTTTGTAACGAAAACCTCAAATCAAACGCAGTCAACACCATTCGTAAGTATTACATGGAAAAAGGTTTTTACAATGCGAAAATCAACGTCATTGAAATGCCTGATGAGCTAATTACCAATAGCGTAAAATTAGTATTCGACATCGACCATGGAAACCGCGTGAAAATTGAGCGAATTCAATTTGACGGAGTCTCTCAAATGCCAGAGAAAAAGATTCGTCGCGCGATGAAGAATACAAAACAGCGCAATTTTTTCAGAGTATTTAAATCTTCAAAATATATTGAAAGTGAGTATGCCGACGACAAGAGAGCAATACTCGCGAAATACAACAAGGAAGGATATCGCAATGCTAAGATTGTTTACGATAGCGTTTATGTAATCAATGCGGAGCGCATCGGAATCAAGATGAAAATAGAAGAGGACCGTAAATTCTACTTTAGAAATATCACTTTCGCAGGTAATGTGAAATATCGCACTAGTACTTTGGACAGTGTGTTGAACATCAATAAAGGTGATGTTTATGATCTTGAATTGCTATCGACTCGAATTAGCTTTAACCAAAACGGACGTGATATTTCGAGTTTGTACACCGATGATGGCTATTTGAATTTCTATGCATTCCCAGTGGAGACGATTATTTTTCCAGATAGTATTGATGTTGAAATTCGAATGGAAGAAGGACGTCAATATAGAATTGGTGACGTGAGAGTAATGGGAAACACAAAGACGAATGACAAAGTAGTATATCGTGAAATTAAGACGCGACCTGGCGATTTGTTCAATAGAAGTGACCTCATGCGTTCGCAGCGTGAATTGATGGCGCTAGGATATTTTAATGGAGAGGCTATGGACATTCAAACCAATGAGCGTCCGGAGGAGGGCTTGGTAGATTTGACGTATGTGGTAGAAGAAAAACCGAGTGATCAAATTCAACTTTCTGGAGGTTGGGGCGGTGGCCGTGTAGTGGGCTCTTTAGGATTGAGCTTTACGAATTTCTCGATGCGCAAATTCTTTAAGTTTAATGAATGGACACCTTTACCATCCGGAGATGGCCAGCGATTGAGCATTCAGGCTACCTCGAATGGATTATTTTTCCAGTCCTATAATTTATCGTTTACGGAGCCGTGGCTCGGAGGTAAGAAACCTAATTCACTTACTATCTCTGCTTATCATTCTGTACAGACGAATGGACAGCGAAAATTCATTAGCGACGGTGTGCCTAATCCAGCAAGACAGTCTTTGAACATTACGGGAGCTACCGTGAGTTTTGGCCAGCGCTGGAAGCGACCTGACGATTGGTTTGTATTCTATGCAGGTGTGCAGTACCAGCACTTTGACTTGAACCGCTTTGGATCGTTCTTTAGTTTTAGTGAAGGTTTTTCGAATAACTTGGCTAGTACCTTCACGCTAGAAAGAAACTCGGTGAGTGAGCCAATTTATCCAACGTGGGGATCGAAAATCACATTGAGCACCAAGGCTACACTTCCTTATACCTTGATTGGTGCAGAAGTATTTGGTAAAGAATATGATTTTGATGATATGCCTGATCAGGATCGTTTTGATTGGGTAGAATATTACAAAGTAAAATTCACCGCGAATTGGTATACTGCTTTGAATAAACATAAGACGCATAAATTGGTATTGAACACCAGCGTTGGTTTTGGATTTTTGGGCACATACAATCAACGCCTAGGGGAATCGCCTTTTGAGCGATTCTATCTCGGTGGTGTTTTCTTGAGTGGATTCTTGTTGGATGGTAGAGAAATTGTGAATTTGAGAGGGTATGATGATTTGTCGCTCACTAAGCCTAGCGACCGAGTGGGTGCGCCTATTATCGCGAAGTATGGCACTGAATTGCGTTTCCCGCTATCAACCAATCCAAGTGCAACCATTTATGCGCTTACTTTCTTGGAGGCGGGCCGCACATGGGAAGATTTCAGAGATTTTAATCCTTTCAATTTGTATCGCTCTGCGGGTATGGGCTTGAGAATATTCCTTCCTATGTTTGGTCTTTTAGGCTTTGACTATGGATGGAGATTGGATGATTTGGACACAGCACCACAGATGGCGCGCGGGCAGTTTCACTTCTCAATCGGTATGAACCTTGGAGAATTATAATAAATTCGTTTTTATGAAAAACATCATTTTAACCCTTACAGCATTTATTTTCTTAGGCATTCAAGTGGATGCTCAGAAATTTGGATATGTCGATTCCAAGTACATATTGAGCCATATTCCAGAGTATCAAGAAGCTCAAAAGCAAATCAATAAAATGAGCGATACATGGCAAAAAGAAATTGAAGCCAAGTATGAAACCATAGAGAAACTTGAAAAAGCATATCAAGCAGAAAAAATTCTTTTAACCGAAGACATGCGCCAAAAGCGTTCTGAAGAAATCGATGAGAAAAGAAAGGAAGCAAAAGAACTTCAGAAGCAAAAATTTGGTGTAGGTGGCGAATTGTTTCAAAAGCGCGAAGAATTGATCAAACCCATTCAAGAACAGATCTACGAAGCCATCAAAGACGTGGCAAGCCAAAGCGCATTGATGGTTATTTTTGACAAGGCCAATCAAAGCAATATGCTCTATACCAACCCCAAACATGATGTGAGCGACAAAGTATTGCGTAAAATGGGACTGAAACCTGGCGATGTATTGGACGAGCAAGGTGGTGATGAAGAAGATACCGAAGAAGATTCTAAGGGTGGTTCAAGCGGTGGCAAGCAGGCAGAAGGTGGCAAAACGGCTCCTAAGGGTGGGGAAAAAACATCTCCAAAAGGTGGTGGAAAGTGATGAATTGAATTTTTGGTCTTACTTTTGAATACGCGATTGCGTAAATAGTATTTAGAAACGTTAACCTTTAAAAAATGAAGAAATTAATTTTAATGTCTGTTGTGGTTTTTATGAGCACTCTCGCTTTTGCTCAAAAGATAGGGCACATAGACCGTACCGCTTTGATAAAAGCAATGCCCGAAACAGCAGAGGTAGAAAAGAAGCTTGCCGGAATTCAACAAGAATACGCCACTGCTTATCAAGCTATGGAGCAAGAGTACAACCAAATGGTACAAGAAGCTCAAACCAATCAAAAAGTATGGCCTGAAGCAATTTTGCAATCGAAAGTAAAAGCAATTCAAGACAAAGAACAACAGATTGCACAATTTGAGCAGACTGCTTCTGAGGACTTGCAAAAGCAACAAGCGACTCTTTATCAGCCAATCATCGATAAAGCTGCAAAGGCTATCGAAGATGTAGCTAAGGAAAATGGCTTTACTTACATCATTGATAGTTCAGTTGGCGTTCTTCTGTACACTGGTGGTGAAGATATTCTTCCGCTAACTAAGACGAAGCTCGCTATCCCAGCGACTGCGCCTACGACTCCGAAATAATAATGCCCTTGCATTTGTAAATACCTTCAAAAATCCCGTCTATTGTGACGGGATTTTTTTTTCTTTGCTTCTATGAAATCTTCCGAACGTCCGATTGGGATTTTTGACTCCGGTATCGGAGGGCTTACTGTGGCGAGCGCAATAAAAAGCCTTTTGCCCCAAGAGTCATTCATATATTTTGGCGACACCGCCCACTTGCCATATGGCGACAAATCACCTGAGAGCATTCGTCACTATGCAGCGCGTATTGCTAGTTTTTTAATTGAAAAAAAATGCAAAGCAATTGTGATTGCATGTAACACAGCATCTGCTCATGCTTATAAAACCGTGCAAGATGTATGTGGACCAAAGATTCCTGTAATCAATGTTGTGGATCCTGTAGCTCTTTATACATCGGAACATTATGCGGAAGGAAAAATTGGAGTGATTGGCACCAAGGGTACTATTCAATCTCGGATTTATGTAAATCGAATAGAGAAACTCAATAAGAAGTTAAAAGTCCTTTCGAACGCCACTCCCCTACTCGCACCAATGATTGAAGAGGGATATTTTAATAATAGTATTTCTCAAACCATCATCAATAGTTATTTATCAAAACCAAGTTTCAAAGGCATCGATGCGTTGATTCTTGGATGCACTCACTATCCATTGATCAAAAAAGAAGTTGAATCTTTTTACAAAAAGAAAATCGAAATCATTGATAGTGCGCGAGTGGTGGCGCAGGCTGTAAAGATGGAATTGGAATCTACAAGACTATTGAACGCCTCTGAAGAAAATGGTGTTTATCAATTTTTCATCTCAGATTTTACCGACTCCTTTGAGAAGAGTACGAAGATATTTTTCAAAGAAAAAATAGAACTTCAAGAAGCTAGAATTTGGGATTAAGCTTCGTGATTTATGGTTATGGTCGTTTCATCGGAAGCCTTTTCTTCTTTTGATTTATCTAGGTTTTCGAAAAATCTTTTTTGGAAAAGAAGAATGATAATGATGCCTACGGTAATGGCGGAATCTGCAACATTAAACACTGGAGGAAAGAGCTCGATGGTATTGCCATTCCAAGTTATTGTTTTATCAAAATGAAACATATCTACCACATTACCCATCAATGGTGGTGCGTAGCCATTGCCACCTAACTGGGCCTTTCCAAAATACATTGTATAGTCTTGAATATCAGGGTCGAATGTGGAGCCGCGGTCGAATAAGACTCCGTAGACGGCGGAATCAATAATATTTCCCAGAGCGCCAGCCACAATCAGAGAAACACAAATAATATAGCCTGAGTGTGCCTTTTGTTTGATGAGCTTCCAGAGGTAATACCCTATTCCAGAAACTACCAAAATTCTGAAAATACTTAAGGTTAATTTCCCTGCATTGCCAGGCAACATCCAGCCGAAAGCCATGCCCGGATTTTCAACAAATTGCAGATCAAACCAGCCTGGAATGAGGGTTACACTTTCACCATAATGAAAGCTTAATTTGACCCAAATTTTCAGGATTTGATCAAACAATAAAACGCCTAATATGGTAAACAGGGCTTTCTTCAAGAGTAGAAATGTTATCCCTGCATGTTTTTAGCTTCGATGCTCAATGTGGCGTGGGGAACGAGTCTCAATCGCTCCTTCGGAATTAGTTTACCGGTAACTCGACACACTCCATAGGTTTTATTCTTGATGCGAAGCAATGCATTTTCCAAAGCTTGAATGAACTTTTCTTGGCGTGCAGCAAGCTGTGCCACTTCTTCCCGGCTCATGGTATCATTACCATCTTCCATCATTTTGAAAGTTGGTGAAGTATCGTCGGTGCTATTGTCACCTTCATGTGAAAGAGACTGACGCAGCTCGTCTAAGTCGGACTTCGCCTGAGCGAGTTTTCCGTGAATCAATTCCTGAAATTCCAAAAGGTCTTTGTCGGAATATCTTGTTGCCTCTGGCTTCGTGCTCTCTTGAGCTGTTTCTTTCTTTTTTGCCATAATTCTAATTCAATTTTTGGATTTGAATAAGTGTTGTAAGACCCTCTTCAATTTCCACGGCTTGTCCATCTGGTAACTGATCTGCCACGATCAATTCACCCGCCAAGACTTGCGCGCGAATATATTCTGAATTTGATTCAATTGCTTGATTTAGTCCCACATTCGATAAAATCTTCACACTAATTTTATCTGTCACATCCAAACCTGACTCTTTTCGTAGGTTTTGGATTCTATTCACAAATTCTCGAGCGTATCCTTCGCTTTTTAATTCTTCTGTAATGGTCACATCAAGCGCCACTGTGAGTGATCCTGTGTTGGTCACCTTCCAGCCGGGAATGTCCACCGGAATGATTTCAACGTCCTCTTCAATTAGCTCGATATTCCCTTCTGCAGTTGGATATGAAAACGCACCTTTTGTTTCTATTGAATGAATAATTTCCTGTCCATTCTCTTGTGCAAAAAGTTGCAGTTCTTTCATGTACTTGCCACACTTCTTTCCAAGTGTTTTAAAATTCAACTTCAGTTGCTTTACAATTTGTGCTTGCGACTCATCAACAAATTCCATTGACTTAACGTTCACTTCGGAGAGAATTAAATCGCTGACCGCTTCAATTTTATTTTTAATTACATCATCGAGCACGGGAATTCTGATGGCAGCAAGCGGCTGTCTTACTCGGATATTTTCCTTCTTACGAATAGATAACACCATCGATGAAATCTTCTGCGCCAATTCCATTCGCTCTTCTAGAGTCTTGTTGATTTTGTCATTCGCCGTGACAGGCAAATCGGCAAGGTGAACAGACTCCGTATCTGTTTGATTCAATTGTTTGAACAACCAATCCGCAAAGAATGGTGAGAATGGACTCATCAATTTGGCAACTCCATCAAGACATTCGAAGAGTGTATCGTAGGCTGCCTTTTTATCAGCGGTCAACTCTCCATGCCAGAATCTTTTTCTTGCGAGTCGCACGTACCAATTGCTAAGATGTTCGTCAACAAACTCCTCGATGGCTCGTGCTGCGGGTGTTGGATTATAGTCATCCATGTTTTCCTTCACCTCGCTGATCAAAGAATTAAGACGAGAGATTACCCACTGATCTAATTCAGGGCGTTCGTTCAACGCCGTTGAATTCTCAACACTATATGCGTATTGATCAATGTTTGCATAAATCGCAAAGAAATTGTACGTATTGAAAAGAGTACCAAAGAACTTTCTCTGTACCTCTGCGATGCCATCTATATCGAACTTAAGATTATCCCAAGGTTGCGCATTGGTGATCATATACCAACGTGTGGCATCGGGACCATACTTTGCAATTGTTTCAAATGGATCAATAGCGTTGCCCAATCTCTTGGACATTTTATTCCCATTTTTATCCAAAACCAAACCGTTGGACACAACATTTTTAAACGCAACACTGTCAAAGCACATAGTAGCGATTGCATGCAAGGTATAGAACCATCCACGTGTTTGGTCCACTCCTTCAGCGATGAAGTCGGCTGGAAAGAATTTTTTATTATCTACTAATTCTTTGTTTTCAAAAGGATAATGGAGTTGAGCGTATGGCATTGCACCACTATCAAACCAAACGTCAATGAGGTCCGATTCGCGCGTCATTTTTTCACCTTTTGAAGAGACTAAAATGAAGTCATCAACGTATGGTTTGTGTAAATCGAAAGATGCATAATTCTCGACTGAATGATCATTCGGTTTGAAATCATTCAATGGATTTGCTGTCATAAATCCAGCAGCCACTGACTTGTCCATTTCGGACTTGAGTTGTTCTAAACTTCCTATGCATATTTCCTCATGTCCATCTTCTGTTCTCCAGATAGGAAGTGGTATTCCCCAAAAACGTGAGCGCGATAAATTCCAGTCGTTGGCATTTTCCA
>JBILSZ010000047.1:0-20648 GCA_044371755.1 Flavobacteriales bacterium | reverse complement strand
CAGATGAAATTCTAAATGGTAACGTGCCTCATTTTCAAACTTACAAACTTAAAAGAAGACTCATTCAATCTCGCATTCTCGATCATAAGTGCTTCGTTTGTGGCATAAATGAGTGGAATGGAAAAAAGTTAAACCTTGAATTAGATCATATCGATGGTAATCGTAATAATCATCGATTAGAAAATTTAAGATTGCTCTGTCCAAACTGTCATAGCCAAACTGAAACATATCGAGGAAAGAATGTTAAAAGAAAAAATTTGAGTGCTCTTTGAGAAATCAGAGAAGTAGAACTGCTTAAATTCGGGGAAGCCCGTGCCATGCGAGTGGCCAGGTAATCCCGAGCCAAGTCCCGAAATTTTCGGGAAAGGTGTAGAGACTTAACAGGCAGTACCTAATGCAGAAATGCTATGGTAAAGAGAAAGTCCAGACCACAAATTCCTTTTTAGGAAGCGTTGAAAAACGTAGATGGTAAGAAAATCCTGTGACCCGAAACGGTCGTGCGGGTTCAAGTCCCGCCCGGGGTACACACCGGCTTTGTCAAATACAATTTGATGAAGCCGGTTTTTTTTGTTTTTTGAAACCGTGCTTTCGTTAGGTTTTGGTGCTGTACGCGTATTAGGTTTTGATGTCTACCCGCCTGCAGATCTCTCAACCTTTCTTCGAAAAATCCAAGCTTGTGGCCCAGGTGATCTGTAAATAAAACTGATGCAACCAGTCCTTTTGAGCGTTATTAATCCAGCCTACATAGAGCGGTCCGACTTCTAACGAAGACCAATCGTTTATGGGAATGCCCAATTGAAAAGCACTCCAATTTTCTTCGAAAAAATTGTTAGATCCCTCTGTGGTATTGAAGAAAAACTCCGAATACATCATGAGGTAGTATTTATCATTGAGTATTTTTCTTTTATAACCAGCTAATGCACGAGCGCGATGAGAAAAGCTGGCTTTATCTTCAAAGAAGAGACGCTTGAATCGCTCATCAAATCGTAGACGAAGCTTTCCCTCCCCTTTTCCAACTTGAGTTTTATAAGTGAGCTGTTGAAACGCACGATGTTCGTTGCGCCAGTAGTCTTTAAAGGGGTTCTGACGCTCGAAAACGTATGCGCCAGTAATAGACAGTTTTGGCGTCAACTGATAAGAAATGCCGCCTTCTCCGTAGATATAAAATGAACGTGACTCGTCGCGGAAACTATTTTCTGTTGAAGTGTAAGGCTTAATCGCATCGAAGAGATAGACATTATAAGACCAGCGATTTGATAATTTACCGCCGTGATCAATCGTTGGGAATAAGCCGAAATAATTGATATTCTGAGCGCTGAGGTGTAAGTTTGAAATTATCACACACAAAAGCAACATGAATTTCATTTTCATGACTACGAAATTTTACTAAAAACATAAAATGTCTCCAACGCAATCTGGCGGCAGCGCTCATCGTATTTAGCATCTTGAAAAGGTGTATTGTCAAAAGCCTTCGGATCGTCGTATGTAGTGCCAATGCGCAATTCAACCCCCGGAATAAAAGGACAATTTTCCTCAGCGTCACTGCACGTCATGATGGCAGCATAACCCGCTTGCGGATTTGCTACGTCATCATACACTTTTGAAAAACAAATCGAAGGTGCATATGTGTCGCTGTGGGCAACGCGATAAACGGGATTGCTTCTTTCTTCAATCGTTGAAATATCAAAGCCAACACGGTGGAGAGCATTGATCGCGTTGGGATTAAAAGCAGTGGCCTCTGTGCCTCCACTAAAAGTGGAAACGTTTTCTATATGAAAAAAATCTGCGGCAACGTTGGCCCAAACCTGACCGAAGTGACTGCGGCGCGAATTGTGCGTGCAGATGTACACCAGTTGTATGTCAAGTCCAGCAACTTTCTTTTTGGTAATAAAAGCACTTACTTTTTCAAGAAGTTCTTTTCTTTCAAGTGAAATCTCATCAAACTGCGCTATTAGTTGGTCGCAGAAGTTTTTAATCGATGGGTACATTGGATTTTGGATAAAGAAGATTGTGAATGAAAACTCCGAGAAGGGCGCCGATCGTGGGCGCGGTGATATAGATCCATAACGACTCCGTGTGACCGCTCACGATAGCTGGGCTGATGGATCGGATGGGATTCATGGAAGCGCCGCAGATAGGACCTGCGAATAAGGCCTCGAGTCCCACTACTCCACCGATAGCAATCGCAGCGGTAAGGCCTTTTTCTTTGGCGCCTGTGGTGACGTTAAAAATCACCATTACTAAAATCAACGTAAGGATAACCTCAAGAATAAAGGATTGAGCTTGACTACCAGAAGGAATGGTGGCGCCGAGTGTATTATTATTCGGAAATAAAAAATGAAGTGTAACAGTTGCGGCAAATGCACCGAACGCTTGAGCGATGATATATGGAGTCACGCGCTTCCAAGGAAAGCGCTTTTTAACAGCGAAGCTCAGCGTGACCGCGGGATTGAGATGTGCTCCAGAAACGTCGCCTAGAGCGAAAATCATGGAGGCCACAATCAATCCAAATGTAATAGCGATGCCGAGGTGGGTGATCGCGCCACCAGACTCTTGATTGATAACAATGGCGCCAGTACCGCAGAAAATGAGGGCAAACGTGCCCACTATTTCCCCAAAATATTTCCTGTACTCCATAAATTATTTTAGCAACAGCCTGAGCCCGGTTTGCACGATGGAGCTGCCGTTTCAACGGTTAGGTCAACAAGATTTACCTTCAGTTTTTCCGCAGGAATACCGCATTTATCCTGAGCGAGGCAATTGGTAAATTTATTTACCAAAAGAAAATTCTGACCATCAAAATCAAGATCGTACTTTCCAATGGTAGAAGATTGATATTCCACTTCTACTTCCAAATCACCCAAACCGAGCGTTCGTTCGGATAGCGAAATGATGCTTTGAAGCTTTTGAGGTTTGATGCGGTGATCGTAATCATTCGCTTCCCAGAGTTGGAAGTTGGCCACCTTTTCATGACGCACAGTGCCTCCGCAATCAATAAAATGTTTGGTGACCTCCCCCACTTCTGTCACGTGAAAGTGAGCTGGCACAAGTTCCCCAGAAGGGAGTTGAAAATTCACATCTTGTAAATTTTCCAATGCTGATTTGACTTGAGATAATTTCATAATGATAATTTTTTAGCAACACTTGGTGTTGGTGATGACTTTGGATTCAAAAAATTCTTGTAATAGTGATTGTGCGGCAGCCCAATTATCGCCGTCGATGCAATAGCAGACCTTCACTCCTTCGATATCTCCCTTTATCAATCGGGCTTCTTTTAACTCCTTGAGGTGTTGCGACACGGTGCTTTGAGACAAGGGCAATTCGTCTACGATATCCCCGCAGATGCATGCTTTCTTTTGGATGAGCACCTTGAGAATGGCGATGCGCGCGGGATGCGCGAGTGCCTTTGCTATGGAAGCCATTCTATTTTCTTCCGCGGTAAACTGTTCTGTTTTCGCTAAACCCATGTGGTAAAAATTATTCATCGCAATATTACGATGAATATTTATGTCATAAATGAAAATAAGGTTAAATATTTTGTACATTCGACATAACCTTAGTTTTGACTGCTCGCTACCAACTTCAATAACTTCCTCATCATGGACTACAGCATCGATCTTATACAGGAATTGGATAGCATCTCGCGCATTCATTATTTGAAACGCGATGATATTGACGAAATGATGTTAGAATTTGCGCGCAGACTCACCACCACCTTGCGCATCGAGCGGATGAGCGTCTGGCTTTTTAACGCAGATAAGGATAAACTGGTGTCGATGGGAGAATATGATCGCCGCACCAAGTCATTCGATAAAAACACCAGCCTCGATAAAGCTAAATTCCCCACCTATTTCAAGGCCATTGAAGAGAATAAGATTCTACTGGTAGAAAATGTTGTCACCGACGAGAAGACCTCAGAATTGAATCCCGATTACAACATTCCTTTGGAAGTGTATAGTCTCATGGACATCCCCTTACGCATCAGTGGCGAGCTTGTTGGGGTGATGTGTTTTGAAAAAACTGGTGAACGCAAAGTATTTACATCAAAAGATCAGGCCTTTGCTTTCAGCGTATCCCTTGTCTTCGCCAGCAATCTGGAAGCCCGCCAACGAAGAGCGCTTCAGCATCAACTAGAATTGGGTATTGCCGAAAAGGAGCGACTCATTAAAGAGATCAATCACCGTGTAAAAAATAACTTCTCGATTTTACTAGGCCTCATTCGCATTGCCAAACAAAACAGTGAAAACGGAACCATAGACGCATTTATCGAAGAATACGAGCAGCAGATTTTTTCTATTTTGAAAATCCATGAGTTGCTCATGCGATCCAATAATGCGACTCTGATCAATATCACGGAGTACATCGAAGAGTTGGCAGAACAATATCAAAATTCGCACACCTCACTGAAAGGGCGGTTTGATATTGAAATACCTGAAGTCAATGCAGAGATAGCCACCAAAACGGCTACACACGTGGGACTGATTGTGAGCGAAATTATGATTAACGCCTTCAAATATGCGGTATCAGAATCCAATGAAAACCGAATGTTCATTCGCCTTCAAAACACCGATGAATCAGCCATTCTAACGGTTGGCGATACAGGGACAGGTTTTGATTTTGAAAAAAAATTGCTTGGCAATTCCATGGGATTGCCTTTGATAAAAGATTTGGCAAATGATGCGGATTTAGACATTACCTTCCCGCGTCTTGGCAACTCTCGTTACCGCATTGTGATTCCAAAAGAGTAAAAAAAATTACGTTCTCACTTCCAATCGGAAGCCCACTCCGTGCACGTTTACGATAGCTAGCGTTGGATCGTCGCTAAGGTATTTGCGGAGCTTAGTAATAAATACATCCATGCTGCGACCAACGAAATACGAGTCGTCTCCCCAAATCATGTTAGCGATCAATTCGCGTTCGAGCACTTGGTCTTGGTGTTCGCAAAGGAGCTTCAGCAATTCTGCTTCTTTCTTGGTCAATTTCTTTTTGTCATCCCCTATTTTCAATTCATAATTAGGAAAGTCAAATTGATAATTGCCAATTTGATATTTTGATTTGTCTTTAGGAGACTCTTTAAAATTGGGATTTCTCTTTAGAATGGCCTTGATTCGTAGCACTAGTTCTTCGCTACTAAAAGGCTTGGTGATATAATCGTCGGCGCCGAGTTTGAAACCTTGGATTTTATCCTCGGCCATATCGCGGGCGGTAAGGAATACAATTGGAACGTCGATGTCTGTTTTGCGAATGTCTTCCGCAAGGCTGAATCCATCTTTCTTGGGCATCATCACATCAAGGAGGCACAAGTCATATTTGTCTTTATTAAATTGAAGGAGGCCTTCCTTGCCATCTTTGCACAAATGCACTTTGAAGCCTTCCATTTTCAATGAATCTTGAATGACAAATCCAAGGTTCATGTCGTCTTCGACGAGTAAAATTTTTGGACCGTTATTTTTGTTTTCTTCCATTATTCTGAGTTTTTAAAACGAAGCGTGAACGTACTTCCCTTACCAATCTTGCTCTCTACGTTGATTCTTGCTCCGTGTGCTTTCATTATTGTATTCACATAAAACAACCCGAGACCGAACCCCTTCACGTTGTGCAGGTTTCCGGTGGGCACGCGATAAAATTTATCAAAAATCATCCCAAGGTGACTTTGCGCGATACCGACACCGTTGTCTTTTACCTTGATGATAATATTGCCCTTTACGTTGCTTGTACTGATTTCTATTTTTGGAGTATCTTCTGTGTATTTACGCGCATTGTCCACCAAATTGTATATTACATTGGTGATATGCACCACATCACCATTGATGAAAGCTCTTGTTGCATTCAATGAAGTGATGATTTCACCTCCATCTTCTTCTAGTGAAATTTTAAATGCCCCTGCGGCCTTTGTAATGATATCATGGATATTAATCTTTTCTAATTTCACATGTACCTTGCGAGGAGTGAGCGTAGCTATCTGCAACACCTTATCTACCTGACTACGCAGACGTTGGTTTTCATTTTTAATAATATTCACGTATTGTTCCATTCGACCGGGCTCCGATTTTACAGTCGGATTGAGCAAGGCCTCAGCAGACAAGCCAATGGTACTGATGGGTGTTTTCAACTCGTGCGTCATATTATTGATAAAATCCGTCTTTACATCAGAAAGACGCTTATGACGCAGGATTACGAAGATCGTGTAGCTGAAGAAAACAACGATAAGGAAAATCACAAAGCTCGAATACATCCAGAAGTCAAGCTGCTTGAGGATAATTGCCGTTTTATTGGGAAATAGTACACCAAAATAGTGGCCGTCTTGTTCGAATTTTGACGTGATGCTCACGCGTTCGGGTTTTACCACAAAGTCGTCTTTGCTAAAGTTCACACGAGATGCGAACACAATAGAATCGGTGAAACAGTCGTAAATTCCGTATTCAAAATCTTCTGTCAGATTGTATCGCTCGAATTCGTCTTTGATGAGTTTTTCGAGGAGAAAAGGCGAAGGCGTGTCGTTGATATTCGCTACAAAGAAGTTGCTCTCTTTTTGAACAACAGGTTCGGTGACAGCGCTATCCTTGTTCATGATGAGGATTTCCTCTACCACGTTGGACAGAGCCAATCGCACGTGGTCATTGAATTGTCTTTCTTGAATGCCATAGGCTTTTCTGACCCAAAATACCTGACCAGCGATAATTACTCCGAGGGAGAAAATCGCGAGGAGGACAACGATAACAATGGTACGTCTGCTCATAATTGAAGCTTCGAAATTACGGAATAACCTGAATTATTATCTTCGTGCCAAATCCAAAAAATATGAAAGCATACGTATTCCCTGGACAAGGGTCCCAATTCCCAGGCATGGGAAAAGATCTTTATGAGAGCAGCGCCGCGGCAAAGGCCATGATGGAAAGCGCCAACGATATCTTAGGTTTTCGCCTCACCGATATCATGTTTAGTGGCAGTGAAGAGGATTTGAAACAAACGAAGGTGACGCAACCAGCGATATTTTTACACAGTGTGACCTTGGCCTCACTCTTGGGCGACGGCTTTAAACCTGATATGGTCGCAGGGCACAGCTTGGGAGAATTTTCCGCGCTCGTAGCCAATCGCACATTGCAATTTGAAGATGCTTTGAAACTTGTTTATGCACGTGCCATGGCGATGCAAAAAGCTTGCGAAATCACTCCATCTACGATGGCTGCGATTTTGGGGTTGGAAGATGCAATAGTGGAAAAAATATGTGCTGAAACTCCGGGTGTGGTGGTAGCGGCCAACTACAATTGTCCCGGACAATTAGTAATTTCAGGGGAAGTAGCTGCTATCGATGCGGCTTGTGCCGCGCTATCAGCGGCAGGCGCCAAGCGTGCGCTGAAACTCGCTGTAGGTGGCGCATTCCACAGTCCATTGATGGAACCTGCACGCGTAGAATTGCAATCGGCCATTGCAGCCACACCTTTTAACTCGCCCATCTGTCCCGTTTATCAAAACGTAACAGCCACTGCGGTGAGCAATCCAGATGAGATAAAAAAGAATTTGATTGAACAGCTTACTGCTCCTGTGCGTTGGACACAATCGATGAACCAGATGATTGCTGATGGTTGTTCAGAAGTGACAGAAGTCGGTCCGGGCAAAGTATTGCAGGGACTTTTCAAAAAAGTAAGTCGCGATTTGCCCGCAGCCTCGGCTGAATGGGCGGCTAGTGTATAAGCCTACTTTTTCTCTTGGATATGTTGATTGTCTGCGATGATTGAGAAGAGATTCTGCATCAATTCTTCGCGGGCGATCAACTCATCCTGGAGTTTTTTATTTTCTATGGTGAGTTCCTTCACCTCTTTTTTCAACGCTTCAATCTCTGAAGCACTAGGAATTTCAAGCCTTACAAGCTGTTTGCGATATTGATTGGGATGATTCACTTGTTTCATGTTTGACCAAAAATCAACAAATCGTTGATTCATAACACCTTCCGCGAAAGCAGATATTCACCCTTGATTGTTAAAACACTCATTTTCAAAAACTTATTTATAGCACTGATAAATATCATAACTCATATTGACCGCCCTCATTATGAATAAATTGAATTAACAGCACTTTTGACTAGTTAATTCCAACATTATGAATACAATCATTGTTACTACCGATTTTACCCGTGAATCGCGCACTGCTGTCAATTACGCAGCGCGCCTCGCGATGATTATGAAAGCCGAGTTATTGCTATTGCACGCAACATATATACCCGTAGTGAGTGACGCATTCATCGACATAAGTTCTACCCTAGATGTAATTGCCGACAACGACAAGGATCGTATGACTGAATTGGTGAAACATGTGAGTTCCAAAATGGGACCTGCTTTGAAGATTCGCGGCAACTCAGAAATTGGTCTGACTGGAGAATTGTTGAAAGAATATGTTTCCAACGATCCTGAAACCATTGTGGTGATGGGAATGAAGCATGTGGACAAATTTAGCGAAGTGGTATTTGGAAGTACTGCAACCAATCTCGCCGGTGAACTGCCCTGCCCTATCCTAGTGATTCCTCCAGATGCACGATTTAGACCTTGGAAGAAAATTGCATTTGCATTTGATCAAAAAGAAATTCCAATTCATACTGGTTTGAAACTTCTCAAACACATGATCGAGAAGTTCACTCCGAAAGTTCATTATGTGCATGTGATGGACACTCCCTACCAAACGAAGGACACCGATAGTATCAAGCAAGTTCAAAACATGTTGGGTACTGAGAGTCAGGTGCATTTTTTAAAGGATATACCCGGAGAAACAACTGAAGTATTGAATGATTGGGTACGCAGATTCAAATCTAACCTTGTTGTAATGGTAGCGCGCAAGCATAATATTTTTTGGAAGTTGATTTATCCATCACACACACGACAACTTGCTTTCAAAAGCAGCGTGCCAGTTTTGATTATTTCAGAGGATTAAGAAAGAAGAACAAACGGTATTATTAGCAGGAATATGAACATATACATTTCAGACACACTCACGATAAAGTCCATCCAGAAGGCCTTTTGTGAGCAATATCCCTTTCTGAAACTTGAATTTTTCTCACGACCCCACCAAACAGGCAAAGGTTCAGAGAAGAAATACATGAAAACAGATGACGCATTGCTCAAGGACTTCCGTCTTGTACATAGTGATGGTCAATTGCACATCACAGACGACATGACCGTGAGTGAGCTCGAAGGCATGTTTCGCGATCATTATGGCTTGTATGTTCAGGTATTCAGAAGATCTGGCAGATTGTGGTTAGAAACTACCGCCACTGATAACTGGACACTATCTGTTCAAAACAAGCAAGGTCAAGAATTGTCCGTCGGCTACAAATAAGCGCCATGACTTTATTCACCCCTACTCCTTCTCCTATTCATTCTCATTCTCATTCCTGTTTTCACTGCGGCGAAAAATGCCCTGACAGTGAAAACGTATTTGATGAAAAACATTTTTGTTGCGACGGTTGCAAAGCCGTGTACCGCATGCTCAATGAGAATGGGCTTTGCGGGTATTATGATATTGATGAAAGCAAAGGCATCTCTCCCAAACTGGTCAAAAATGACGAGCGCTTCGCTTATTTAGAAGATATTTCTACACAAAATAATATTCTCACTTTTCAAAATGAAGAGGAAGCGCATGTGCAATTGTCACTTCCTCAGATGCACTGTTCGAGCTGTGTATGGCTACTAGAACATTTATATAAATTAAATCCCGCCATCCTTCGGTCTCGGACTGATTTCATGCGCAAGAGTATTTTCATTGCATTTAAAAAGAATGAAACCAGCTTGCGCAATGTTGTAGAATTGCTGGCAACTCTTGGTTACGAGCCTGATCTCAAATATATTCACGCAGTAAAAAAAGAAGAACAAAAAACTGATCGTTCGCGCATCTATCGTCTCACTGTTGCTGGCTTCTGTTTCGGAAATATAATGCTCTTGAGCTTTCCAGAGTATTTGAGTTCTGGCTTTATTGATCATGGCATGAACAGGCTCTTCGGCATACTAAGTCTTGGTTTGTCCTTGCCTGTATTGATTTATAGTGGAGGTGAATTTTTCGTTTCAGCTTGGCAGGGTTTGCGCGCTAAGTTTTTGAATATTGATTTGCCGTTGAGTTTGAGTATCGCCATTACGTTTGGCCGAAGTGTATATGAAATCGTTTCGGGTACAGGTAATGGATATTTAGACTCCATGGCAGGTATCATTTTCTTTATGCTCATTGGACGTTATTTCCAAGACCAGACACAGGCTAATCTTCAATTTGACCGCGATTTTAAATCTTTTTTTCCCATATCTATTCGTATTAAAAGGGAAGATAAAATCACCTCTATTCCATTGTCAAAAATGGAAAAAGGTGACCTAATCATCATTCGGTCTCAAGAGCTCATTCCCGCGGATGCTGTGCTTCTCAGCGGCAGTGCACGTATCGACTATAGTTTTGTGACGGGCGAATCCAAGCCCGAGCATGTTGAGGTTGGATCATTGATCTATGCAGGCGGCCGTCAAACAGCAGGACAACTAGAGCTTGAGGTGGTGAAAGAAGTAGAACAAAGTTATCTCACCAAATTATGGAATAGAGAAAACAAAAAAAGCTACGAAGGCGATATGGACAATATGGTTCATCGCATCGCACGGCACTTCACATTATTTTTATTACTACTCTCCTTTGGAAGTTTTCTTTATTGGCTGCCCACAGACATGGGACGAGGCTTTCATGCACTCACAACCATCTTGATTGTTGCATGTCCATGTTCACTTCTTCTTAGCGCCACGTTTACTCATGCTGCTATCATTAGTGTTTTGGGTAAAAATGGGGTATTTCTTAAGAATGCAGGTTTGCTCGAGAAGATTGCAAACATTCGTCATATTGTTTGGGATAAAACAGGCACAATCACCTCTTCAAAAAATACCAACGTTCATTTTGAAGGAAATGATTTGAATGAAAAAGAAAAACAGAATGTTCATTCGGTTTGCAGTCAATCCAATCACCCGCTGAGTCAGTCCATTTCTAAATATTTTTCATCAATCAATATTCGTGTATCCCCTACGGTTGAAGACTATCGCGAGATACCTGGACAGGGCATTTCAGCACGCATAGAAGGAGATTGGATAGAAATAGGAAATGCTCAGTGGTTGGGTGTAGGAGATCTAATAGCCGATAAAGACACACGCGTATATGTGAAGATCAATGGTGAAATAAAAGGATACTTCTCATTTGGAACGGGCTTTAGAATTGGGTTGAAAGCAACATTAGAAAAATTAAAAACGAAAGGTTATCGCTTCAGTGTTTTGAGCGGAGATAAATCAGCCAAGGCTAAAGATCTCCGTGCATATTTTGGTGAAGACACTCCTATGCACTTCGGTTGTAGTCCGCATGAAAAGCAAGATTATATTGAAAAATTGCGACAGAATGGGGAAGAAGTAATGATGATTGGTGATGGGCTAAATGACGCTGGAGCCTTGATGCAAAGCAACATCGGATGGGCCATTTCTGAAGACATTAATAATTTCACACCCGCCAGTGATGTCATTATGGAAAGCAAGTCATTTGAAAAAATGGCAATCTTAATAGACTATATCGGCTATGCGAAAAAAATCGTGATAGCCAGTTTTATACTTTCACTTATGTACAATGTAGTAGGCTTATCCATAGCAGTTCAGGGGCAAATGTCTCCATTTATTGCGGCCATACTCATGCCTGCAAGTTCTATCTCTATCATTTTATTTACTACAGGCAGTGCGCGCATTGTGGCGCGTATCAAGGCTTTGCGTACATCATCTATCTAACTGACATAAGTCAGTCTCCTCTCTAACTGCAATCAGTTTCTACGGTTGCAGTGAAAAATACATTTGACGCAAATAAAAAAATAGAGATGAGTGCCATCTATATATTAATCGGAATCAGCATCCCTGTGGCAGCGGGCTTTTTAATAGCCTTTCTGTATGCCGCTAAGAATGGGCAGTTTGATGATGATTATACACCATCCATTCGCATGTTGATGGATGATCCCAAACCCGAAACTAAATCAGATAATACTACAACCAATCAAAAAGTATGAACACAAACATTGAACGCTTCGAGTATGACAACAAGATTGTCAAGCAGTTTGCCTGGGCAGCTGCCGTTTGGGGAATCGTTGGAATGCTGGTGGGATTGATTGTTGCGCTGCAACTGGTCTTTCCCTCGCTCAACTTTGACCTTAGTTTTACCACCTTCGGTCGCTTGCGCCCGATACACACCAATGCGGTGATTTTCGCATTTGTGGGTAATGGTATTTTTATGGGAGTTTATTACTCCTTGCAGCGCTTGATGAAGGCGCGTATGTTTAGTGATCTGCTTTCAAAGATTCACTTTTGGGGTTGGCAGCTCATTATCGTTTTTGCCGCGGTAACTCTTGCATTGGGGATGACCACGGGTAAAGAATATGCGGAGCTCGAGTGGCCTATTGACATCATGATTACGCTCATATGGGTTGTGTTTGGTATCAATATGTTTGGTACTATTATCAAGCGCCGCGAGCGTCACTTGTATGTAGCTGTATGGTTTTATATCGCTACGTGGGTAACGGTTGCGATGCTTCACATTGTAAACAGTTTTGAATTACCCGTTACATTATTCAAATCTTATTCGTGGTATGCGGGTGTTCAGGATGCGTTGGTGCAGTGGTGGTATGGGCACAACGCCGTGGCATTCTTCCTTACCACACCTTACCTCGGTATCATGTATTACTTCATTCCCAAAGCAGCGAATAGACCTGTGTATTCCTATCGTTTGTCTATCATTCACTTTTGGGCATTGATATTCATTTATATCTGGGCAGGTCCTCACCACTTGCTCTACACTTCATTGCCAGATTGGGCGCAATCATTGGGAACCGTATTCTCTGTGATGCTCATCGCACCATCATGGGGCGGTATGATCAATGGTCTTTTGACACTAAGAGGTGCTTGGGATAAAGTGAGAGACGACGTTGTTTTAAAATTCATGGTAGTAGCCATTACCGCCTACGGAATGGCCACTTTCGAAGGCCCCATGCTTTCGTTGAAAAATGTAAATGCTATTTCTCACTTCACCGACTGGACCATTGCACACGTTCACGTAGGCGCACTTGGATGGAATGGTTTCCTCACCTTCGGAGTGCTGTATTGGTTGATACCACGCATGTTTCAAACAAAACTTGCTTCGAATAAACTTGCGAACTGGCACTTCTGGATCGGAACGTTAGGTATTATTCTATACGCAGTTCCTATGTACTGGGCTGGTTGGGTGCAAAGCACCATGTGGAAAGAATTCACACCTGAAGGACAGTTGAAATATCAATTCCTTGATACTGTAACTCACCTTCGTCCATTCTATGTATTGCGTGCATTGGGAGGATTGCTATTCTTTGCTGGCGCCATTATGATGGTGGTGAACCTTTGGAAAACAGCAAAAGCAGGTTCCTTCTTAGCGAATGAAGCTGCTGAAGCACCAGCATTGGCGAAGAAAGTAGAGATTCATGGCAAAGAACACTGGCACCGATGGATTGAGCGCAAGCCCGTTCAAATGTTGGTGATTTCACTTGTAGCAGTAGCGATAGGTGGTATCATAGAAATGATTCCTACATTCTTGATAAAAGAAAATATTCCAACCATCGCGAGCGTGAAGCCTTATACACCGCTTGAATTGGAAGGTCGCGACATCTATGTTAGAGAAGGTTGTTATACGTGTCACTCTCAGATGATTCGTCCATTCAGAAGTGAAACAGAACGCTACGGAGAATATTCTAAAGCGGGAGAATTTGTGTACGATCACCCATTCCAATGGGGCTCTAAGCGCACCGGACCAGACTTGGCGCGCGCTGGCTCAGGCAGAAACAAAAAGATGGATAGCTGGCACTACAATCACATGGCTGATCCTACTTCGATGTCGCCAGGTTCAATCATGCCGCGCTATCCTTGGTTGTTCAACTCAGATATCGATACGGATGTAACTGGTAAAAAACTCGCAGCGATGCAGACACTGGGTGTGCCATACACTGATGAGGATGTAGCGAATGCGAAAGTCGATTTGGAAAAACAAGCGAACGTGATCTATGAAAGTTTGAAAAAAGATGAAGCCAGCTTGCTCTTGAGCGAAGAAGGTCTTCAACCAAACCATGAAATCATTGCATTGATTGCGTATTTGCAGCGCCTTGGCCGTGACCTAGAGATTGAGAATACACCAAATACTTTAACACAGAAATAGTATGAAATTCGTCAATTATCTCGAAAGCATCAGTGGAATCAGCGTATTCCCGATGATTGGTCTCATCCTTTTTGGAAGTGTGTTTGTGATCGCTGTGATCAGCGCATTCGGCACGCGAAAAGAAGTGATCAACGAACAAAGCAGATTGCCATTAGAAGAATCAAAATAGAACCACAAACATTATGAAAAACATATTCAAATATTTTCTCCTGGTGCCTATGGTAGTGGCTGGGATGAATGCTCTGGCTCAGGGAGGGCCAGCAGTCGCAGAAGCTGCGGTGCAAGTGGAGCGCTACTCACCCTATAAAGATCCCGTATTCTATGCACTCGTGGCAGTGGCGGTGATTTTACTTGCGTTCATTATGCAATTACAAAAAGTATTTGCTGGTGTAGCGCGTAATTCAGCCATGGGTAAAAAAGGAATTTTTCCAGTAATCATTCTCATCCTTGGATTGACTCAACTTCCCAATGGAGCTATGGCCGCGGAGCGTCAAGCGGAGTTTCTACACGAAGGATTTGGTAGCAATGCATTCAATGCATTGATCTTCTTAATCATCGTAGAGATGGCTGTGGTCGTGTACTACGTGCGCATGATCCAACTTTTAGTATCAAAACAAGAAGCTGAACTCCCAGTTACTGCGGCAGCACCAGTATTGCGTCCTTCATTCTGGGAACGTTTCAACAAATCTGTTGCCGTAGAAAAAGAAGCGGCTATCCTAACCGACCACGACTATGATGGAATTAGAGAATTGGACAATTCATTACCACCATGGTGGAAATATGGATTCTACCTCACAATAGTGTGGGCAGCAGTATACTTAGTGCACTTCCACGTAAGCAAAACAGGACCTCTTCAAATCGATGAATATAAAAATCAATTGGCAGAAGCGGAAATCGAAATGGAAGAATACCGCAAACGCGCGTCTAACCTCGTGGATGAAACGAACGTTGTTGTATTAACTGAAGCAGCAGCTCTCGCTAAAGGAAAAGAAGTATTCACTTCCATGTGTGCCACGTGCCACGGGGCTTCTGGAGAAGGTAAAGTTGGTCCCAATCTCACCGACCAATATTGGAAACACGGCGGTGATATCAAAGACGTTTTCAAAACCATCAAACTCGGCGTGAGTGGTACAGGTATGAAATCTTGGAAAGCGGATATGAGTCCGAGTGTAATGGCACAAGTGTCTTCCTACATTCTCACACTTCAAGGAACGAATCCTGCTGGAGCAAAAGCACCTGAAGGAAACCTTTACACACCGGCCTCTGAAGAAGCTCCTGAAACGGGCGACCAAACAGAAGCGAAGAAAGACAGTGTAACTGTCGCAGAAGTTAGATTCAATCATTAAGAAATAATCATCATGGAAGGACAAGAAGCGTTTCGTGACACCGTCACCCACATCGACCAAGAAGGCAAACGCGTATTTTTTTACCCAAAAAAACCGAAGGGTAAATTGTACAATATGCGTACGATTGTGAGTTTCGTATTCCTCGCGGTTCTTGTCATTCTTCCTTTCATTAAAATCAATGGTGCACCACTTTTTCTTTTCAATATAATAGAAAGAAAATTCATTCTCTTCGGTGTTCATTTTTGGCCGCAAGATTTCTTCCTTTTCGTATTGGGCATGATCATCTTCATTGTGTTCATTGCATTGTTTACAGTGGTGTACGGGCGTGTTTTCTGCGGCTGGGTCTGCCCTCAAACCATTTTTATGGAAATGGTATTTCGCAAAATTGAATATTGGATTGAAGGCGATTCTACGCATCAAAAAACGCTCAATAAGCTCCCATGGAATGCAGAAAAAATTCGCAAGCGCGGATTAAAAGTGATCATTTTCTATATCATTTCTTTCCTTACTGCCAATGTCTTTTTGAGCTACATCATTGGGATGGATGAAGTAATTAAAATCGCCACCGAATCTCCCGCCTTGCACATTGGAGGCTTCATGGCCATCATGATTTTTAGCACCATCTTCTTCTTTGTATTCCTTTGGTTTAGAGAACAGGCTTGCCTTGTCGTTTGCCCTTACGGAAGAATGCAAGGCGTGTTGCTCGATAAACATAGCATTGTGGTGGCATACGATCACGTGCGCGGTGAAAAGCGTGAGAAGTTTTCTAAAAATCCATCACCTGATGCTGGCGATTGCATCGACTGTCATGAATGTGTACGTGTATGTCCCACGGGTATTGACATACGCAATGGCACTCAGCTCGAGTGTACCAATTGCACCGCCTGCATCGACGCGTGCGATCACATTATGGATAGTGTAAAAAAACCGCGCGGATTGGTGCGTTATGCAAGTGAGTTCACCATCAGCACTGGCAAACGACTTCGCTGGACACCCCGGATGATGGCCTATACAGGAATATTATTCCTTTTAGTGGGTGTAGAAACATTCCTTCTCGCTACTCGCTCCGACATCGATGTCACAGTGATGCGCGCTAAGGGAACAATGTTTAATAATGAGGAAAATAATAGGGTGAGCAATCTCTACAACATGCACCTTATCAATAAAACCACGGAGGATTTGGATTTGGAAATGCGCATAGACATTCCTGGAGCCGAAGTGAGATGGGTGGGTGAAAAGCGCATTGCAAAGAGCAATGAACTATTGGAAGCTACCTTCTTCATCGTGCTTCCAAAAGGCAGCATTCACGAACAAAAGTCGAAAGTAAAAATAGAATTCTGGCAAGGAGACCGATTGATTGGAAAATCAAAAACCACCTTCTTAGGGCCAGTAACAGCGCAAACCAATAAAATTAAATCACATGAACTGGGGTCTTAAAATCACAACTCTCTATCTCGCTTTTGTAGCGATGATTCTAACCTTAGTATTCAAGGCTAGTGGTGAAAAAGTTGAGCTTGTCACCAAAGATTACTACGCTCAAGAGTTGGTGCATCAAAAAAAGATGGACGCCATTCGCAGCGGTAATGAATGGAAAGCGCACGTGGCAATAGCTATCGCTGACAACACGCTATCCATCGCCTTTCCAAAACAACTTCATGTTGAAAAAGGTATGATCAATATCTATCGTCCGAGCGACTCTGCCCTTGATAAAGAGTTTGTCTTGACTCCTGAAAATGCAGGGTTTCAAACAAGCACCAATGGCTGGCCAATGGGCTATTACCTCGTGCGAATCACTTGGCAAAGTGAGGGCAAAGAAAGCATCATTGAAGAAACCATTTTCATACCATGACCACTTTACTCATCGCAGCGCTTACGCTTGGTTTTGCGGGCTCAATGCACTGCATAGGAATGTGCGGACCGTTGGTGATGATAGTTCACGGAGGTGGCAAAACACGTGATGCAAAATGGTGGTTTCAAAAAGCATTGTACCATCTCGGTAGAATAAGCGTCTATGCAGCATTTGGAATCGTAGCTGGCTTGATCGGGAAAAGCTTTGCTGCACTAGGCTTTCAGCAATGGCTTGCACTCGTTTCGGGAGCATTATTATTGCTAATGATTCTTTGGCCTTATTTACCATTTAAAAAATTAGGCGCTGGCAATAAAGTGTTTGCCGCAGTTAGCAAGAGATTCAATTATTTTTTGCAAAATAAAACCCCTGGCAAACATTTGATTCTCGGGGTGATCAATGGCTTTTTACCATGTGGACTGGTGTATGCAGCCATGGCTGCTAGCATTGCCACTGGCAGTCCTGCGAAAGCTGCCCTCTTTATGGCGGTCTTCGGAATCGCCACCTCCCCTGCCCTATTTGCGGTGGCTGGATTTTCAAGCATTATTAAAAACCGAGTGAACGCTCGGGTGCTTTCCAAAATACGATTCGGATTGAGTTTATTGGCAGTACTATTCATCTTGCGAGGCGCCAACCTCGGTATTCCCTATCTGAGTCCAAAGATTCAAACGGAAACCTGCGAAGTGAGCTGCTGCAAGCGCTAAAAGATCAATTGCGCATTTTCTTCAATTTCTCTACATTTTTCAATGTAATCGTGGAACCGTGAATTTCTACGAGGCTTTCCTCGCGGAAATCGCTCAGTGTGCGAATCAAACTCTCCGTGGCGGTGCCTACCATATTCGCCAAATCCTCTCTTGAAATTGCCATCGAAAAATCCTTATCAGTTCCATCGTGATAGCGTTTCATGAGAATGAGTAGCGCGTCAGCCGTGCGTTTGCGCACACTACTGTAGGCCAATGACAAAAGGCGTTCTTGTTCCAAAGCAATTTTTCCACTGAGCAATTTCACAAATTGCTTCATCACCATTGGGCTTTGGTAAATCAATTTTAAAAAATCTTCTTTGGGAAAAATGACCACTTCGCAATCATCGAGTGCCTCTGCACTTTCTTGCTGGTCGGTATCTTCGAGTAGAGAGATATATCCAAAAAAGTCGCCGGGTTGCAACATACGCGTGATCAAATCCTTGCCGAGTTCGTGACTCTTATAAGTCTTGGCCTTCCCTGATTTAAGTAGATACAAACCCGAAGGCGTATCACCTTCTGAGAAAATCATATCTTTTTTCCGATATGATTTTACCTGTTGTTTTTCGGCAATCTTCTCGATGTCGCGCATATCTGAGATCCCGCTGAGCAATTCATTGAAGCCTTGTTGGCCGCCATTGAGTTCTCTTCGACTCGCGTCAAATTTTTTCAAACGACTTTCTACCGCATTCAACAGTTCTATATCGTCAAAGGGTTTGGTGATATAGTCATCCGCTCCCATCTCCATGCCTTTGCGAATATCGAGGCGTTCGGATTTTGCTGATAAAAAAATAAATGGGATGCTATCTGTTTTGGGATTTTTTGAAAGCAAGTGCAGTGCGCCGTAGCCGTCTAGCACGGGCATCATGATATCGCAGATGATGAGTTCGGGTTGATTCTGCAAGGCTTTTTCAACGCCAATCTTCCCATTTTCAGCAGTGGTCACTTCGTAACCAGCGAGTTGAAGAATCTCAGCAGTATTCTCTCTCACATCCAAATTGTCTTCGATCAGTAATATCTTTCTCATGACTCTTCGTATTTAGCTGGGAAAACTAAGGTAAAAGTTGTTCCCACGTTCAATTCACTTTGAAAATCTATTTTTGCGTTCAGCATCTCGAGGTACTTTAACACAATATTGAGCCCCAAACCTGTGCCCTGAATATTGGAAGCATTCTTGCCGCGGAAAAAGCGTTCGAATAAATGCTCCTGATCTTCTTCGGGGATGCCGATTCCGTGATCATTGATCCGCAATATCATCTCATTTTCGCTCACCTTGCACGTCACCTCAATCGACACATTCTCACCGCTGAATTTAATGGCGTTTGCCAATAAGTTGATCGCTATGTTGCGAAACATCTGTTTGTCGATGTAGAAGCTCTCGTTGCCCTTGAAATCAAGATTTATAACCTGTCCAGGTCTTGCTATCGCTTGCAATTCCGAAATCACATCTTTCAAAGTCTCTTTCACTTCTACCGTTTGCAAGTTTGCTCTCACCTTTCCTTCCTCCAATCTTCCGAGAGAGAGGAAGTCGTTGAGAATTTCGGTAAGACCATTTACAGCCCCTTTGATGCGATGGATGTGCTTTTCACTTTTATCCGCTTGTTCCATCTCGACGTACTTCTGAATAAGGGATACCGACGAAAGAATCGTTGAAAGCGGGGTTCTGAACTCATGGGAAGCCATGCTGATGAAACGGCTTTTCATTTCATTCAATTCTTTTTCTGTCTCGAGGGCATTCGTCAATTCATCTTTTGAGTTTTCCAGTTCGTGCAGCGCCTCCTTCAGCACGAGAGTACGTTCGTTTACTTTTTTCTCCAGATTTTCGTTGAGTAGACGCAACTCTTCGTTGATCTTTTTTATTTTCTCTTGTTGTTCGTGACGCTCTGTGATATCGATGATAAAAGCGATGGCATAGACACCTTCAGGAGTTTCGTAGTAGCTGAGACTGATTTCAACGGGGAATTTTTGACCGTCTTTTCGTTGACCGAAGAGGATGAAGTTTTTTCCCATGGGTCGCTTCATCGGCCTCTTCATGTATCCCGCGCGATAGCCCACATGTTTTTCTTCAAGTTCTTTTGGAACCAGAGCTTCAACCTTGAGACCGTTGAGTTCGTTTGGAGCATAGCCAAACATTTGGAAACACTTCGGGTTTGCGAGAATGATTTCCCCGTCTTTATTACAAATCAGAATGCCTTCATTGACATGATTGAATACTGATTCGAAGCTGTTTTCTACTTTAGTAATTGGATCACCCATGGTTCAAATTTAACACTCTCTGCTTTGAGAGACAAAAAGAAAGAATGAAAGAATGGGAGATTGGGGATTGGGTACGTAATATTCAATTCGCAATGATCAATTCGCAATGATCAATTCGCAATGATCAATTCGCAATGAGTAATTCGCAATGAGTAATTCGCAACAGCAGGTCCTCCGTAACTCCGTAACTCCGTCCCTCCGTCGCTTCGTCCCTCCGTCCCTCCGTAACTCCGTAACTCCGTC
>JBILSZ010000128.1:0-6311 GCA_044371755.1 Flavobacteriales bacterium | reverse complement strand
AAATCTTCCAACTTAAATGGAAGATTTTCTAAATAACCTAAAATATGCAATGCTTTTAAATCGAGAATTTTATCTCCAATAGCCACACCAACTCTCGGTAATTGACTTTCCGTACGAAAAACACCAAAAGGCAAATTTTGAATTGGAAAATCACTGTTTTCTGAAACAGTTACCCATGATTTCAATCGGGGATCATTAGCCGAAATTTCCATTGCTGTGAGTTATTTTGATAGGCGAAAGGTATCTCAAAGATTTGAGATTATGTTTGTGGTGCTACAAAAAAATGAAACCTCGGCACAAAATACTCATCGCTGTTCTCAGCTCATGGTTGGTGATTCACCTGGCGCTCACCACCATTTATGCTACAGACTTTTTAGTCTTGCCAAGGCCCGTGCGTGCAGTGAGTCAAGGATATACAGTTCCCTTTTTTCATCAATCATGGACGATGTTCGCCCCTGAAGTACCCGAATACGACTCGCAAATGATGTATCGCTATTATGCCTCGAATAAATGGAGTGAATGGTCGGATGTGAGCGAGGCCAATGGCTTCCACAAGCGACATCGTATGGAGTACGTTGAACAAAACATACTCAGTGGACTATCCAGACAAATCGCTGATAATTTTTATTATAAAGATGAAAAACCCGTATTCGATGATGTGATGCGCAGTTTCGATTACAATAAGTCATTGTATTATGTAATTCTACTTCATCAATCACGCTCGCAAACTTCACTTGGTGATAGCGTTCAGATTGCTGTCAACTTTACCTTCACCAATGTCCCCGGAGTGATGACATCAGAGAGAACGGGGCGACTTGAGTTTCCTCCCTACTCCATGCAGACCGCTAGCAAACAATGATAGAAAAGAGTTTGTCATATTATACCTCTTGGTTGCAAAATCCAGTAAATAGATGGGGAGCTTTGCGATTTTTCTCTATAGGTGTTTATTTATGGTTCTTTTTTTCAGCGATTGCCGTTTGGGATATTCGTGAATTGCTTTGGGGCCCCGGCTCTATATTCATGCGGTTTTCAGGAGACAGTTCTCCGAGCACCAACATTGCCTACGCTCTGGTTTATCGCCTGTCCATTTTTCCTTTTGTTTACTACCCACATTTGATTTTCGCCCTACTCAGTGCTTTTCAATTTAAAGGTGTATTCATCTTTCGGTTTCTTACGTGGCTTTCGGGAGTTCTATTATTCTATGCTGGTGTAAATGCATTCAATTCGAGCTATTTATTGATGCTCCTACTCGCATTTTATTGCATTCCTGTGAATACATCAACTACGAATATTTCCGGGCACATTTTTAATCGCATCGCAGTAATTGCAGCCACAGTGCAGATTTGCATTGTCTATTTTCTATCAGGACTGTATAAGCTAAGCGGAGAGATGTGGGTGAATGGTGACGCCATTTACTACACACTTGAATTGGAGCGGTTTTCGAGAGAATGGGTGAAAAACTCGGGCATGACTTCTCTTTCATTTTTAATGAAAGGCGCCAATTATCTGATCCTTGCATATCAGCTTTTATTTCCAATTATTATTTGGATAAAAAAATGGCGAATCCCCGTGCTGATTGTTGGCACTGCCTTTCACCTCATAACGATGTTTGTAATGAATCTTTGGGATTTCGGATTTGCGATGCTGATTGGCTATATTATTTTCTTTAGAAAAAAATAATTATAGCAAGCTATCTACTATTTTTTCTACAGTGTATCCCTCAGCTTCTGCCTTGTAATTACGCACGATACGGTGTCTCAAAATAGGCACAGCAACTGCCTTTACATCTTCGATATCTGGACTGTACTTTCCATTGAGAGCAGCATTACACTTCGCAGCAATAATCAAGTTCTGCGATGCGCGAGGACCAGCTCCCCACGACAAGAATTGATTCACCAAATCAGTCGACATCGCACCGCCTGGTCGGGTCTTGCTCACCAATTTCACAGCATACTCAATCACATTATCAGTGACTGGCATTTTGCGAATTAGATTTTGATAAAACAAAATCTCTTCGCCAGAAACCACTGGTTGAATGTCAGATTTTCTATTACTTGTTGTACTTTTTACAATATCTAACTCCTCTTGGAAGCTTGGGTAATCCACCCAGATATTGAACATGAATCGGTCGAGTTGCGCTTCTGGAAGCGGATATGTTCCTTCTTGTTCAATCGGGTTTTGTGTTGCAAGCACAAAGAAGGGTGCCTGCAATTCATAAGTGCGGCCACCAGCAGTCACCTTGCGCTCTTGCATTGCTTCGAGCAACGCAGACTGTGTTTTTGGTGGAGTACGGTTGATCTCGTCAGCGAGAATAATATTCGAGAAAAGGGGACCTTTTACAAACTTAAAATTTCTTGATTCATCAAGAATCTCAGAGCCAATGATATCGCTCGGCATTAAGTCTGGAGTAAACTGAATTCTATTGAATGAAAGACCCAACGACTGTGCAATTGAGTTTACTAACAACGTTTTTGCAAGCCCAGGAACGCCTACCAAGAGGCAGTGACCATTACCGAAAATAGAAATCAAAACATTCTTCACCACATCATCTTGTCCTACAATGGCTTTTTTAATTTCCTTTTGCAGTGATTCGTATTTTCCTTTTAAGCTATCTAATGCTTCAGCTTCTGAACTAAAATTTAAGTCTGCCATAATTATATCCTCTTCTAATTTGCTTTTGCGAATATACGCGAGAGCCTCTACTGTTTCATGCTAAACCACTTAAATCCAAAACTACAGGTTGTATACTCTTCGTTGACAGAAACAAACGTTTCTGAGAGCTTTTTGTTTACCCAGTTATCCATTACGGTCTGGCTGGTCTTTGCCTGAGCTCCTTCTCTAAAGATTTCAAAATCCTGCTCCAAAGTAGCTCTGTGTGCCTCGATACGTCCATCAAGGCGATAAATGGCGTAGGCCTGACTTCCGTCTTGTTTTTTAATCAACACCGGTTCTGAAACATCGCCCGGCTTCATTTTAGATAAAATCAAATTGGTTTCTGGATCAAGATCCGCCACATTGTGTCTTGAACCGCTAGCAACGCTCGCCACGCGCCCTTCCTGATTTTTGGTGTCTTTATCAGTGCTATATCTTGAAGCAGCATCGGGAAAAGTAATCACCCCAGCTTTTAATTGAACCACCAAAGAATCAAGTTTTACCTTCGCTTGTGACAAATCATCTTCAAAAACTTTTGGACTCATCAGAACGTGACATGCCTCATAAAAATCACCTCGCTTCTCCACCACTTTTACAAAGTGATAACCATAAACTGATGAAAACACAGGGCTATAAGAACCCTCCGGAGTATTGAAAACGGCGGCTTCGTACTCAGGAACAAAAGAACCTTTGCGCTGCAATGCGTAGCATCCTCCCTTATATTTAGAACCCGGATCCTCGCTCCACTTAGCCGCCTGAAGCGTCATACTGGTGCGACCGTTAGCAATATCCAATCGAATCGAATCCATAAAAGAAATGGTTCGCTGTCGTTCCGACTCGCGAATCACAGGATCAATCACCACCTGCGAGTACAACACTTGTTCGCCTATCAATGGAAGCGAATCCACAGGCGTGCTTTGAAAAAATCTCAAAACATCCGAAGGTGTTACCTTCACATCTTTCGTGATTTCACGTTGCATTTTTTGAACCAACAACTGATCCTTAATCAGATCAAAATACTCCGACTTCATTTGTGCAGAAGTCTTTCCGTAGTATTGTTCAAATTGTTCGACACTGCCAAACATGGATACAAAGTAATTCAAGCGACGCTCTACCTGCTGGTTTACTTCTGCATCTGAAACTTCAATACTGTCCAGTTTGGACTGATTAAGCAACAATTTTTGATACATCAAATTTTCCAACATATCACAGCGCTCGAAGAAAGAACTATTCACTGCCTTCCCTTGATTCGCTTCGAGCAATGCACTTTGGATGTCAGAATGCAACACCGCCTCATCGCCTACCACAGCCACGATTTTATCTACCAACTCCGGTTGAGCAGTGACCAAAACAGGCAACATGAATAAAATCAATGCGAATATTCTCATTTTTTACTAATAAAATTTTCTACCTCTTTTGATTGGAGTGCTTGCTGGTAAACATCTTCCCTCATTCGACCCAATAAATCAATCTTTCTGCGATTGAGAATCATGGTCTTGATATTCTCTCTTTCAAAACTCAGCGGAGATCTACTTCCACTCAATTGATAATCTAGAAATAAGATAAGATGCACCGTACCATTTCGCTCCAATTCAACGGACTTATTTCTTTTCAAAAACGATTCAACGTCGAAAACTTCTAAAGGAAGTTTCTTCACTAAATCTTCCCACAACATCCAGCGGTCTTCGTCAAAGTAATACGAAGCTTGCTTCTCAATGCACAGCGCTTCCCATTTTCCGAAGTCTTCGGGCTTGGTGCTATAAAACAGTTTCTTCATCAACTTCAAATCGCGACTGTCCTCTGATATTGCGCAGAATTTCACTTTCACGATATAGTCCTTCAACTCGAAGTTTTGAATATTATCATCATAGTACTTTTCAATCTCCTCATTGCTCACAACAGTATCTAGCTTTTGCTTTACCAATTCCTGTTCGTAAGCATAAGTAAGCAGCGACTTTCTATAGTTATCAATCAACTCTTCAAAATCCTTCTTCTCCTCAGCCAAATTCTCTTCAGCCTGCTTTAATACCACTTGCTCACGAATCCAGTTGTTTACATAAGTTTCACAAAGCATGATACTGTCTTCGGGGCTTGCATTGTTGGGAATAATATCTCCTAGTTCTGTCCAATACAAATATTTATCTCCTACTCTTGCAGCTATGGCGTCTTCACTGCCCTTTTTGTTACAAGCGTAGGAGATAATAATAATGAGTATGAAAAAATACTTTTTCAAATTATTTCACCGAATAGAGAACGTCTTTTTTGATATCAAACTTATACTTTGAACGCAGCTCATTGATCCACTGTTGTTCGAGATAGTTTTGATACTCTGATGTTACGATTCCTCTGGTTTCCGAGAGTTTTTTTGGTGTTTCAGGTACAATGGCCTTTACATTCACAATCACCACTTGCCCATTGTATGGAATGTTTTGAGACAGTCCGGTAGACCACGTTGTGTTCGCCAAAACATCCTTATCTTCTTCTGAAAACACTCCCTCTTCAATCTGCAGATTGAGTTGAGAATCTTTATTGACTTGCTCTACGATCTCTGAATTGGTCTTTCCTGCTTCGATGAGTTTTCTGACTTGTTTGGCCATTTCATCGTTTGCGCACGTATAAATAATCGCATCTCTGCGCTTTGGCCACATGAATTTCTTTTGATTTTCGTCAAAGAATTTCTGCAATCCCGAAGAGTCTTTCACTGCCTTTGACCACACTTTCTGATCTGTCAATTCGAACAGCAAAATACCTTCGCGATATTCGTTCATAAGCAATCTGAAAGCAGTGTGTTTGTCTTCCAATTTAGAATCTTCATAGCGCATGATTTGATTGTCACCAGACAATTTACCTTCATACACCACATACTCTTTAGGGCTCATTTTCACTTTCACACGATCGCGTTTTGTAAGCAATTCGTGCAGGTATTCTACCTTATAAACTTTACCGTCAAATGAGAATAGCGTTTTTTGTAATTCCTTTTTTGAGAGATTCCACTCTCCATTGAAAACGTTGGTGTCAGCTTTAAGTGCTACCTCTTCCAAGACTTTTTCATCGAGCGAGAACTTATACTGTTGCTTCAATTTCTTCATGAATGAAGCTTTCGTTTTTTCAGCACGACCGTCTTTAGAAACTTTGTTTTTAATTTCCTTTTCCATATCCGCGAATGCACCTACAGAGCGAGCACCGAGGCGCTTGATGATGTGCCATCCGTATGATGTTTTTACTGGCGCTGAGATATCACCATCTTTCTGGAGTGCAAATGCGGCATCCTCAAACTCATTCACCATCTTATTTGTACCAAACCAAGGCAATTCACCTCCAGACTTGGCGCTGCTTCCGTCCTCGCTGTACTTTGCTGCAAGCTCTGCGAAGCTCTCTCCTGCCAAGGCTTTTTGATAAATTTCTTCTGCCCTCGCTTTTGAGTTTTCAGCGCCGCCTTCTTCTTTCTTTTCTTTTATCATGATATGTGCTACATGCACTTCTCCGCGCGCTGTTCTTTTATCAAAAACTTTCAAAATATGATAGCCATAGCGCGTACGCACGGGCATCGTCACGTCTCCTACGCGTGTAGAATAGGCGGCATCTTCAAACTGATACACCATCTGGAATGCTGTGAAATAGCCAAGATCGCCTCCATTGTCTTTGGCGCTGGGGTCTTC
>JBILSZ010000046.1:0-21102 GCA_044371755.1 Flavobacteriales bacterium | reverse complement strand
ATACCCTGAAGACCCTGAGCAAAGATTGATGATGTAGAAATCATCAAGCAAACACCAAGGATGTATTTTATTGTTTTCATTATTTTGAAAGATTTTTTGTGAAATCACATCCCTCGGTTAGGCGCGAGGGATGTGAAATCGAATTTTATTAGTTACAGTCAGTACCCCAAGCTGGAGCGAACAACAAGAAGTCATTCACGTTGATAGAACCATCTTGGTTCAAGTCAGCTGGACAAGCCTGAACACCGTTAGTGTTACCAAGAACTTGTGAGTAAGACCAGTTAGACAACCAGTTGCGGCTTGGATCTGAATCGAAAGCACCACGATATGGAGCGAAATCGAAGAAACCGTTAGTTGAAGTTGGGCAACCAGTAACTGAAAGAGCTGGGTTAGGAATTACATCGCTCTGAGCAATGATACCGTTGTTAGCGATATTTATATCGAAAGAATAATCGAAACCTGGAAGTGTGTTACCAGCAACGATAGTGTTCATATCAGTAACAGTGAACTGAGTGAAATCAGCACCTGAAGTTTGGTTTGCAGCTGAAGCAGAAGCATCAGTAGCACCAGCGCCTACAGTGAATGGGTAGGTACAACCTACGAAAGTGTTACAAACAACTTTCAAAGACTGAGAACCGTTACCGTTAGTAGCAGAAGCAGGACCAGGGATGTTAGTCCAGTTGTGCCAAGCTTGTCCACCAGCAGCGAATGAACGGTTACCGCTAATTGCCTTGATTACGTTGAAACCTTGACGGAAGTTCGCGAAAACTGAATTGTAAACTTCACCTTCAGTCAAATCCTTTGCCCAGAAACCAGCCATACCGCTGTTGTCAGCTGAAGTGGTTGTCTTAGCATTACCTACGAATGTAGCGTTATAAACTACTGGGTGAGAGCGACGTAGGAGGTTTGAAGCTTGGTCGTCAGCATCAGCTTCGATACCGTTGTCAGAATCAACACTAGATTCTAAGTCAGTCTTCATGCTGAAGAAATACTGAACGTTTCCAATGTAACCTTGGTCCCAGTCAAGAGCGTCATCGTTACCGAAAAGGGTAGTGATGTACTTAAGGTTTACGTTACCACCGAAAAGCTCGATGTTATCGTCAGCACAAGATACGATTTCGATGTGCTCGATAGTAGTACCGCTACCAACTGAAGCCAAAGTAAGACCGTTGATCTCGTTACCTACGTTCAAGTTCGCACCGCTGTGACGGATAGAAACATAACGCATGATACCTGAGTTATCAGCATCGTTGAATGGAGTGATAACTTCACCAGCAACAGTACCAGCCTGAAGAGCTCCGTAACGAAGACCAGGAACGTCTGCAGCAAATCCTTCTACTACACCAAGTCCATCACCTACACAAACACGACCGTTACCTGAACCAGCAGTGAAAGGACCGTTTGCAGCAAAGGTTAGGTTGTTAGTAGCAGTACCTAATACTACTACACCACCCCACTGACCGATGTTAGAGATAGAATATGTACCAGACAAATCATCAGCAAGAGCTGTGAAAACGATTGGACAATCCTGAGTACCGTTAGCGATGATATCAGCGCCACGAGAAATGATAAGAGCAGTAGCAGCAGAAGCAGAACCAGTTTCACCCTTGATCAAAGAACCAGGAGCGATGTTGATAGTCTGTCCAGAAGGAACGAATGTGCGAGTGTCCAATACGTAAGTATTAGCACAAGTAAGAGTAGCACCAGTAGTCAAAGTACCAGAGTTAGCGTCGGCAGCAACGTAACCAGGTAAAGAAGAAATGTTAACTGATGGACGTGAACCAACTGCAGGACATCCGCAATCAGCACCGAGATTTGTTTGAGCATTCACAGAAGAGAATGCAGCGAAAGTCATTGCAAAAGAAGCAACCGACTTCATAATTGTCATTTTACTTTTCATGATTGATTTTGGTTAATTAATGAGTGCCAAAGATGTATTTTCAACCATCCGATTTGCTAGTAAAAAACATTACGCTTCAGTTAAATAGAACCGCCTAATGTTTCGGGAGTGTATTCAAAACTTTCCACGCTCTTAACAATTCCGCCGTTTGTTAATTTAAATGCGTAAAAAGAAAAACCTCGCAAACTTCTTTGCGAGGCTCCTCGAAATTAACTACTAGTAAATCGTGGCCAAGCCACGTTGGTTAAGGTATTACAACGATTTGAGTCGTATAATTTTTTAATCCATTGTTGAGTACCAAGTGGTAAGTGCCCGATGCTAGATTCGAAAAATCTACCAATGATTTGAGTCCATTTGTAATTATAATGTTATCAAAAACTACACGTCCCGAAGCATCAAAAATTCTGCACTTGAAATTATCTTGAGCTTGTATTGTAATTATTCCTCTAGAAGGATTTGGGTATACACTAATGCCTGCATTTTCAATATCAAAAACGCTATCCACAACATCAACGGTTTGAGAAGCGCTGCTTGTACAACCTAAATCAGAAGTTGCTGTCAGAACTACCTCGTATAGACCAAGTCCAGCGTATAAATGATTCGGGTTCTCTTCCGCAGAACTATTTCCATCTCCAAAATCCCATGCATAACTAACGATACTTCCTGAAGCGATTGTAGAATTGTTTTGGAACTCCACAGGCAATTCACCAAGAACATTAGCTGTAAAGGAAACTACAGGTGCATCTGCTATTGAGACGGGGCTTGAAAAAAGTGATACACAACCAGCCTCTGTTATAGCTGTAAGATTGACAACATAATTGTTACCACTGCTATACTCTGTGATACCCTCTGGTAGAAAAGAATCTTGACCATTTCCAAAATTCCACTCATAGGTTGTATAAGGTTGTCCGTTATAATTGCCAACCAGAGAAAAAGAAATTTCCTCACTAGCGCAATATACGTCTTGTGGCTCAATGACGATTGAAGCAGCCGTTAATTCAGGAGTTTCATTTATCTGGTCATTACTTATGAAGCCATTAAACAATACCTCAATAGGCGTAAAATCTTCGCTTTCAATAACCGCGCAAGGATCCTCTAATCTGAATCGCAGGCTCATTACATCCCCTGTAGAAAAGAATGTATTCACGTCATCGCCACTGGCAGTAACACGCAACGTTTGAGACACCTCATCGAAATGTGCGAAAACATCAGCATTGAGCACTGATATTGTAGCCGATTCAAAAACCAGTGCATTTGCGTTGAAATTCATCCAAAAATCTATCGCATTAATTTCGGTCGTTCCTCCTTGCAATTTCACTGGGAATTCTACAAAGTAATTGCCACCTTCATTGACATACTCCAACGCACTCAAATCGTAAAGCAGAGTGTCGCTTTGGAAAGGTGCGTCCCCTCTCAATACGCCATCAGCAGAATAGTTTGAATAACTTCCATCCACATCACCTAGCATTATTGCAACAATATTCTCTTCAAGTATTGCAGGGCAAATAGTTCCATTTTCATCAAAATCTGCAATATTGAGGTCAATAATAAACGGCACAACTGGTACACGGAAGCGAGAATAGCCCATCATATCGTCCGTTGGGAAGGTTTCAGAAATTTGGAAAGATGCGCTTTGTAAGTCACTTTCCTTTACAAATACCCAATCTTTAGAAAGCTCGCCATTCGAGATTCCATTATCATAATTCCACGCCTGTTGATATTCGGATATTGCAGAAGTTGCTCTCTGATTCATTTGTGAAATATCACCTGCACTCACCACACCATCAAGATTGACGTCCATTGCAATCATTTGAAATACCGAAGGGCTGTAAGAAACATCAGCCACAATAGTTTTGGCAATAACTGCATCCGCAGCATTTACTATGCGCTGCACTGCCGCATTTGCCTGAATATCTCTTTCCACTTGAATAGATACCCCATCGTTTAAATCATAAGTAAATTCTCCATCAACATTTGGCTGCACAGGTGTACCATTCAAAACATCATTCACGACGCCATAAATATTGGTCACTAAAAATTCATTAGGATTTTGTTCATTGTAGCTGATTGGACTATTGTCCGCCCAAAACAACAATTGGCTATTGTATTCAGAATTAATGATGCTCAAAACACTTCCTTCGGTCCCAGCTTGTGCAATCACCTCTGAAGGATATGACTCCTGAATGCCAGCAAAACTAAGCTCCGTAGTTCCATTCACATCAACATTATTCACGAATGAAATACAGAATAAATCTCCAAACCCTTCAAAGGTCGTTCCTGCTGGAGCCGATCCGTTCAGCGATACACTCACTAAAATTGTCCCTTCTATTTCGTTAGTATATGTAATTGAAACATAATCAGGATTGATAAGATTATCATACACTTCAAAAACCCCTGTTGGTTGAAGTTGAGAAGCGTCAAAGGTTATTTCGAAATCATAACCAATAATGCCGCTCACTGGTGAAGCTATCGAAACACCCACAGGAACGCACACTTCTTGAGCATTACAATCAATTACTACGTCGTCGATATAATAAGGCAGTGCATTCGGATCTGCGACAGAAATATTCACGATTGTTGAACTCGTTACAGCTCCAAGATTGTCAGTAGCCACGGCTACAATGGTATGCTCACCGATAACACTTGTCCATGTAGTAGCGAAAGGTGCACTATTGTCTACACCGATAGAAATGCCATCAATGAAAAATTCTACTTGCGCTACGGTGCCGTCTGCATCAGCAGCACTGGCCGCTATGCTAACCACATCTGGAGCCACAAAAAGAGCTCCGTCTATTGGTGCACTGATGGTAACAGTAGGTGGAATGTTTGCAACAACATTCATTACCACATTATTTGAATTTGCCGTTGCTCCTTGATTGTCTGTTGCAACAGCCCTTACTATTTGTCCCGCTCCTAATGTAGTGATATAGTCAATGCTATATGGAGCGCTATTGTCAATGCCCACTGAAATATTATTCACGAAAAACTCAACTTGAGTAACAGATCCATCTGTATCACTCGCAGTGGCTGTTAAAGTAATTGTAGTCCCTGCAATAGCAGAAGCCGGAGCAGAAACTGTAACGGAAGGTGGCGTATTGCTTTGTGCAGAAATATTGATTGCGCTCGAATTTGCGACTTGACAATCATTATCAAATGCTATAGCTGTCAAAACATGTGCACCAGGAGTAGGTGAGTATGATGCGCTAAATGGCGCCGTATTATCTGTTGTAAGCAATACTCCGTCAACATAAAATTCTACCATCTCTACGATACCGCCATTATCCGTTGCGTTAGCGCTTATAGTAATAGGACTACCCACCGGAACAGTTGCATTATTCGCAGGAGAAGTAATAGCAACGATTGGGGCTTGTCCAGAAATAAAAGTAAGTGTTGGGTGAGTCAATTCTCCCGCAATAGGGTTTGATGCAACATAATTTTCAGCGGCACCAGTACCAATATTAATCAATTGAATATTTAATTCGAAACTCAACGTTCCACTTGTTGTGAACTGTGCGATGAGCACCCTGTTGCTCGTTGTTGGTCCAACTACACCTCCGAGAGGTACGATGGTTCCATTATCAATAAATATTGAATTACCAAATGTTTGATCGAGTACATCTAAAGCACTTCCAAGTCCTAGGGTATTGGGCGCCACGTAGGTTTCCACAGATGAAGGGAGCATGCCATCTTGAGCATTCGCTCCATTGATGGGCAAGCCGTAGCATCCACCTGCATTATTAGCAAGAATATTTTGTTGATTACCGATCGTGCCGTCTGTATCCTCCTCTTCCATCACACCCACCTTACCAACGCATGTTCCGCCTGACGTAAACCAAGAGTCGATCATCGTGGTATGACGTCGGGTCAAGTTCAAAGAAGTTGAACCTGGATTAACAGCAACTCCGAAATTAGGATCATTGTAAAAACTAGTAGTGGTGTTCACAAGTAAGGTATGAGTACTACTACCGTACAATTGAGAGTATTTATAACCTGGAGCCATATCCACATATACTCTATATGCCACACTACCAATCGGCAAAGGCGAAATAGCGCCTTGTGCAATTGAATTCGCTTCATCAGCGGCGTCGGTGATATAGTAGCGCTCTACTATGATTCCTTCTAAACCTTGCGCAAAGCCATTGCTCGCAAAAAAGAAGGTTAAAATGGTAAAAAATAAAAGTGATCTCATCTGAAGTAAATATTAGAAGTCATGAATAATAGAAATTCCCAAACCTGCAGCATTCAGCTTTCTTGATAGCGTCCCTTCTGAAATTTGAGTTAACGATTGTCTATAGGATGCGTCAACAAGTAAAGCAAACCTTTCATTGAGGTCTACTGCAAAACCCAATGTTCCAAAAGCTCCTACACCTGTTTTGTTGTAATCATCGGTATTTGAATAAGTATATTCCGTTTCCCTTCTCAATTCTTGGAATCTTCCATTGTGTTTCAATAAGTAAGATGCAAAAACCCCTGCACCCAAATGGAATGAATACTTCTCTTTTTCTAAAAAAGAATATCTTATGCCTAGCGGAATTTCTACAAAGCTAAATCTATCAATCAAATCCTTGGTATCCGCAATAGTCAAGGTGTCTATTCGAACTCCTCTTCTTGCAAAACCTAGTCCTGAAGTAATGTCAATACGTTCCGTTAACTTGTAATGACATGCAAATTGAATGGAGAAACCAAGGTCCGAAGTTTCTAGTGTGTCAAAATTTTCCTTTAAGCTTTCATCCGCACCATCCGCCTTAAGGCTTCTGTAGGTGCGATCAATTGAGAATCCGCCACCAAATCCAAATCTTAGCGAATCTCCCTGCGCATCGCAGAGCATAGGAAATAAAAAGAATACTAAAAATAATTTACGCATATTCATATATCTTTCACAAGTCTTACGCTCATAGCGTAATTCTTATTGGTGTAATGCCTAAAAATTCTTGTTTGATCGCTATCCATGTATCGATACCACGCCTCATCTCCGTTTTCAGATAAGGTCCACCAAAAGGCAACTTTTCCCGATAGATTTCTCTGACCGTCGAAAATTCTAACTCCAGCCGCTCTTGCGTCGAAACCAAATTCATCATTTCCAAATAAAACCCCTGAGGACCAGCCCAACGAATTTTTTGATGCTAGAAGAATCGCTTCTTCATTGCCACGCCATGCAGTCGCCTCTATCTCGGAAGCTGACATACCAATAGTGCGTTCTAGTTCTTTCCAATCCTCATCCGTTGGTACACGCCATCCATCAGGCACTATACCTCTTGAGTCTACTAGGCATGCATAATTATATAAAAAACCTTTACTACTATCCAACGTGAACGTATATCCCGCCCCTTCAATATTGGCCCAATCCTCATCTGGATCTTGACTATCCACGTAAGTTATGGCCTCTCCAGTATTGAATTTCTTTACAGCTAGATTCTCTGCCATCCACCATTTGTTGCCGATCTTGACAGTCCTATATACCCGACCTTCATTGTCCGTCATTTCGCCTCGTTCAATAATTCGCTCTTCCTCCTCTTCCTTACATGAAGATAGCATCACGCTCATGCATGCTATCATTATAATTCCTATCTGAATTTTGAGATTTCTAATCATAGCTTCACAAATAATTTTGTTTGCTTACCGAATAGTGTCGTAACCGAAACATAATAAAGACCACTTGAAAACTCTTGGAGATCGACCGTTTGAATCGAATTCAAACCAGGATTGTCTGCTCTATCAAAAAATTTGGAAACGCCATAACTATTGAATACTTCAATTTCCGTAAAAGTCGCTGCGCCACTTATCACATTCACCGAGAGCTGATTTTCCGCAGGATTTGGGAAAATATCAAAATCGAAACTTTCACCTTTCAAGGTAGGACAGACTTTTTCAATATCTCTATCTGCACAAAATCCGGGATAACAGCACAACGCTTCCACATTAAAATTGGCGTCGGGGTCGTAGTTGCACGCTTCTGGATCAAGGCATCCATAAACGATTGGCGTAATGCATGAGCCTTCTTCAAAGCATACTACATCTGGTGAATATTCTAAATATTCAGGATCGTTGCAGCCGCATTCGAAAGGGAATACCAAGAATGGATTGTATTCTTCATCGTCTGCCAAATCATTTGAGGTTCCCACGTAGTTTCTCGAAACTATGTCACCATTCTCCTCAAATTCCACTTCTAAATTTAAAATAAAGCTCAATTCTCCTTTTGTCGAAAGTTGGGCTATCAGAATTTGATTTTCGCTTTCTTCAACCCCAACTACCCCTGAATTTGATACTTCGAACTGATTGCTTCTGTAAAAGTTTCTGACGTTGACGGATCCAAACATAGTAGTATCCTCTCCTGTCACAAAGTCTGTAAGTCCGTTCGTAAACCAGTCCGTTGGAGCACTACTCAATGCAAACATTCCATCAGCGGTCGTCAATGGAATCCCTGCGCTAGGGTCTTGATTGATGAGAAGTCCAGAGGCAACTTCTGTGCTCCCCCCATCATTATTAGCACCTCCGATAAACGACCCATCAGTATCACGCTCCTTCAAAATCCCGAAGTTTACGACGCCACCTTGCAATCTTGTAGTTTGTCCTAATGTCAACCAAGTATCCAATGCCACGGTCCCTTCTAGATAGCGCGCTCGAATAAAATCCTTCGCCAAGGTCTGGCCGTCAGACGCATGGTTAAAGAAATTTTCAGTACTCCTGATCTCAAATATCCTTGTCGGACTTCCGTAGATTTTCTTCAATACTGTTCCTGGCAGCAAATCAACGTAGACCCTGTAAGTAACGGTGCCCGTAGGTACACCTCCACCAAATTCATCGGTTGCATCACTATCATCGGAAACGTAATACTTTTCTACAATAACACTCTCCAATTGACTGTGCATATTTAAAGAGCCGACTGCGAATATCAATATGAGTAAAAATCTGTTCATGCTCACTGTATTAATATTTATATGCAATGCCTAAATTGAAACTTGTACCATATCTGAATCTGTCAAACGGTACCCATCCAGAGGGTAAGTCATACGATCGATCGACAGCGGTATTAAACAAATCGCGAATAGTAAAGCTTACTGAAAAATGCTTACCAAGCGTCTTACTTGCCTTCAAGTCTATCATATTCCGTGGCAACTCATAAACATCAGGACGCCCTTCAATAGCTCCTGCAATCACAAGCCTTGGACCTTGAATATTGTAGCTCGCGGTAAATACAAATCCTTTTTCGTCCCATTTGTAGCTTGCGATGGCATTAACTAAATAAGGCGCTTGACCGAACATCGGACGGTAGAGTGTATCGAGTACTGTGTAGTCTTTGAAGCCATCAACGATTTGTAGTCCTCTTCTAATAAACTGAGCTTCCGATTTTACGAAAGTTACATTAGCTCTGAACTCTAGTGATTTCCCAATCGCCTTTTTTCCTTCAAACTCTATTCCCGCTACATATGAATTCGGAATATTCTCCCACGTAACACCTGCACTGCCAAATCCCAATTCGATATGATTCCTAATATCTTTATAAAACGCACTCACAGAAACATTATCGCCGTTGGTAAAAAAGGTTTCTGCTCTAAAATCGTAATTCGTAATATATACCATCTCAAGATCTGAGTTACCATAAACTGTAGATCTAAACTCAGCGTCAAAAACTGCCGCATCACTCAACTCTCGAATGCTAGGACGCGCAAGGGATTTATAAAAATTAAATCTCAAATTCGTTTGGCCATATTTATTTTGATCAAATTTGAAAATCAAATTTGCACTTGGCAAAACATCTACTTGATTGGTCTCCCCTGGATTTACGAATGGAAAGCCTGGGTTGTTTTCTCTTCTAGGATCGTTCCTTTCATATCCCAATTCGTTAAAGCGATTGACGTCGGTGAATATGTCCGTTCGTTCCACACGAAGACCTCCGCTTAAGCGCACTTTAGGAGTAAACTCCCAATCTACGAGGGCGTAACCTGCTTCCACATTGCTATTTCCAAAACTGTGGTTGCGGTCGAAATAAAAATCCTCGTAATTAAAACCCTGAATACCGTTGTTCACAGTGAAAAGCCCTGACGACATATATGCATCAATATCGCCGTCGTTAAAGGACGGAAGGTTCACACTATTACCTAAAACGACACGGTACTCATAGTTGTTTATTTTTCTATAATTTCTTTGTGATGCAGCTCCAAATTTCAGCTTTCTGGTGCGCTTAGAATCAACAGCGGCTAATGGCTTTTCGAAATCAATGCGCGCATCCAACGTATTTTCGGTTAAATATCTGTAAAACCGTCGAAGACCTTCTCCAACAGTAGGTCCGAAAACATAACCAGAGGCAAGTCCTGATCTTACCTGCTCGATATACTCTGTAGACTTAAAGTCTGGAGCACTGCTCTTACCGCCAGTGTAAGAAACATTGAAGTCAATTTTAAACTGAGATTCCGGGAAAAAGTGTTGTGAGGAAACCTGACCAATCAACTGCCTTCTTTGTTCGTAGAAAATATTTTTTTGTATAATCAAATCTTGCAATTCATCCGTAACAAGAATTTCCTTAAAACTTGCCACGTCATTTGTTCCAATGAAGTTAGGCATAAATAACGCGGAGATTTTATTGTTCGCGTTTAAGTTATACGATGCATTAAACAAGGCACTCCAAGAATTCGTTTCGCGACCTACCTGCGCATTGTCCTGTCTTGTGAAGCGATACCCCAAGCTTTCGTCAGCGACGCGTTGAGAAATTCCATCAGGATCATAACGGAAGTTTGTTCCGTATCTAAAACCTGCTAAGACACCGAGTGTACGGCCAAATAACGTAGTTTGGTTACCGATACTAAAACTCTGGGAAAAATTGAGCGGTGCTTTTCTATACTTTACATCCCAATTATTGCTAAGGCCATTCTCATAGTTGGTTCCATCAGGTGTTATTTTTTGAATCGCCTGAGGACGATACTGATCATTATAAGTTGCTATGGCACTTTGATAGGCCGTCTGATCGTTAATTAGAGCAGAAGGTAATAAACCCAATTGCACAAGGCCCATTCTAAAATATGCATCTGATTGTGCGCTTCCGTCTTGCCAACCCTGGATACCCTGCTGCGCATAGAAATCAGCCAATCCAAGCGCCACCATTTGTTCGTAAACAGTAGGGTTCAAATTGCTTGTCTCTATTTCATTCGTTTCTCTTGATCTCAACTCTGAGTCAAAACCCAACCAATCTGTGCGGCTTCTATCCGAGGTTATAAAGTCTTTGAATGTATTGGTGGAGTTATATCCGATTTGGGTCTCAACTCCAACAGAAAACTTATCAGGGTAATCTTTCGTTTCTACCGAAATATAAGCCCCTGCCCAATCGCCCATCAAATCGGCACTTGCCGTTTTGGTAATAACGATATTGTCCACCAACGTTGTAGGAAAAATATCCAGTTGTATATTATTCGTAAGCGGGTCAAGCGTTGGAATCCTTGAGCCGTTCATCGTAGTGCGCACATATCTGTCTCCAATACCACGGACTGTAATCAAACCATTATTGGTAGAAACACCGGATACACGTGCTATCGCGCTGATGACATTCGAGTCACCAGTTTTCTTCAATGTTTCAGCACTGATGTAGTCCATTGTGATCGCAGAATTCATCTTCTTTTTCTCCATGAAGCTATCCGCAGACTTTTTCGCCTTTCCTATAATCTCTACACTTTGGGTTGTCGTTACTTTCTCACTCAGTATAAAATCACGCTTGATAGTCTCATTATTACTGACCTTGATGGGCACAAATAATTCTTCATAACCCACCAAATAAAATCGAACAGTATACTCTTTATCGTCTGGAAATTTTAGTGAAAAAATTCCATCAAAATCAGTCTGTGTGATTACAGCTGAATTCTCTTCCGCCCTTACAATGACGCCATACAACAACTCACCATTAGCATCGGCTACGACGCCGTTCAGCCTTCCTTGGGAGTAAGAAAATAAAGTACAAAGTACAAGAGAGATAGTAAAAATGGCCCGCAACATAAGAGCTAATTATTTCTTTAAGAACTTAATAGTCTTCGTTCCTTTCTCGCTGTTCAAACGAATAAAGTATGAACCCGCCACAAGCTCTCTCGTATCCATCTGGTTCATGCCCGTGCTAACTTTAAACGATTGAACAAGTCTGCCAGAGATATCCATTAAATCTGCATCTAAAACAACATTCTTAACACCCTGAATCACGAGATTAAGCTCGCCTTCACAAGGGTTAGGATAAAATGAAATATTCGAAATTTCTTCGTTTTCGTTTACATTGATTAGTGGCTCCGACTCATAGATTAAAGAACCGAGCGTTTGTTCGGTTCCGATTGGATTTTCTGCTACATAAATTTCATCATCACCGTCTGGTGCAAGGATTTGTAAATTCCACTTGAAACTAAAAGTACCATCTGTTGTAAACTGGCCAAGCAATACATGGTTGGAAGCCGTTACTCCCACTGAGCCACCAAGTGCTACGATTGTTCCATTAGTGGTCTGGAATGAACCACCTGCCGTTTGGTCGAACACATCAATAGCACCAGACAAACCAAGTGTGTTTGGGGTAATGTTTGTTCCATCCATCAATCCGTCTACACCGTCTGCACCAGTAATGGGTGCACCTACTAAGGGATTGTTGTTAGCCAAAATTCCTTGTTGATTTCCAATATTACCATCCGTATCTTCAATTTTCAATACGCCCACTTTACCATTGGCTACACCACCAACAGACAAATAAGAATCGATCAGTGTAGTATTCTTTCTTGTATTGTTTACGCTCGTACCTTCATAAGCACTGAAACCATAGTTCGGATCATTGTAAAACACTGTGGTCGTCTCTATTATCCAGGGATGTATCTCACTTCCGAAACTTTGAATGAACTTATAACCTTCCGCCAAATCAGCATAAACACGATAAGTCACACTACCAACATTCAATGGCGATACTGCAAAATTTTCTTCTGCATCTGCTGCATCTGCTTCATCCGACACATAGTACTTTTCTACAATAATCCCTTCAAGGCCTTGTGCAAAAAATAGATTGCTTATAACGAGTGTTGCAATTGAGAGTAAGTATTTCTTCATGATGCTTTTTTATTATTCTTTTTTCTTTTTTTAGTAATAACCTTTTCGGAACGATAGATTAAATCCGGATGAGTTTTTTCTCTTCCCACGGCATTTCTCGCCACATACTTGTGAGAATTTCCATGAGTATCGGCAATCATCAAATTCAACTCAAAACTCAATTGTCCTTTCGTGGTCAATTGAGCAATTAGTACAGTATTCGTGGTTAATGAGTCTGCACCTACACTTCCCTTGCCCATTGAGGCCCATGCTCCATCTTGAACCACAATACTATCGCCGCTTGTGCTACGTCCCAAAAATTTCAAACAACTATCCATTTGAAAAAAAGTTGGATAAGGCAAGGTAGCCGCAGTAACCAATCCATCTCTTTGTCGCAAAGAAAAATCTCTTTTCTTTTCTTTGTTTTCTAGGAAGCCCTCTTTGAAAGGTGTAGCACTTGCGTCCGTCGTAACGTCGTACATCCTTGGTATACCCAAATGAAATTCTGATGCTGCACCAACCGATAACCAAGAGTCTAGTAAAGAAACATCTTGAGACAAGGTTCGACCAGGAAGAATATTTGGATGGGTAGTACCAGCACCATCATGATTGAAAAACTTCTCAGTACTCGCAAAATATAATAAATGATCTTTCGATCCATAGGCAGCTTGGAATCGAAATCCTGGCTTTAAATCGACAAAAATTCTATAAGTTACACTTCCTTCAGGAAGATCACCACTTTTATTCCTAGCCTTCGCGTCTTCTGCTGTGCTAACGTAATATTTCTCCACTATGATTCCTTCCAATCCATCTTGCGCTAACAGCAAAGAAGGAATAATTATAAAAAGGCCAAAAAATAAGGTTCGCATAGGTAATAGAAAGGCACAAAAGTATCTGGCTGGTGAGCCCTAGCAATTAGGTATAAGTTACCTTATATTAAATTAAAGAAGAGCACATTAGTATTTTTGTTAAGCCCGTGTTACTGATTTGAGGATAAATTTCAATTTGAGTAAAAAAACAACCACTCTTAGACTTGCCAACTTAACAAATAAAAAAAGCCCCCCGAAAGAAATTCGGGGGGCTTCTTATTCAATATGAAAATCTTATTACTCTACAATCATGCGCTCCACCATACGGTTGTCACCGTCAGTAAGCTCGATCATGTAAACTCCAGCGCTCAATGCACGATCCATTTGAATCATAGCATTCAACACACCGTCTACACTGTATCCAGTGCTATAAACTTCCTTACCCATAACATCCAACACACGCACGAATACTTGCTCAGACACCATGCCCGCAGCTTGAACTGTAAATACTTCTCCACGGTTTGGATTTGGATAAACACTCATCTCTTCTGAAATAGTTTCGATCAAAGAACGCTCACGAACAATCGCTGTTCCTTCTTCTACTTCCATGCTGGCTGCACCAGCTACACACAATTCCTCATAACCAATTGTGAATGTGCCTGGGCCGCTTGCGAATACCGGACGTACACGCACTCTGTAGCGATCGCCCGCTTCTACTCCTGGGATTTGGTTGATACGAATAAAGCGTCCAGAGGTAGCTGCATTTACTACAATTGGCTCTAGGCTGATTACTTCAGATGGGTTGAGTGGATTCACTTCTACAAACTCCCATTCCCATGACGTAGCGCCACATACAAATCTATCTGTGCTGATGAAAGCAGATACTGGACGTGTAGTTGGGCAACGATCTGATGATCTCAATGAGGTCAATGGGTGTTGCGCAATTGTAACGGTATACGCTGGAGAAACAACTACTACTGTCGTTGGGTTAGCGCCAGTACCATCATTCTGAATGAAGGTAGTAGTGATTGTTACTTGATAAGTAGTATTGTACTGCAATCCGCCGAATGCTGAGAAAGGAATGCTTGTAGTAGAACCACTTGCAGTGTACTGGTTAGTACCGTCATCAAATGTTACGCTGAAAATTTGAGCGCCATTCCAGTCACACTTAAATGAATTACAAAGATTAGAGAAAGTAGTTCCATTGTCTGGATCACTTGCCACCAAGCTCTGGATGCAAAGTGCGAAAGAACCTGCTGCTAATGTATTGAAGTTACGAACCGCTACGAAATAAGTAGCGCCTGGAGTAAGGTTGTTTACAACCAATACTTCAGTACCACCGACGCCATTTGCGTTTTCAGTATCAACTAATACACCAGCTGATGTTTGAAGCTCGAGTACGAGGTCATTCAAAGTAGTAGTGGCTTGGATGCGTGCACCGTTTGTTGCAGCTACAAATGTGTACCATACATCTTGACCTGCACCCACCGGCTCTGTTGATAAAGCTTCAGATGAGTTAGAAGCACTCACCAAATTACCAAATATGTTTGAACAAGCTGGGAAACCAGAAGCCACGCGAACAGACGCACTAGCGCGATTGTCGTTGGCAGGGGCTGGACCAGTAGCACATCCCTCATCGATGAGTGTATCACAATCATCGTCAGTATTGTTTCCACAAATTTCACTTGCACTTGGATTGATTGCTACGTTTGAGTCATTACAATCTGTATTGAACAAAGAATATCCTGCGCCTGGGTCAGAACACAACGAAATAGCTGCACCTGCACCAAAGCCATCACCGTCAGCATCTACGTAGTAGTTCACACCACTTACCGCATCAAGGGCAGCATCTGTATTAGAAATCACAAGTGCTGTTGCACCAACGATTGGATTCACAGTGTTAGCACCACTTGGCCACACACCGTCTGTATCCAAACCGATACAACCAACGAGGCTACCATCTGAAATGCTTCTTTGCTCAATTCTACGCAAACCATTAGCATTGTTATTTGGGATAATTGCTCCCCAAGCACCTGCTACACCTTGCACGTTTGAGGTATAGAATGCAGCGAAGCTAGAAGTACCTGACCCGTCAGACTCCACATAAGTAGCAGTCAATGGTCTTCCTGTTCCAGACACGTTATCATATAAGAATACAAAGTTGCGTGCAGTAGCCGAAGAAAGTCCGTAAACCCCACTTCCGTTGTTTGCACCTGCAGTAGTCGCAAAGTTGATTACTGTTGCGGATGAAGTAGTAGTCACTCTGTTTACAACAGAAGTTCCTCCTGCACCATTGTTCAACATGATTCTAAACTGAACTTGGTTGCCTGGAGCGAAGCGTGAGTTACCAGTTGGCTCACTGATGAACCAGCCTGTATATGAACCAGCAGCATCAGCAGTAAATTCTCCATAAGCACCCGCCGTAGAAAGTCCTGGGCTTGATGTTGAAGTAAAGCCCGCAGGATTTGCAAACACGCAGTTACCAGCACCATTAGCACTTACTAAATCCGTAGCAATTACCACCTGATTGAAATAACGGTAGGTAGCGCCTGCAGTAAGGTTGTTTATTGTAACGCGGTATGCGTATGGAATACGTGTTGTATTGGATGATGTATTACCTTGAATATATTGTGGTACCACTACCTCAACAAGTGTTGGAGTGGTACTTGGCGTAGCTGTTACTTCAACACCACTAGACCATGTAGATTCATTTCTTGTGAAAATTTTGAAGAAGTATGCAGTACCATTGGTCAAACCTGTTACTGATTGTGGAGCAGTAGTTCCTTCGTAAACTACAAAACCATTACCCAACGCTGTGCCGACACTGTAAGACAGGTTACCTGTATAAGCAGAGCCATCGCCTGATGGCACACCTGTATTTGCAGCAGGAGCAGCAACAATCAACACTTCGTCATAACAACCTGTTGGAGCAGTCCAGTTGATAGCAACTGTTCCCATTACACCTGTAGCAGTGGCAGTAGCTCCTGTTACGTTCACAGGAGTAGATGCGTTGAATGAATATGATGCGCCTGCTGTTGCAGTGCCGGTAGCAATACCCGATGAGAATGTCAAATCTCCACTCGCAACAGCTCCTACATTAATGGCGTTGGCCACTACCGCAGCGCATGCAGCGTCTACCGTTATATAAATGTATCCAGTGCCTACTGTGAAGTTCTGTGTTAATCCAGTGAATGATTGAACACCCGCTCCAAGACCTGTAGTCTTAGTAGCTAACAATACAGAAGTTCCCGCAGAGAAAGTAGTGTTCGTAGAATACCACAATTTGATATTTGATAAATCACCCGCTACATAAGTTCCAGCAGTAGTGATATTAATAGTATTGAGTTGAGTTGATGTCACTCCTACGGTCACATCTAATCTATAAATGGCATTGTTGATGGTACCCTGAGTAATCGATCCAGCAGTCAAACCTCCATTTGCAATGGCGATTGTAGCAGTAGGCGAACCTAAAGTCATAGTGCCTCCAGCTAGAATTGTATTTGAGTTGATGCTAGCATTCGCGTTGAAAGAGAAAGCACCATTGCCAAGAGCTGGTACAATCACTGTGTTGCCAGAACCACTTGCTCCAAAATCTGCAGTGATCCAGAAGTAACGATCTCCTGCACTGATTGCTTGAGAGAATGTCAATGAAACAGTTCCGCCCGTTGCAATACCTGTTGCATCGAAAGTTGCCAAAGGAGTGCCACCTGGGAATGAAGGTGAAGTAGAAGTGTAAATGTCAAAGGCTGTAACATCACCTGCGTTGAACGTACCGCCAGCAACGAATGAAATTCCATTCAAGCTAGTAGCAGCTCCGACAGAAGCAATTCTAAAATTAGACATGATGTTGTCATTAGAATTGATTGCCATAATACTTGATACAGTCTGTGAAATACTGGTGTGATCAAGCGTCAAACTCGCGCAATCTAGAGGAGCATCAGCAGTAGCAATCACCAATGCCGTAGTACCAGAAGCTGGGTTCACAGTATTTACTGAACCAGTAGCCCAAGTACCGTCTGCATCTGTGTATGAGCAAACAGCTTGTCCCGTAGTAAATGATCTTGATTCTATTCTTCTAACCCCGTTTGCGAGGTTATTTGGGATCAAAGTACCCCATGCGCCAGCGAGACCGTTTACGCCTGTTGAATAAAACGCTGCATAGCTATTTCCAGTAATGTTTGAAACACCATCATCTTCGATTGGAGTACAAGAAATCGGACGACCTGTTCCCGTGACATTATCATAAATGGCTACGAAATCTTTTGCAACGCCATTCGATGTTCCACGAATACCAGAAGCGTTCGCCACTCCAGTGCCCAAATCTATTGCGGTAATCGTTGAAGTGGTAAATGCGCGATAAATAACACCCGTACCACTCGCTCCGTCATTCAAGCGAATGGACATGATCACCTGATTGCCAGGTGTAAAACGTGCATTACCCGATGGCTCTGTTATAAACCAAGCCTCTACTTCACCGGCCGCATCCGTTGTAAGGGTACCAAAGTTTCCCGCTGATCCGAAAGCTGGGCTTGTTGATCTCAACCAAGTTGGTGAAGATGGGAAAATACAGTTACCTGCACCATTCGTTGAGAGACCATCCGCTGCGATTCTCACCTGATTGATATACTGGTAAGTGGTATTTGCAGCAAGACCTGTCAATCTCACACGGAAAGAATAAGGAAGACGATTGTTGGTATTTCCTTGGATAAACTGCGGTACCAAAATCTCAGTCAATCCCAATTGGATGAATGAAGAAGACTGCACTTCAACACCAGCAGACCATGTATTGTTATATCTAGTAAATATTCTGAAGAAATAGTTTGTTCCATTGGTCAAACCTGTTACTGTAGCAGTAGCGGCATCTCCTTTGAAAACTACGAAGCCATTGCCCAATGCTGTGCCGATTGAATAAGCTCCAGAAGTGTAAGCAGAACCATCACCAGTTGGAACACCGGTATTAGTAGCTGTAGCTGCCACAATCATGATTTCAGAATAGCACGTTGGCACCGTCCAGTTTACTGTAACTTGGCCAGAAGTTCCGTTTCCAGAGGCTGTCTGAGCTGTAACGTTTGCAGGAGCAGTTACGCCTGCCGCAATTGTCTGAACATCACCAGCAGCCAACGTTCCTGTTGGAGTAACACTAGTGAAAGTAAAGTCTGAAGCGCTTGGCGCAGAAACAGAAATAGTGTTTCCGATCAATGCATTACAAGTAATATCTGCAGTGAGGAAAAGATAGCCTGTTCCAACTCCAAATGTTTGAGAAAGACCGCTAAATGCTTGTGCACCTGCAGCAAGGCCTGTGGTCTTGGTAGACAATAAAACATCACCTACAGTGAATGTTGCATCTGCAGAATACCACAACTTGAAGTTTACTAAATCAGAAGCATTGTAAGTACCAGCAGTAGTAAGACTAACATCAGTCAATGTAGCAGAAGTAACACCTACGGTTACGTCAGCACGATATAAAACTGCATTTGTTGTAAGTTGTGGAACACTCAATGCTCCAGTCGCTGTAGAACTTAGAGCTACTGTAGGAGTAGCAGCGGCGATTGTTTGTACACCACCTGCAGCAATAGTTCCAGTAGGAGTTCCTGAGGCAAAGGTCAAAGTTGGATTTGCAGCCGCTTCAATGGTGTTACCAACAGTAGCACTTCCAGCTACGCTAGCAGTAATAAAGAAATAACCTGTGCTTCCAGAAGAGATGGTCGTGCTCAAGCTGCTAAATGTAATAGTGCTTCCAGATGAAGCTGAAACTTGCGTAGAGCCGATTTGAGAAGCTCCAGCAAATGTATTAGCTGAGCTGTTGTAATATAATTTGAAGTTTGTAGCGTCAGAAGTGATATAGGTACCAGCTGTTACAAATGACAAAGCAGTCAAGCTCGCATTTGATGTAGTAACCGCTGCTTGAAAATTAGAAATCACGTGATCAACCGCTCCGATGAATACACCACCTGCAGCCACTTGAGATGGTGAAGAGAGCGCGATGTTTGGAGTAGCGGTTGCTACTGGAGCGAAAGCAATTCCCTTCAGAGTTGTTCCAGCCGCCGCTGTATGCAACGTTACTGGAGTTGCAGAAACGTTTATTGTAGTGTTATATCCAGCAGCATCTACAATTTTGCGAACACTGTTCGCAGCCGTTGCACCAGTGCCAGTCGTAATATAAAGATCTGTACCCGTTCCATTCCAAGAAGCAACTAGTCCATAACCACCAACAGTGGTAGAGTAAGTTCCATTAGCAACCCAAGAGCCAGAAACCAAAGAATACTTTGCAATAGTCCCTGCGGTGGCACTTGTTGTATTAATTATGTATAAAACGTCAAACGTCGAGCCATTGCTTCCACTAGAAATTAGATGAAAATCTTGTCCACTTGTAGCTCCATTAGGCAGGCCAGGTAACGCTGTATATGTTCCTCCTGTTGCAGCAGAGATAATTCCAACGTGTGGAACCGCAGTAGAGGAAGTCATTGCATAAACACTTCCTCCAAAAGGTTTCACTGAGCGAATGTTTCCAGTAGGACTAGCAGTCGTAGCGCCATTTGTAAAAAATCCGCCTTGGTCACCAATAAAATAAGCTGTATTATTTAGTGTAGTAGCTCCTCTTGTTTGTTGACCGCTTGTTCCTGTATATGTTGCGCCTATTGCAAAAGTTCCAGACGCATCATATGTACCGACAGCCCTTGGCAAAATTGTATTGATATTTGTTGCTCCAGAAGTGGTGGTGTTTCCCCCCGTAAAACAAATTAAGCTTCCATCTGCGCTATTTGTAAGGTACATTGTACTCGTTGCGCTGCCACTGAATCGCATGGCATTCGGCCCCGTTGTTCCATTAATGGCTATTGTTTGAATAGCGGTTTGGCCAGATGACGTTGTATTAAGCTCAATAATACTTCCTGTAGTGTTATTGGCGGTATTACTCGCCGCAACTAAAACAGCCAAGTTTCCTGGTGTAAATTGCGAAAACGCCACGATAACTGAACTGATAAAAAAAGCGATCAATGCCGCCTTTCTCACCGTGGAACGCCAGTTGGTGGCTTCCAATCTTGTTGCGAAAATTGTTTTTTGCATGACTTGAGAATTTGTTTTTGGTCATGCAAACAAAGACTTTTAGTGATACTTCAATCTTAACTCAAGCTATTTTCTGGTTAATCATTCCGCCCCATTTGTTCCCGCTGAATAAATTATTTGTTTACAAAACATCATCACGCGCATAACACCCTCCTAACAAACAAAAAGCCCCTACTCAAAAGAGTAGAGGCTTTTTATTCAATATGAAAATCTTATTATTCCACAATCATGCGCTCCACCATGCGGTTGTCACCGTCAGTAAGCTCGATCATGTAAACACCAGCGCTCAAT
>JBILSZ010000069.1:0-15015 GCA_044371755.1 Flavobacteriales bacterium | reverse complement strand
GACTACAATGACGCATATAACAGTTTTAAAGATATAACTGATCCTTCTCTTATTTGGGATTTTAAAAAGAATTCGACAAGGGTTACCACCAAAGATTTACAGTATGAAATACCAAATTTATTTGATCATGGATATCTAATTGCGCGAGTTAGAGCGGTTGGTATGGATACGGATTATCCCGATCGATATATATATACAGACTGGAGTTTGGCTAATACTGGTCAAGTTAACGATGCTGGCAATGCGGAAATTCAAATTTTAGCGGCACATGAAGCAAACAAAAATTGGCAGGTAACAACAACGTTTGCAGAGGAAGGGAAAAAGAAAGAAGTTATCAGTTATTTTGACGGCACCCTTAGAAACAGGCAGACTGTTACAAGGATAAATAGCGATGATAACGTTATCGTTGGTGAGACCATCTATGATTTTCAAGGACGACCAGCTGTGAATATTCTCCCAGTACCCGTTGTGAATGATGGCTGCACGTCCTCGGCTCCCATCAAGTATTATGAGAATTTTAATCAGGTTGATGGTCAACCCGTTCAGCCAATACATTTTGATCAGGATACAGCACCATGTGAAATATCTGCCATGCAACTTGACAACACGAGCGGAGCTGCCTTATACTACAGTGCCAACAATCCGGATAAGTCTGGTCAACAAGCTTTTGTGCCTGAGTCAAATGGATATCCATACACCCAGGTTCAATACCGGGATGATAATACTGGAAAAATAATTAAACAAAGTGGTGTAGGAGAAGAGTTCACAATAGACTCGGAGCACGCTACTGAGTATATCTACACAGTGCCCTTACAAATAGAACTTGATCGACTATTTGCCTCAGAGGTTGGAAATGAAGAACATTATAAAAAGAATGTGGTTATAGACCCTAATGGTCAAGCATCCATATCCTATCTTGATCAAGAAGGAAGAGTTATTGCCACAGCTCTAGCAGGAAATGTAACAGATAATCTAGAAGCACTTCCACAATACGAATCAGCGACAAGGCTTCTAACCGATGATCTTTTGAATAAAGACATCAATGGAAATAGTACAGTAAATGTGCTAAACATGAATGGCCAAATTGTATTGAACTCAAATTTCGCTGTTATAGAAGATAATACTCAAGTGAACTTGACTTATAATTTTGAGCCAACAACGGTGGAATTGAATTGCATGCCTGATAATACTTGTGTCACTTGTGCTTATCGTTTGAGAATACTTGTCACAAGTGAATGCGGAGATGTTATTTGGAATGTAGGTGGAGAAGAAGGTGATCTTTTTGGAAACTTTAGTGTGAATCCAGACGGATCAAATTCCTTTCTCTTTACTTGCACGAATACTCCAAATGGTCTGCCAGTAAGCTTTAATCAACCACTTGATAAAGGAACATATACCGTTTACAAGATTTTAAGTATTGATGAAGAAGCTCGTGAATTTTATTTACAAGCCTACCTCAACAATGAACTTAATAATTGCTACATCCCATTTGAAGATTTCTTGGCGGATCAAGAAGCTCTAATCGATCCTTCAAATTGCGATGTTACCTGTGAGTCTTGCTTGGAATCATTAGGAAGCCTAGACGATTTCATTCTCGCTGGAGGTACTTACGAGGATTATCAACTTTCTCTTGCAGAATGCGATGCTCTTTGTATCGACTACAACCCATGTTTTGAACCTTATGAAATGATGTTGGCGGATATGTCTCCCGGTGGACAATACGCTATGTATGAAGTGGCAACAAATACGGACACACAAGAATCCTATCTAACCTTCCCAGGAGATAATTACGCGACATCTTTATTCAATCCTGAAAGCCAACTCCCTGCAAAAGCTCAGTTTGCCGATGAACTTTGGAGACACCCCAAAATGATTGTTAGCGGAGAAGAGATTTTAGAATATCACGATGATGGAGGAGCACGCTATAGAATTCCTGTAGTTTCTTATGAAGTGGATGGCGAAGTGCAATACCATCCGCCCGTTGTATCACCAGAGTTTATCTTTGTTAATGATCTAGATTTAACTCAATATACCTATCCCGAGTATTTGAGGGATGTAGAGGAATTCGCAAATATTTTTCAAGAATCATTTGCAAAATCACTTTTAAGCTACCACCCAGAATACTGCTATTATGAGCGCTGCCTCAGCCTATATTATGAAGAAGATGTCAATGATTGGACGAGTGCACGCTTAGATAGCCTTCTTGAATCCTCCTTTGAAATGGAATTAGCAATTGATAACGGATTTATCAATGCGAGCACCATTACGCAAGGAAGTGAACAGTTAATCGTATCCTATACTATAAATGATTGGACAGATGCCCCATCTCAACCCAATGATTTTAGAGATCCATTTATTGTCAATGGTTCTAATTACAACGGCTTCGGCTTTCAGCTACTTTCCAAATGGAATAATTATACCACTATTAATAATGTTCCATATTCGATGAAAGAGGTTGCTGCATTAATCGCTCGAACGGGCAATAATGTGGGACCGGGTGCTAGTATAGAACCTTGGATGACTGCATTTGGGTCTACATTACCTTCACCTGAATACACCCCTGAACAAAATGACGAGATTCTTAGAAATGAATGGTCTGTCCTCTACAATATGTACCTGAGTGCCAAACGAAAATTGGTTTATCAATACTTCGATGATTATGCTATGACATGTGACGATTGCAGGTGCTTTAATGATTGCATGGGAAAAACATCATGGCACCCCGTCTGGTATGGGTTCTGGGAATTTTACAATGTTGGCCCTGTTGACGATCCAAGCCTCTATTTTCTTATGGATCAGCCTTGCGGCCACCATGACAAACATCTATATGTACAAAAGCAAGCTCGTTGGATACAACCCAATGATATCCCTGAAGTGGCGGCTGGAGCCACAGCTTCCCAAAATCAATTGGATTACAATCTCTATATTAACACGGGTCTCTGCCCCATCGATTTCGCATTTCAGAATTTAATCAACGAGGCTGCCGCAAATGGAAGTCTCACGTCGAGCACTACTGTTGAAATGCAAGATTTTTCAACCTTTGGAGCGTATGTAAACGTGATTAATGATTATTATCCTCAACAATCACTCGCTGATTATAATTGGGGCTGGCAAGCTATTAATGTAGGCAGCACCTCATTGGGAATACAAATTAGCAATTTGGACGATGGAACTGTGGTTTGTGATTTAGGCTTTAATAAATCTCATTCTTGGGACTGGTCTGAAATTGTTCAATTAAGTGGATTTGACTATACCAATTATGTGAACGGGTTATATCATTTCACCATTCAAGCTAAAGTTGAAACCACTCAAGGTGTATTCGAATGGTTTACAATCAGTGGTAAGACATCTTGCGCAAATTTAGGAACCTGCACTTTCGCTAATGAATGTGAACCGAACGCTTTAGCTTCTCAAATCGTAGAGTTACTCAATGGTATATCTGTAACAAATCCAGTTGGACTAGCAAACCAGTCCACGACTTCAGTTGACCCTTTGATTACGGGCGGATTAGGTGTAACCTTATCAAATCATCTCAACAGCTCTACTAATTTGGATTATTTATTTGATTCAAATATTGGTGCATTTCAAATTTCTAACACTGCTGGGACGCATTCGATACAATTAGTTTTTGATGAAATTATTCCTTTAAGCTACCAGCTGACATCGATTCCTCAAGGAGCATATCTATTCAATTTCCGCTCTGAATTTGAAAATCATTTCGCAGTTGATTTAATGTTTGAAGGTAATTTGCTCTGTGAATTGAGGGGGTATGCACTTTATTACAGTAATGGAAATCAAAGTCAACTCGAACTCGGCGACTGCGGTGCACCGCAAATTTTATCTTGTCTCGGAAGTGCTTACGAGACAGGCGAACATTTGGAGGCATGGGCATATGATTTAGCAATCAATAACTATTCTAATCCATTGCTCAGTCTTGAAATGACCCCTTTGATTGAATCAGCCTTGAGTGGATTTAATCAAGATTTTCAATTCAATCAAACAATTGAGGGCGGAAAGAAAGTGAGGAAATATACTAGTGAAGACTGTACTATTGAAGTGCGTCTTCCTAACGTTTCAAGCTTTACTTCAAGCAATATTACAGGTGTAGAGGCATTTGTGCCACATGGAGAGCCTGACACAGATGGTAATTATTATGCACTCTCCATTTACATTTATTGGATCAATAATGGAGTTGAGGTTGGGAATGAGGTAATTTTCTCAAGTTGTGTACCATTCAAACCGTGTATCTATGAATGTGCTACAGAAGAAACCAATACAGTTGTTGTTAATCCTCCCCCTGTTGAAAAATCAAAAACAGTTGAATTATACTACAAATACGCTGATGCAGTGGCGCAATTTAATCTTGATCGAGGATTAAATCCATCAGACTCTTTGTATCTGGAAACATATAGTTATGCATCATTTTATGACCTCGGTCTGTACTTTACCGCTGAGCAATATATTCATAAGCTCAAGGAACATAAGGTGGACATTGATTTGATTGAAATTGTACAAAATATTTTCGATTTCGCCATCATTTATGGTAATCGCGTAGATCCAAAGTTCGAATGGGAGCGCTACCTCAATGGGATAGACAAGTATAATGTAAGAGCAACTGATGCCAATCTTCCGTTGCTTAGCCCGATTGAATCCTATGTGTTCTTTGAAAATAGCTTGGCAGATAGCCTCGATTCATATCTGAATTACCTGGAGTTTGTATCTAATCCTATTGCGGCTCCAGTTAGCGTATACGATTATCATTACATCGTCAATTATGATTACACCATTCCAGTGGAATGCGAAGACATGTACTGGTTTTACGTCAATGCATATTCTATATGGGAGGCGGGACAATTGGAGAATGGAGGGTGTGAAACATTCGAACGTAACAATGTAAAGCAGTATTCTATTGAGGCATTCAAAGAGATGAAATTCTGCGAAGACAGCCTCGGTTATGCCATGTTTGAAGATTATGCTTATGCTTTGTTGTATTCAGATGGATGCATTAAACCTGCCTACTCTAAAGAAGAAGCTACTTATGAAATTGCTACAATCAACGAGAAAGATTGTCAACGATTATTTGTGACCTTGAGAGATTATATGGGGGCTTACAATTCCATGTATAATGGAATTCATCCCCCACTATTAACTAATTCAATTCCTTTCAGCAATTTCAACGCATTTGTAGCCGCTGGGTATTGTGATTGTTTGCCTGATTATTTGAATTATTTATACGAATTTATTGACGATCCAAGGTATCCTGAAAATACTCCTGCAATTCACTTCCTTGACTATAACTGTAATGGCGAGGTTCCAGTAACACCAAACCCATGTGAAGATGCGTATTTAGACTATGTGAATGGAATTAGGGAGTTTAACACATATTTGGTTCAAAATCAAATAAGAGGTTGGGAAGTACCGATTTCTATCAGAGAGCGTGATTTTGTCAATAAAGGATTTTGTGATTGCCTAGAGGAATGGCTGGCGTATTTGGAAAGCATAAAAACGGCAAAGCTCACACAAATTACCCCAGCAATGCAACATAATTTAAGGCTGGAGAACTTCTGTGACAACCAACCACCCTGTGAGCCAGAGGTGGCAACGCCTAACGAAATTCCAGATTGGCCAGTAGTTGAATACAGCAATCCTTGTGACTCTGGATTATATTCGTTGGCAGCACAAAACGCCGTTGCCCTTTATGAAATGTACCTTGCGGATCTTACTCAAGATTTTATTCTTGAGTATAATTCTCAATGCGGAGCAGTAGTAGAAAACTTCAATTTCACAAAGCCTGATAGAGAATTCCACTACACGCTATACTATTATGACCAAGCGGGCAATTTGATAAAGACAATTCCTCCTGCGGGTGTTGTACCTCTTGAGATAACAGGGCCAGAAGATCCACTCTCAATTGCGATCGCACAAGACAGGGCGAATCATACCCAAACGGTATTCACCAATCATGGCTTAGCCACTACCTATGTATATAATAGTCTCAATCAGTTGGTGAGACAGTCGTTGCCTGACCATAATAAGATGAATCTTACTAATGTCAGTTTACCACAACAGTTGCCAAGCAATCTGAAAATACTTGATGTCGAATACATCACAGAAAGCAATGCATGGGCTGTAGGAAACTTAGATGTGGATGGGGCATTATCTGGTGCAGTTTACAAATCTAACGATGGTGGATTGACTTGGAGCTTGGTCAATAATATTCTGGGAATGGATATAACGGACATGGACTGGTTTGATTCAAACATTGGTATAGCAGTGGGATCCTTAGGCAACATCATTCGCACAGAGGATGGAGGTCTTACATGGAAGCAAATGGACAACCATGGTCTGACATATAAAAATCTACGAAGCATTGAAATAGTTGATGCCAATCATTCCTATGTTGTTGGTGATAATATGACCGTATTGTACAGCAACGACTTGGGCTTGACATGGTCAATTGTCAACCCGACTGGAGTCACAATTGGAGGCAACGAGAGCTTTGTAAAAATTAGAACGACAACCAACAACACTAATTTCAATGACTTAGTTGTTATTAGTCAATTACAATCCAATGGACTCGACTTGTCAAGGATTTATACCTTCGATGCAGGAAGCACGGTATGGACAGAAAGATCTTTCGCCAATCACAACTGGACAAGCATTAGCGCAAATCCCAATCATGATTTTGTTTTAACGGATTCAGAAGGAGGTCTATTTTATTTATCATTTGCAAGCGGAAGTCCTGTTATTGAAACATTACCAGCTTCTTATTGCTTGAACATTCGAGATGCCTATTTTAGTGATAGGACACATGGGGTGATGCTCGCTGGAACTAATGGGTGGGGCTATAAAGTGTTTGAAACATCTGACGGAGGTAAATCCTTTACTGAAGTTCAAGGCGAATTGAATACTCTCAGAAAAATTACTCCCTACAAATTCGATGGTACCGAAAGTAAACACCTAATGCATGGTGGAGTACAGTCATTGACCAAGCTAATCGGAGGCTCAAATTGGGGACAGTATCCTGTCTACACAGGCATGCCCAATGGTACGGTTGTAAACGGAGTCTTTGCTGATTTTGAGCCTGGGGTTCCAGAGATTCCTGCTGTAGTCGTTTCAACCTCTTCAATGTATTACACCTTAGACGTTGAAAGTGGTGATGCAGAGTGGACGCAATTCCATAACCAAGGAAGCTATGAAGTTATCTGTAACAGAACTGCTAATTTTATAAAAGGATTGGCATATCAAGCACAGCAGGTCGCTATCCCTGGAAGCCATTCGACTAGTGTAACATCTTTTGCGATTCCAACGGACGGTGTGACAAACGCCACTGTTACCAATCACACTCAATGTGAAGCTGCGGCAATGGCATTGAATCAAACGGGTAATGTAGCATACACGGTACGCAAAGATGGCACTGCATTAAAGTTCCGAGTTTGGAATCTTGGGGTAAACAATGCCACGATAAGCTTACCAGCCGAGATAACACAAGGTCCAGCATCAGTTCCAGCAAGTGAACTGATCTCAGGTCTGGCCTTCGCCAATGGAAAGCTCGTGCTTACGATGACTACAGGACAGATTTACTATTTTAATGCAACAGCTACCACTGTTCAATATTTACCGAACCCTAACCAAAAATTATTCGCGGGTGCATTAAATGATGCGGCGTTCCTTACTGATGCTGTTATATTGGCTGGTAATAAAGGTGATTATTTTCAGGCGACCACAGCGCCTAATCTTGGAACCTTCACAAAGCGTCCCAGTTATATCGGGGATGACATAACTTCCCTTGCTATCAAAGGCAACAAAATCCTTGCTACTACCAAGGGCGCAACATTGTACCAATCACTCCACACAAGCCCTAATCTCTCATTCTCACAAGTCTACTTGAGCGCTGTAGCAGGAGATGAGTTGCTTGAAGTAACAGTGATGGCAAATGAGCTTTACGTGGGGGCTTCGAGTGGAAAAGTATGGAGAGGAACATTTGCAGGAGGGAACAACCCCGCCAACCTTACCTTACTTCAAAACTTAGGAACTAATCAGCCAGTTAATGTCATTTCTTACCGACCCGATGGCGCAAAAACTTACATCGGTGGAAACAATGGATTTTTGAGAATCGCCGTTAACGGTAGTCTTTCAAATGTCAACGCAGTTTATCCCAAACCACTTAATGGTGGTGACTTCACTGAATCAGGCTTTGGTTGCGTTGTAGGTGATAAAGGTATGGCCAGATATACCAACAATGGAGGACTCACATGGAGCGCTGCCGCTCCGGCAATTATGAATCAAGTTGACAATCTTCTTGATGTGGCTATAAATGATAGCGGAACAATGAAGCTTGCCGGAAATGTGGGCTTCTTCGGAAGGCTGGAGAATGGGTTGATGCAAAAAGAAAGCACTGGTTCAACAGGTACTTTCAATCATGTAGAGCCAATATTGGGCTCAAACGAGAAATTCATTGTCGGTGGTGTCGTTTCTTCCCAAACCAGGTTCTATTTAAACAATACCCCAACGACTTGGTCGAATGTAACAGCAAGTGTTCAAACTTCTCCCGCAATCACAGGTATATCTTCTATTAAGGCCATGGACCGTGCTGGTCACGTTTCAATCACGGGTATTAATGCGGCCAATACTTCTCAAATTACCGTGGCATGGTTGAATACAAACGCGACTGGATTTAATAATAATAACTTTACTCTCCCGTATGCAAGTGGTGTGAGAGATCATTGCTTCATCGATGATCAGTCGTTTATCGTTTTAGCTGCAAACGGAAATTTGTATAAGAACAAACTTCTATTTGATCTCACCGTACTCAACGCCCCCTATCAAGGAGCACAACTCGAGGCGGTGAATGGACTTCAATCATTGAACCTTGTGGGTACAGTGTTTAACAACCAACCTTTGCAAACTAGTTTTGACCTTAAATGCATTGATTTCAAAAATGCTTATGAAGGATTCGTTGTTGGAAATTATGCTGACGGTTTAAACTCTTCTCGACTCATTTTTGACATGAGTGGAGAATTCTCAACTCTTTTCTGGTATGATAAACTTGGAAGAATTGTTGTGAGTCAAAATACCAAACAACAGTTCAATCAACAGTACAGTTATACCCTTTATGATGGGCTCGGGCGCGTAATGGAGGCGGGTCAAAAAGATGAGAATGACGAAAACGAACCACAATTCTTGAGCATTTTTGGCACCAGTATCAATGGCTATTACAACACCAAGGCGATTGATGACACCAAACTGAATGATTGGATCAAATCTCCTTCGGGAATAAGAAGACAAGTAACTAGGACACTATATGATATACCTGTAGCAGAGGCAGGTGGTATGATAAACTTTGCGATGAACCCGCCTTTGACGCAAACGCATATGAGAAAGCGCGTTTCTGCGGTATTCTATCAAGAAGAGTATGAAGCTGCGATTCGTGATTACGAGACGCCGACTTCCACTGACGAGGATTTTAACTACCAGCATGCCACCTATTACTCCTACGACATTCATGGCAATGTGAAGACCCTTGTTCAGGATCAACCAGCGATGACGATTCAGGAAAACGAACTTGCATCCATGCGCTTTAAGCGAATGGATTACAAGTACGATTTGATTTCGGGTAATGTGCACGATGTGGCATATCAAAAAGGTCACGAGGACGCCATGCACCATCATTACCGCTACGATGCCGACAATCGCATTACAGATGTATACACCAGCACCGCGCCTTATCCTCTTGAAGGTTTCTATGATGAGGGCGTGAGTTGGACAGCAGATGCAAGTTATTCTTATTACCAGCACGGCCCCCTTGCTAGGGTGCAACTGGGAGAACAACAAGTACAAGGAGTAGACTACGCATATACTCTGCAAGGCTGGCTCAAAGGATTGAACAGTGAAGATTTGCAAGCGCAGAAAGATATGGGAGGCGATGGCAAACAAGCAGGCGTCAACCAATGGGTGGGATCTGACGTGTTTAGCTTCAGCCTTGGATATTACCAAGGCGATTATCAACGCATAGATGGCAACGCTACCGACTGGCAGGGACCTGCTAATGGCGCCTTGATCGCAGAACGACACGATCTGTGGAATGGAAATATCGGACACATGATATCCAATATTGCTGTGGCAACGGGCGTTACCGCGTCACCGACAGACATTACTGGCAAATTGGGAATGAGTTACAAATACGACCAGTTGAATAGAATCATGCAAGCCAAAGGCTCTACTGAAACCGCAGGGGTTTGGACACCCGTGGCCAATAACGCCTATTTCAACGCATTTACTTACGATGAGAATGGAAACATTCTCACGCAAAAGAGAAAAGATCACAGTGGAGCATTGATCGACGACCTGACATATCACTACCACAAGATACAGGGAGTGTTGTTACAAAATAGATTGTACCACGTGGAAGATGCCTCTGGGGCATTGGGCAGTGGTGGCATTGGAGCCACAACACCCGTGAACCTTGTGGGCGGAAATGTGGACATCAATAATAACAATTATCGCTACACGGAGATTGGTGAATTGGAAAGTGACGCCTTAGAAGGCATCGAAGAAATAATTTGGAGGGTGGATAGTAAAATCAGTGAAGTAAGATTCGTATCTTCGAGCGGTAAGGATAATCTGAAGTTTGAGTATGACGCGATGGGGAATAGAGTTGCAAAATATGTGATGGATGGACAGACATCGTTTGCGAAGCACGTCACCTATTACGTGAGGGATGCGAGCAGCAATGTGATGGCCGTGTATGAGCATGATCTTGAGACCCCAGAATCTTATCATCTTGCTGAGCGTCATGTTTATGGTTCTTCGAGGGTAGGTATGATTACAGAGAAGGTAGAGTTTGAATATGTTTATGGCAATCAGCCAATGGAGGAATTGGTATCGACGTTAGCCATCGAAGAAACCGACAACTTCGAATTGGAATATTCTGTTGGTAAGAAGCAATACGAATTATCCAACCACCTCGGCAACGTGCTCGCGGTAATCAGTGACTGGAAAGTTCCAGTGATTTCAGGAGCCTCAGTGGTAAGTTACAATACCGTCGTTGTCTCCTCCCAAGACTACAGTCCGTTCGGCGTGACGCTCTCTGGTAGAAGTTGGAGTGCAGGGTATCGGTATGGGTTTCAACGTCAAGAAACAGATGACGAAATGTGGGGTGGTGCGGCTAGTTTTAAATATCGAATTGCGATTAGTAAATTGGGAAGATTTATCTCAGTGGATCCATTAAGTGGTAACTATCCTGGGAATAGCGCATATGCGTTTTCGATGAGCAGACTTATTGATGGAGTGGAACTTGAGGGTCTTGAGTTTATACCTTATGATGAGGCTTTAATTGAAGTTAATTCAGGGGGTAGCATTCAATTGAAATTATCGAAATTTACTGATGCTTATCAAGATGCATGGGAAAGTCGCGATAGGATGTATCAGCGGACAGGCGCAATATATACCGCTCCAAATGGACAGCAACACATTGGCGGAGTACCCAAAGTAATAGGTTCAGTTATATCTCCAACTAGCAGCATTAGTGAGCTCTCAAATCATTTAAGAAAGGAGGGGTTTGGTTTGGAGGAATTGGCAAATGAACTACATGGGAATAACCAAAGAGCCTTAGAAAATACGAGGTTCAAAAACAACTCAAACCAGCTAGATAATAGGTATAATGCTACTAAGCATGTTAAGGCAAACATGAAAGCATCACGAGGTCTATTGGCTCTCGAAGTAGGTACTTTGCTTTATGTGGGCTACACCGGCTTCAAATCGGCATTTTTTGATATTCCAGATATAAATTCAGATAAAGCAAAACTTCTATCACAAACTAAAAAGATTGATGACGCCAATAAAGCGGTTGAACGTTTTTTCCAGAACAACAGTGTAAATCCGGCCTTACTTGATGGCGAAAATGCTGTTAACTTTTCAAGGTACATTCTAACTGGTGAAATGAGAGGCAGCAATGAAGCCGTTTTTAATCTAGGAGATGACGTCTTAATATCCGCTGGCAAAGCTCCTGCTCAAAGAGTTGATACCAGACTAATTCTTAAAACACCTTTTAAGTCGACGTCAGGAAACGCTTCTGGGACAGTTGCCCCAGCTGATAATACAAGGGTTGGCAATTAAAAGGACATAACTTTAAATGTGACTATGAAGAAAGGACTTTGTTTAATTTCCATTTTATTTCTGTTATCTTGCAAGTCAGGGAAGATGACGTTAGCAGATAATTTAGTTGGTTTTTGGCAGCTTGTAGAGTATACAAATTCGGACTCATTATACTTAACTTCCACAATTTTGGTATTCATTTCTAAGGATAGTATAGATGTGCCGTTAAGCGATCATATGCCTCTAAATACCACTCGTGGAAAATGGAGGTTATTAGATTCGAAGCCCCCAGCTATTGAGATCTTTTGTGAGGATACAGTATTTGCTGGAACTTGGGAATTAACAAATATTCAAATGAATACTGTTCCTCAATTTTCGGAGTATATTAAGTCTTTTGATATAGTGCGAGGTTCATGTGTGTTGACCTTTGAGAGGTAGTTGGTAATATCTAGCTCTCTTCGATTCGAGTCTCTTTGAAAACAGTGAACTTATTCTTGCAAAAACGCGTTCTGTAATTGATTGAGATTATAAAACTCGAAGGCATCGAAGAAATTATTTGGAGGGTGGATAGTAAAATCAGTGAAGTAAGATTCGTATCTTCGAGCGGTAAGGATAATCTGAAGTTTGAGTATGACGCGATGGGTAACAGGGTAGCCAAATATGTGATGGATGGACAGACATCGTTTGCGAAGCATGTCACCTATTATGTGAGAGATGCAAGCGGTAGTGTGATGGCCGTGTATGAGCACGACCTCGAAACCCCCGAATCATATCATCTTTCTGAGCGTCACATTTACGGTTCTTCGAGGGTGGGGATGATTACTGAAAAGGTAGAGTTTGAATATGTCTATGGTAACCTTCCAACAGAGGAGTTAGTGCCGACGTTAGCCATCGAAGAAACTGGCAACTTCGAATTGGAATATTCTGTTGGTAAAAAGCAATACGAATTGTCTAACCACCTTGGCAACGTGCTCGCTGTAATCAGCGATTGGAAATTACCCGTGATTTCCGGGGCATCCGTTGTAAGCTACACCACCGTCGTTGTATCCTCCCAAGACTACAGCCCCTTCGGCGTCACCCTCGAAGGCCGCAGTTGGAGTGCTGGGTATCGGTATGGGTTTAATGGTAAGGAGAAGGACAATGAGACGTTATCTGGTGCCTATGATTTTGGAGCGAGGATATTGGATGTGAGATTGGGAAGGTGGTTGAGCATTGATGCGTATGAAAGGTTATTTCCTAATTGGTCACCATACAATTTTTCATTATGTAATCCTATTTTTATAATCGATAAAGATGGAAATATTCCTTGGCCACTTTTTGCAGAGTGGAAAAATAGGAACAATAAAACAGTGTTTCGCAAATTAGGGAGTAAGTTCCGAACAACGGAACGTCCGACACATAATGGGGTTGATTTGAATATGGGTTCCGGATCAGATGATTTAGGAGCGCCCGTGGTTTGTACTCACCACGGAAAAGTTATAGCTGTAAAGAGTTATAAAGACGGTGATGGAGGAGGAAATAGAATCTATGTTCAATCTAGCGATGGGTCTATTCAAACAAGATACCTACACTTAGAATCTTTTGCAAGCGGAATAGAAGTTGGCTCCGAAGTGAAAGAAGGACAAGTAATCGGATATTTGGGAGGATCAGGTAAGGGGTTCCCTGATGGGAAACCTAAAGGAAAAGTTGATGTCCATTTACATTATGAAATTCTACAAAAACAAAACGGTAAATTCGTTTATATAAACCCAATTGGAAAAAATGGGGAACTAATAGATCCTCAAAAAGAATTACTTGGTCTAACTTCAGATACATATTCAGCCACCCCACCAACTAACTCTGCCACGCCTGCTGTTGATATAAATTTTGAGCCATCGAGTATTGATTTGGAAATTGCTGCCCGCAAAGATGCGATTGAAACATTTAAGCAATGGATCAAAGAGGCAAATTCAGAAGGGGAGATAAAGATTATACAAAAGTCAATAGATGTGCTTACCAAGGAGATAAATAATCTTGAAAAAAAGAAGGAAGAAAAAAAATGAAGCCTCGAAACCTGTTTCAAATTTACTTAATTGCATCTTTAATGACAATTGGATGTTTTCATTCAAAAAAAAGAGAGGTTGTGAGCCGGAATATTGATATCAGTAAATCTGGCATCGGCGAAATGAGAAGTGATAGTAATGAATATTATTTATCTTCTGCCACTAACACATGGGATATAATAGATTCAATTGCTAAAGGATTCAGATCAAAAGCCAAACCTAGTCAAGATCTAAAATCAATTAATGCCGATTTTTTAGACTTTTATGAGAAATTCATTTCAGATAGTTTATTCCAATATGAAAGAATCAAATTTCACAGGCTCACAGGAATAATATCTGAATGTGATACCACCATTACTTTAAACTCAAGTAATTGGCTTTATAAAAAATGGAATTTTATACTTTATTTCAATAAGCATGAAGATCCAGATGAAACTTGGAGTGACTTTATTTACTCAAGCGACTCTACCTTCTATTATGAATTTATTTTAGAAGAGGTCGGAATGGTATACCAAGCAGGATTCGAGAAGTTGAATGAAAGCTGGTACTTAACTTTTTACTGCGAAAGTAATTGCTGATTTTGAAATCTGTTTTCTTTGATTTTTGGAAACAAAAAATTAGAAAACAGTTTTAAATACAGTAAATGACTTCTTCTTATCTAATTCTAATAACAACAGGAACACCAATAGCATAAATAACATGAAACATTTGTGGTGTATTTTAGTACTCACTTGTCTATGTTCTAGTCTTCTGGGACAAGATAATAAGCCAGAACTAGGAATTGTAAAAAAGAAACAAAGAGATGCTTTTCTCAAAGAAGATTCTATTAGTCAAAAAGCTTCTATTGAAAACCTGGTGATTGAGGGGTCAGGGAAAT
>JBILSZ010000129.1:0-6277 GCA_044371755.1 Flavobacteriales bacterium | reverse complement strand
GGGAAATTCTATATTTATGAGTTTTGGCCTTCTGGAAACGTTCGATTTAAGACAAGCGTTGAAGTTTACTTTGCAGACGGTCTAATGTATAGAATAAATCCGCAAACTGGGGTTAATGAAGAAATAGAGTATAAACTACCTGCTTATAGATATCACGGCTTGAGGCTTGAGTTTGACGAGTCTGGTAAGAAAGTTATTATGAAAAATAAGTACAAACATGGCGTACTGAGGAAAACTAAATTGTTCCATAAGGTTTTTCCATAAAATCGGTACAAGTAGTGTCTTATGGCCATCAAAGTAAGATTCGTATCTTCGAGCGGAAAGGATAATTTGAAGTTTGAATATGACGCGATGTTCGAAAGATCTTGATTTTCTCCGCAGGAGAAATCTTAGATATTTCAATCCCGATTTTTCGGGAGGGAATCGAGTTGCAAAATATGTGATGGATGGACAGACCTCGTTTGCGAAGCATGTCACCTTCTATGTGAGGGATGCGAGCGGCAATGTGATGGCCGTGTATGAGCACGATATTGAGACCCCAGAATCCTATCACCTTTCAGAACGGCATATTTACGGATCTTCACGTGTGGGGATGATAACTGAAAAGGTAGAGTTTGAATACGTATATGGCAATCAACCAACGGAGGAATTGGTGCCTACGTTAGCCATCGAAGAAACGGTCAACTTCGAATTGGAATATTCTGTTGGTAAAAAACAATACGAGCTCTCCAACCACCTTGGCAACGTGCTCGCTGTAATCAGTGACTGGAAAGTTCCAGTGATTTCGGGAGCCTCGGTAGTAAGCTACACCTCAGTTGTTGTATCCTCCCAAGACTACAGTCCTTTCGGTGTCACCCTTGAAGGCCGCAGTTGGAGTGCTGGGTATCGTTATGGTTTCCAGAATCAAGAAACCGACAATGAAATGTGGGGTGGTGCTATTAATTATAAGTATCGTGTGGAAGACCCGAGGTTGGGTAGGTTCTTTAGTGTGGATCCATTGTACGTTCAGTTTCCTTGGAATTCGAATTATGCCTTTTCCGAAAATAGAGTTTTGGATGGAGTTGAACTAGAAGGTTGTGAGTGGCAGCCCTATTTAAATAGATTTATTTATCAAATAGAATCTGCGTTTACTGATGTATTTGAGTCTATAGGTAACTACCATATCACTAAGGCGGAAATGGACGCAGCAATGAGCAAAAGTCTTGTTTTGCAAACAGTAAAATCTGCCTTTTCCGAACAATTACCGAAAGACCTTATAGATCATTACGCTTATGGAGAAGGTCGAACCTATTATCTCGATGAACAAAAAATGGCCTTAACTCACCCTTCCCATACTGGTATTCAAGGGTTAACTACGAAGGATATCAAATCGTTTAATTCAATGTTGGCCACACTCCCAAATGATCAATCTAGCAAAATCGATAGGTATATAACGGGAATTGCGAATGTTGGTGGGACCTTAGGGAGATTTACGATACACTTTGTTGGAACAATTACTAAATCTAAGGATGGAAAATCATGGGAATTTGCTGGAGAAATGGAATTCATTGATACATGGGACTTCAAGACTGACCCAACTCCAGAGGGCGATGTTGAAAGAACTTCATGGGGGGATACTCAGACAAAAATCGGTGGGGCTGTTTTACAGGGAGATGGCTTTCCCATTCAATCCGCCAAGGTGAAGGTGAAGCAGAGAAGTACCGAAAAAATATTAGACTGGTTTAAAGGAAAATCCCAAAAATCTATTCAAAATGAAGTTTCAAACGAGAAGGGAAGCGGTTAGGCAAGATGGAGGTAAAAAAGTTGTATTCCTTGTGATCTTAATTTCTTCTGTCATTGTTTTGGCTGCAATAGTGAAATATTATAAAACGTCATATGGCACACATAATTGCCGCGCCCACGGTCTAGTTGAGCCCTATCTGAAACAGTATTCTGAAGCTGATGTAGTAAATTTTGAAGTGATTAGTTTCCATGATGACTATGTGTATCCCGTAAATTACTATTTTCAAATATTTCCAGTTGACACCTTGGATTTTGTAGAATACTTCAATTTAAAAGCATGTAGTTCGGGAGCCAAAGAGGCGAATTTGCAATATGACCCTTGCGATCTTCTAGGTATGAACATTTCAGCACATGGATCGTTTAATTTGCTTCCTAGGTGGTGGAAATCATCTGGGCATAATTTTCCTGTTTATGCAAAACTAATTGATGTAAATGCACCCAAAAAAAGCCCCGATTTCATGGAGTCTTGGGATGGTAAATTTCTCGTATACTTTAGTGCAGACACCGCAAATATTTGTGTTGAACTTCTCATGAAATAACATGAAATAGGATCTATATACGCCCCTTAGAAAAATGGAGACGATTAGAATTACAAATTGATTGGAGAAGGCAGGTCACACGCACACGCAATGATATTGCGGTTACAGAAGCAGGTGAATTCGTGCAATCTTCCCTTAACCCGCCTTTGATGCAAACGCATATGAGAAAGCGCGTTTCTGCGGTATTCTATCAAGAAGAGTATGAAGCTGCGATTCGTGATTACGAGACGCCGACTTCAACTGACGAGGATTTTAACTACCAGCATGCTACTCATTATTCTTACGATATTCATGGCAATGTCAAAACCCTCATTCAAGATTTCCCTGGCATGGGGATTCCAGCGCCAGCTAATAGCAAAAAGCAAATCGATTATCGCTATGATTTAATATCAGGCAATGTTTTGCAAGTGAGTTATCAAGCGGGGTACCTAGATCAATATTATCATCGTTATGAATATGATGCGGATAATAGAATTACTGCCGTGTATACCAGTGACTATGGTTGGGAAGGTGCTACTGGAGCTTTAAATCTGAATATGCCTGAGGATATGATGTTTTGGGAAAAAGATGCCGTATACCGATACTATAAGCATGGTCCATTGGCAAAAGTGGAATTAGGAGAGTTGGGTGTACAAGGCGTAGACTACGCATACACTCTTCAAGGTTGGCTCAAAGGTGTGAACTCTACCAAACTCGATGAAGTGAACGATATGGGCAAAGAAGGAAATATGACCATCAATACTCCTTATCAATATTTTGCTCGTGATCCGTTTAGCTATAGTCTAAGTTACTTCCAAGGCGATTATGCCCCCATTCGTGGTCCTCAAGTTGGCACAGCGACATGTTGGCTTTCAGATAATGCGGGCAGTTTCACACAAGCCAATCGTTTTGACCTTTGGAATGGAAACATAGGATCGATGGCTACCACCTTGAATACTGGTGGTCCGACCCCTACGAATCTCTATCAGAATATGGCATACAAGTACGATCAGTTGAACCGACTTGTAAATGCCGTGGGACAAGGAAACTATAATGCGCAAACCAATAAATGGGGCTCTACGGCAGATATTTCAAATCGTTATTTGAATCAATTCACTTACGACCCCAACGGAAATATTCTTACACAGAAGCGACATGACCAGGCTGGGGTGCAGTTTGATGATCTCCGATATCGTTACAACTACAATATTGAGGGAAGATTTATTGACAACCGATTGTACCATGTAAGCGATAACATAGCGGCGAATGCGAAGACCGACGATATCGACAATCAAACAGGCAGCGTCGTCTTCGGGCCGCAGGTGGGAGCTGGATATGCGAGTGAGTTAAATTATTTTTATGATGAACTCGGACAGTTGATTCGGGACAAGCAGGAAAAAATTGAGAACATTATATGGCGCGTGGATGGAAAGATTTCTTACATTAGTAGAAATAATGGTTCTGGAAAAAGCGAGTTAAGTTTTACTTATGATGCGATGGGGAGTCGAGTGGAAAAGACGGTAAATAATGACGGGGGTACTTGGACCGAAACGGAATACTATGTGCGCGATGCGCAGGGGAATGTGATGGCGATTTATAAAAAGTATATAAGGAATAATCAATTGTTTTACGATCTCACCGAACAACACATATATGGCAGTTCACGTCTTGGTGTGGATAGAAGGAATGTGGATGTGATCGCGGCAGGTTCACCGAGCGATAATGTGTCGCTCAGTGTGAAGCGCGGGGAGAAGCATTACGAGCTGTCCAACCACCTCGGCAACGTGCTAGCTACGGTAAGCGACAAGAAAATCGCGGTGATGAGCGGTGCCAACTTAAGTTATTACCGCGCGGATGTGGTGTCATATTCCGACTACTACCCCTTCGGCGCCCCCATGACCGAGCGCACGGCTGTGGTGACTCCTACGGATGTGAGGTATGGGTTTAATGGGAAGGAAATGGATAGTGAAATAAACGGCAACGGCAACGCCTACGACTTCGGCGCAAGAATGTATGATGCGAGGTTGGGGAGATGGTTTTCGTTGGACATTTTGTTTTTCACATCTCCCAGCTTAAGTCCTTACTTATTTGTTGCGAATAATCCTTTGGTTCTAATCGATCCTGACGGGAAAAAGGAGCGACCATTTGAAAAGGGTAAATCCAAACCCATAGTACAAGTACCGAATACAGCTACTCCTATTGAATACTTTAATGAAAATGGCAACCGTCATCTTAATGCAAATGCATTTAATTGTCATTCTTACGCCTGGCATAAATCGAAAGGAGATAGTAATGATCAAATTGGGTCAAATTACCCAGAGTTACCAAGATGGGATAATAATCCAGCGGATGATATCAGAGAACAAAATGCAAAGCAATTACATACGGATGTAAGAAATAAGGTTGGTGATATAGTTATATACTATTTTGATGCAAATAGTAATGGAATCTATCAGGAGGATGAGTCTATAGCACACTCTGCTATCGTATCCAAAGTTGATAAGGACGGATTTACTACTGAGGTGACTGGAAAGATGGGAGAGGCTGAACTGGCAACAAATCATCCAGGAGCCCCGGGATATTATGAGACGGATAATTTAATGCCAGATGGTAATTTACTAACCCGAGCTTATTTTAGAGTTGACGCTAATATCCAAAAATTGGGCGGTATAGAATTTGATTCTAATCTTGCTAAACCTGTGAAGGATGCGACAGGAAAAACTAAGTATTTAATTGTCCAAGATTTGAATACTGGCAAGGACTATGGTGTAACACGGAATGACAATGGCTCATATTCTTTTTACGATGATACGAACGAAAAAAAATAGATATTACCTTTTATTTGTGCTTTTAATCCTAAATTTTTCAAACTGCAAATCCAGTAGTTCAGAAAGGGAATTAAAAGGATTTTATTCAGATTTAGAAGATCTACTTCATCGAGATTTAAAATGTGGGATTAATTTTGGTAGCGCTGATATTATTGAAGCGAATAAAAATGAAATGATTAGTTATTTGATATCAAGAATAGACTCTAGAGATAAGGTAAGATTGCTGAACTTTAGAGGGCGCAATCCTTTGATATCAGAATTGCCACCACCAAAAGAACTCTACATCGGAATCAGGGCAATTTGCCTTATTGACTATTTCATAACTCATGAAGTTGCAGAAGTTTCATCGTCTGTAAATTGTTCTTGTATGTTCGAAGTCCTAAATCAACATCAAGAGCAAATAACGTATAACGATTTGATTGAACTCAGAAAGGAAATGGAGATTTGGTTTAGTGCGAACCAAGGACGAAGTAATGGTGATTTAACATCGCAATGGAAGATGTATTCTGAACAGCGCTTTTGCTATTAGGTTTTATAATTGTTGGTGAGATGCAATTTTGTCGTTAGAATAGACGCTAATGACAGGTGACGATGTTGAGACTAACGGCCTCTTCATCGATGAGGTAGGCTCCCTTGTTTCCTCCCTTAACAAATAGTGTTTATTTTTCTTATTTTCCTGTTCTGGTCGCTTTGTTCTTTCTGAAAGCTCCCCCAAGTCCTGAAGTATTTATAATTAGTTCATCAATTAAATTTATGAGCTTAATTAGAATCGTGCATTAAACACGGACAAACATTGTTGCATTGACTCCAAATAAAACCCTACCTTTCACCCGAAAATCAACGAAGATTTTACAGCGCGGATGCTGCGCGGGTTTTTGAGGGGCTTTGGAAAGGCTTGTCAACAGAGGCTTCGAGAGAAGGGTTCGGTTACCTCACTCTCCCGAACTTCCAATCTCCCAATCTTCCATTCTTCCAATTTTCCATTCTTTCCCTCTTCCAAATTCTAATCCACGTGTTCAATCGTGGCAAGCTCTTGCGATTGGGTGAGGCGCTTGGTGTATCGAAACCAAGAGATCGATACAAAGACAAAGGCAAATAAAAATAACATCCCAATGGTGATTAATGTGATCTTGTTCCAACGTGATGTTA
>JBILSZ010000127.1:0-6479 GCA_044371755.1 Flavobacteriales bacterium | reverse complement strand
ACAAATTCGCCAAATCTTCAGGAACATCGATCATGGCGACACCTTTTTTCCAAAGGTTTGGAAACTCAGGATGAAAAAGATCCACCTGATAACTGGCTTCCATAATATGTTCTGGTCCGCCCGAGGCCCCAGACCCGTAGGATACAGTCACTTCCCATGGCACAGGTACCAACACCACATCCGCCTCTTCTGGCGTAAATGGAAGTCCATAAATATTGCTATCGGTAAGCGCCGCTCCGTTGGGATCAAACGCTTTGATCTTTTCTTCTTTTGTCATGGGGCAAAAGTAAGCAATGAAAACGATTGAATTAATACTCCCTTATTTAGATAGTTTTACTATCATTAACAAAAGTTATCAAACTATTAAGGAAAGTATTAGTTTATTTGTACATGCAGAAAATTTTAGAGCATTATACCGTAAGTCTCGACAAAGCCCTGTATGCGAAAGACCCCGTATCTTCCGATATAGGGAAAGATATATTACGCGAATCGGTTAAAATCCTCGCCCGCGAAGGCCTGGAAGCATTCACGTTTAGGAAACTCGCTACGGCTATGTCATCCACGGAGACTACGGTTTATCGCTACTTCAACAACAAACACCAACTGGTCATGTACCTCAGTTCTTGGTACTGGACGCAGCTGGAATGGAAGATTGTATTTGCCACGGCAAACATTCCTGACCCAAAAGAACAACTATTACGTGTTGTAGAGGTCCTTTCAGAAAAGGCACATCACGACCCTCGTTCTAGTATCGTTAACGAAGAACTTGTGCAAAAGATCGTCACCCGTGATGCCCTCAAGGTGTTTGAAATTTCATGGGAAAGCGATGCACAAAAAAAAGGTTATTACAAAGCATTTCAAGACTTGAATGATCGCATTGCCGATATCATTCATCGCTGCGACAAAACATATAAGTTTAGCAGAGCGCTTGCTACTACGCTGGTAGAAACCGCGCAACGACAAATGTGCTTCCGCAATGATCTTCCACACCTAACGGATGTGGGCAAATCAGAAAAGCAAACACAAGAATTTTTAAACTCATTGGTTTATAATATTACTAAATAAAATGGCCGACGGCACTTCCAATTCTTCCGCGGTAAAGCGGTTTTTTAGACTCGTTCACAATGAAAGAGTCGATATTCAAAATATTATCATTTTCGCTGTCTTTAGCGGACTGATCAACTTATCGCTACCTCTCGGTATTCAGGCGATTATCAATTTCCTTAACGCTGGTGAAATCAGCACGTCGTGGGCAATTCTGCTCATATTTGTTATTGTAGGTGTCGCGTTGGTTGGTTTCTTACAAATCAAACAATTGGCTATCACTGAAACCATCGAGCAACGAGTCTTCGCAAAAGCCGCCTTCGACTTTGCTTTCAGAATACCTCGCATCAAGCAAGATGCAGTTCAAAACAAGTACGTTCCTGAATTGGTCAATCGCTTTTTCGAAATTCTAACTGTCCAAAAAGGGCTTTCGAAAATCCTTATCGACTTCTCTTCTGCTGCGTTACAAATCATCTTTGGATTGATTTTGTTATCGTTGTATCACCCTATGTTCATCTTATTGGGACTTGGACTGGTCCTACTACTTTATGTGATCTTCCGCATCACTGGACCCGCTGGTTTGCGTACTTCTCTTGAAGAGTCAAAATACAAATTCGAAGTTGCTCACTGGCTTGAAGAGATCGGAAGAACCATGAACACTTTCAAATTGATTGGTAATTCTGAGCTTCCGATTAAACGCACGGATGAATTGGTATCGGGATATCTGAAAGCACGCAAGAAACACTTCCGCATTCTTGTTTGGCAATTCAGTGGAATGATTGTTTTTAAAGTGGTAGTGGCAGCTGGTCTATTAATTCTAGGTTCATTACTCGTTATCGATCGTCAAATCAACATTGGCCAATTCGTAGCGGCTGAAGTAATCATTGTGATGTTGATCGGTGCTGTAGAAAAACTCATTCTTAGCATGGATACTATCTATGATTTGCTAACAGCATTAGAGAAAATTGGAACTGTCACTGACTTGCCTGTTGAGGAAGATAAAGGAACAGACCTTCGTGAAACAGAATGCGATCAAGGGCTGAATATTAGATTCAACAATGTGGTTTTCTCATATCCAGACGGCGATGATAAAGTGCTCAAAGGCGCCAGTTTGGAAATTATATCAGGTCACCGCGTCTGTATCAAAGGTCCGAACGGTGTCGGTAAAACAACACTCCTTAAACTGCTTACAGGCATGTACTCCAATTTCCAAGGTACTATTACTTTAAATGGCCTTCCTTTTAGAAGCTTGCGAATAGAGGCTTTGCGAGCCATCATTGGCGATAACCTCAACGACACAGATGTATTCAAAGGAACACTTTTTGAAAACATTCATGCAGGGCGACCAAACATCAGTAAAGATCAAGTCATGTGGGCATTAAAAGAAGTTCAACTCGACGAATTTGTGTCTTCCCACCCCACGGGCCTAGAAACTCCAATAGATCCCGAAGGAAAGCGTCTTTCGAAAACAATCACCAGAAAAATTGTTTTGGCTCGAGCTATTGCTGAAAAGCCAAAGATCTTATTGTTAGAAGATAACCTTACTAATTTAAATCACGACGAACGCCAGCTGATCTACAACAATATTCTATCTAAAAAACACGGATGGACGGTTATTATTGTCAGCAACGACGATGCGGTTGCAAATAAATGCGACGATCGCTACATTATGGAAAACGGTGTTATCATCAACTAATTTAAGACCATGCTAGACATTTCAAATAAAGAAAGTATCGCACATAGAGTTGATAAAAACAAACTCAATGCATTTAGTGAAATTCATCAAGTCAGCAGCAGTCGTATGCTTAAGCGCTGGCTATTTATCATCTTCGGTATTTTGGTCGGTACACTCTTTTTACCCTGGACGCAAAATATCCAATCCGTTGGTGTGGTAACGGCGCTCAACCCTGAACAACGCCCGCAGACCGTAAATACAATCATTGGTGGACAAATCTCCAAATGGTTCGTTCAAGAAGGTGATTTCGTAAAAAAAGGCGATACCATAATGTATATTACCGAGATCAAGGATGACTATTTTGACCCCAATCTCTTGGTAAATGTGGAGTCACAAATCAAGGCGAAGGAGAGTTCGGTAGGATCTTACATGGAAAAAGTACGCGCCCTCGACCAACAAATCGATGCTTTAATTGCCAACAAAGAATTCAAGTTGCAACAGGCGGAAAACAAACTAAAACAGGCTTATCTCAAGATTAAAAGTGATAGTATCGAATACCAAGCCGCGCGAAATAACCTTGTTGTAGCGGAAGATCAGCTTAAACGTTTCGAGGAGCTTTTCAAAAAAGATCTCGTATCTCGCACTGAATTTGAAGGTCGCAAAGTGGCACTACAAAATGCCAACGCTAAATCAATTGATGCTGAAAATAAATTATTAATTTCTAAAAATGAAATCCTTGTTGCGCGCACGGAACTCAATACCATCGACAGTGAATTCAGAGATAAAATTGGAAAAGCAGAATCAGATAAATTCGCCTCTATGTCTTCGATGTACGACGCTGAAGCGCAGGTAACCAAACTACAAAACACCTACGTGAACTACGACCGCCGCAGTGGATTTTATTTCATCACCGCACCGCAAGATGGCTATATCACACAAGCCATTACTACAGGTATTGGTGAAACCATCAAAGAAGGCGATCAAGTTGTAAGCATCATGCCTGCAAAAATTGATATGGCTGTAGAAATGTTTGTTGATCCAATGGATTTGCCATTGATCAAAGTTGGACAAAAAGTGAGATACATTTTTGATGGTTGGCCTGCCTTCGTATTCAGTGGATGGCCAAACGCATCCTTCGGAACCTTCGGAGGAAAAGTGTACGCCATTGATAATTTTATCGGTGCGAATGGAAAATACCGCATGCTCGTAATTCCTGACCCTAGTGAGCTTCCTTGGCCAGAAGGATTGCGCGTTGGAACTGGAGCCAACGGCATAGCCTTGTTAAAAAACGTTCCGATTTGGTACGAACTATGGCGTCAATTCAATGGATTCCCACCAGACTACTATACGGGCAATCGCAAGGAAGTGGACAAATCATCTTCTAAAAAAGTGGAGAAAAAATAATGATGCGTTTTAGAAATATCACACTACTTGTACTCTGCTCTGCATTTGCATTCAATCTTTCGGCGCAGCGAGACAGCATCGTATCGTTGCCATTGCAAGAGTTTCTCAACATCGTGCGCTCCTACCACCCAATGGCATTGAGCGCAGAGCTGCAATTGGATAACGCTGAAAGCTTTGAAAGAAGAGCCAGAGGAGCATTTGATCCAAAACTTGAAGCTAACTTTAATGAGAAGTTTTATAAAGAAACATCCTACTTCTCCGAAGCGAGTTCGATGATCAAAATGCCCACCCGAAGCCCTCTTTCCTTGAAAGCAGGTTACGACCTCAATAGCGGTGCATTCCTAGATCAAAGCAAAGTCACCCCAGATGATGGACTCGTGACCGCAGGAGTGAGTATGCCCTTGTTGCAAGGCTTGCTCATCGACGAACGCCGCACTGCAATGCGCGTCTCTCAGGCGTTCGAAGAATTCTCAATTGCAGAACGCGCCTCGATGTATAACCAACTCATCTTCGAATCCTATGGAGCTTATTGGAATTGGTGGTCGAGTGTGGAAAAGAGACGAATAGCACAAGAAATGCTCGATATAGCATCCATTCGCTTTGATGCCGTCAAACAACGCGCGCTCGCAGGCGATAGACCTTTCATCGACACCGTTGAAGCATATTTGCAAGTTCAATTGCGTCAACAACAATTGCTCGAAAACATCACCATTGAAGTTAAGTCTCGTTTCTTCCTCAGCGGATTTTTATGGTATAATGATGATACATCTTCGATTCCGACCGGACTTATCATCAGCGAAAAAGCAGTGCCTGAAAACCCAATGGGACAGCTACCTCCAGAGTTGATGACCATTTCAAGATCACAAATTTTGACCACTATCGATACTTCCCATCCTATCATCATCGCCACCGATGCTAAGATTAAACAGATGGAAGCAGAGGCGCGATGGAAACAAGAAAAGTTGAAACCTAAATTGGATGTTGAATATAACTTCCTCAACACCGGACTCATCAACGCCGACGACATTATGTTTTCTACACGCAACTACACATGGGGTCTCAATTTTAGTTTTCCGATTTTCTTGCGTGAGGCACGTGGAGACTTGCAGTTGACCCGAATAAAAATTGCAGAGAACAATTATGTTAGAGATTTAAAAGCTGTGGAGTTGAGTAATAAAGCAAACGCTGCATTCACTAACGTAACGCTCATTCGTGATCAAACGGATGTTGCACGAGCCAACGTGGCCAACTATAGGACATTGCTCGATGCCGAACGCCTTCGTTTTTTCAACGGAGAAAGTTCGCTCTTCATTGTCAATCAGCGTGAAATGCAATTGGCAGATGCGCAAAACAAACTCGTAGACTTACAGAGTAAACTCGAGATGGCGAGCGCAGAAGTATTGTACTTCTTAGGACAATTGAAATAATTTAAAATTAAATAGCATGATCGTCATACACATCATTACAAAGCGCGAAGAGCAATTGAATCAAATTGCAGAGTGGTTGATCAAAGAGAAATTGGTGCATGGCGGCGTGGACATCGATTACCAGGATACATTCGTGCTCAATCAAAAAGAAGAGCTTGTGCGCACCACCACTTACAAGCTGCAAGCGCGCACCAAAGGCCTTCTTTTCAACCTCATCGAATCGGGCCTCCGCAGCAACTTTCACAACGACACCCCCTATCTCTACAGCACACCCATCGTCAACATGGACCGCATACAATCGAAAGAATTGATTGATAGCACACTGAAAATCTAGCGACGGAGGTACGAAGGGACGGATGGACTCTACTCATACTCATTAGCCCCTCGCCCTTCGCCCATCGCCCCTCGCCTTTTTTCCCTATTTTTGCCCCATGCATTGGTTTTATTTTTCTGGTGAAATAAAAGAATCCATCATCGAGCCGGATGAGGAAGAACAGCGCCATATTCGTGCGCTGCGCATTCGTGAAGGGGAAGATGTGATTTGTACTGATGGCAAAGGGAATGTGTACCATTGCAAAGCTGAATTAGAAAAAAAATCTACATCATTCCGAATTACTCATTCAGAGATAAAAAAAGAAGTAGGGGCGAAACTTACACTTGCTATTGCGCCGACAAAAAATATTGACCGTTTGGAATGGTTGATAGAAAAGGCTGTTGAAGTGGGAGTGCACGAAATATTGCTTTTTAAAAGTGAGCATTCAGAACGCCCGATCATAAAGCACGAACGACTCGTTCGCGTGGCCATTGCAGCCATGAAACAAAGTCAGCGTGCTGTCCTGCCTCACATCACTCCATTAGAAGAATTTCAAGCCATCATAGCGCATCCTTGCAAGCATAAATACCTCGCGCATTGTGCAGAAGATCAGGAT
>JBILSZ010000126.1:0-6486 GCA_044371755.1 Flavobacteriales bacterium | reverse complement strand
CTCCACAACACAATTGATAATCTTGGCGTTACCAAAATTTAAATTGCTACCATAAATTTTAAATACACCAAAATAATTTTCTTTAGAAAAATCATTTATAAATCCAATTTCTGTTAGTCCAAGTCCAATCAAAAAATCAGCTATAGCTCGTCCGTACTTATTTGTTCCAAGTATGAACACTTTGTCACTGCTTTTAAGCTGCTCTTTAAATTCAAGAGCCGTGGATACAACTTTACTTCTGTTATCTACTATTTCCATATTTCTTTCAAATTTTAGCGATGCCAATCCATGAGAACACCAATTGCATCGACATCAAAAACAGGCACGTTGCAGTTCTCGAAAACATCTTTTCTTTCAGCAAATGCATTGTCAATAAACACTGATTTACTATTCTTATCAATAAACTTAGATTTCTTTTCAATTGAGTCAAGTACAATTATTTTGTCAAATAATTCATGATGGATTCTAAGCTTATTCAATGTAGAGTAGATATCATGTGCATGCCTTGTTAAAAGAGTGATTTGCCTTCCTGAGTTGCGAGCATGAAATAAGAAACTAATCACTTCATGGTTAACGTCATCTCCGTGGGTGATAGTATCGTCAAAATCTATAAAAACATGCTCGTAATCTATATTGTGCTTATATCTGCTCACAAGAGCCCTATCAACTTCTAGAGCAAAGTTATTTCGAAGAATAGTCACATCGTATCCAAGAGCATTATAAATTGCCAGTAAGGGAAAATTCACACCTGCTCCCCGAAATAAATTCATACTTCCCGCTACTCTGAGACTGACTTCTAGAAGTCTGAGTTGGTTATTAGAATCAGCCTTGACTTGAAAATACCAAAGTCCGTTTAACTTCAATCGATCACTAATCGTTTGAGCTATACTTTTTAATTCATCTGATAAGTCAACAATCCTACTTCTTGTGCTTATCCCATTAGAAACACGCGCACGTAGTCTTGGACCTACAAATCGAAGGACGTGATGTTTATCCGTAAAGCAATCTACTGTATACTCTTCTCCAGGCAAGTATTCGGTAATTACATAGTCTTCTAAATTTAAGATTAGTTTATCCCAGTCATCTTTATTTTGAATTACCACAGCACCCTTTCCTCCCTGTCCAACATCCGGTTTGACAAAAACAGGATACTTGACTACTTCGGAAGGCTGGGAATATACTTTGGGACAAAATTCCATTCCAGAAAAAATCTGATACGTGGTTTTCTTACTTCTAGCCACCCTAGCTTGATAGAGACCATGAATTAATAGTCTTGCTGGAATTCTCGATTCGCACTCGGCTAACTTGAGTACTACATCATCATGCGTAGGTATGACAACATCAATTCTGAATTTTTCAATAATCCCTCGGAATGCATCTAAAAAATCAGAAGCACTGATCATAGGAACATCGGAAATTAAATTCTTGAATAAGTACTCTCCATGGTCACTCTTCCCCGAGGCGCCAAAAACTTCGATATTTACAACATCCTTTAGGGCGTAAAAGACTTCTATCGCATTTTCCGCACCACATGGAAAGACTAATACGTTTACCTTTCTATTCATTTAGTAATATAACTTGCTACTCTTTCGATATCTGTTACGGTCACATTCTGATCAATAGGTAAACATACCAAATTTTCTGTTAGGTAAAACTCCCAATCATTGCTTGACACCCAAGAAAGAACATTGAGCCAATATTGTGGTGTATAAATTCGCTGTTTGATGAGTGATGCACGGAGCTCCTTGCCATTCTTCAAAAGCAATGGATAGACGAGCGGAGCGTCAAATCTTACACTCTCGATAAAATCGTTAAGTTCATTTAATGATTTGCAAAGGTCATGCAACATTAAAAAGTTTGTTTTCCTTCTCGATTTTACATAATCAAAATCAACGTTTCTCAACAAAGCATCAGTAAGCGGTGACATCTGTTTAATTTCCTGATTTCGAAGAGAGAGTTCATTCTTCAAATAGTGAGGGTATCCGTCTTCTGTATTTTCCTCTGCCCTCAAAAGCAAGTGAGCGAATCTATCTACGGAAGAGTCTATAGGGTAATTGACAATTTTACCGACATCCACCTTTGTAACAAAACCTCCATCGGGAACACCAAAAAACTTTCTTGGCGAATAAAATGTATGCACCGATGGAAGTGGATTAGAAAAAAAAGCCTGTGAGTTGTCTACGATAATAAACTCATACCTCTCAATCAACTTCTCAATATGGCTATCACATAAGCCAAAATAATTAATATACAAAATAGCTGTTTTCTCTTCAACTTTATGAATTATAGGCTCAAAGTTGGCATCAATATGATAAAAAGAATATTGAATTCCTAGTTTCTGTATTGGCTCCAAAATTACATCACAAGAAAAAAAAGGAATAATTATTTTGGTAACATTTAGGTTTTCAAGCAAATATTCTAACGAGTTTCTGCCTGTATTCAGCGCTAAACAGCCATCATGATACAAGGACCTATCGTGTTGGAGCTCCAACCCTAGGTAGCCGCCTATTGCGCTTTTGTAATTTTGCATTCTCTCAAAAGATTTAAAATATGCGCTGGCTCTTCATTCATCAAAACATCAATAATACTGAGACCTGGAATGAACTCCTTTGATTTTTGTGAGTACGGTGACAACGTGGGAGAAAGAAGCATCAACTGTATCCCTTTAGCAATAAAGTCTTCATGGCTGTATAAGTCTGCACCCCCTATTGGATTGATATAAACACTAGCCTCTTCTTTAGTGCAAATTTCGATTAAACGATCCTGCCTTCCCTTTCTTGTATTACTATGTTTGCTTCGAGAAGAACAAAACTCAGTTTTCACCCCTATACAGTTCATGGTCGCGACAGTGCTTTCCATGGCCAGTTCAGCAATGCTAGAGTATCTCCTCCCTAATACATCGAACATAAGGCTCTTAGTCCTTTCATAATACTTCGACTTTTTGTAACTGTGATCAATGGTTTTATTCAGCGTATTTAACCACCGATCATAAATAGAATAGTTAATCTCGATTTCATCTATTAGTTTAAATGAACTTGCTTCGACCAACGGTACCTTAAAGTAAGAAGGGGCTCCGTTAACAAGAATCCTATTCCGGTCAATCCAACCATTCTTGATATAGTTTACATCATCATAAAATACAAACGTATCCACTGAATGTATAAGTTGAAAATATCCAAGATATGGAAATAAGTACGGTTGCATGATAGCTACTTTCATAGCGTCAATTCGTTGATTATTGCAGCAATATTCTCCACAATAGAAATAGGGAGGTCTGGATAGAGTGGAAGACACAGTACCCGCTTAGATATATCTTCAGATATCGGGCACGGCATGTAGTTTAGAACTTGGGGAGTAAGATTTAGAGACGGGAAAAAGTATCTTCTTGTGTTAAAGCCACTGTCGAACAAGTGTTGTTTCACCCTAAGCATAGCTTCTTCGGATGGGAAAATTACTGGGTAGTAGGAATAATTATACTCAAAACGAGCGTCAGTCATAACTGGTCTTTGAAGGGATTTGGAAAGCAAAGATGAATATGCTTCAAAAACCTTTTTTCTCATTTTTATAATCTCTTCAATGTACGGAAATACTGCCAAACCCATAGCCGCGTGGAATTCAGAATTTTTTCCATTTATTCCTACAGAAAAGTAATCATCTCCTAAGTGACCAAAACTTCTGTACAAAAATAGCTTTTCAAAAATTTCCACATCCTTAGTGATTATTGCTCCTCCCTCACCTGTCTGAAAAATTTTCGTAGCATGAAAGCTACAAGTTGATATATCCCCATAATTCAAAAGTGACTTTCCATTTAGCTTGCAACCGAAAGCGTGAGCTGCATCGTAAATTACCTTAAGGCTATACTTTTTTGCAATTCTTTCAATCTCTTCAACATTACAAGGATATCCATATACGTGTGTAGCTAAAATTGCCTCTGTATTTTCAGTAATTGCAGCTTCAATTTTTGATTCATCTATACAAAAATTATCAGGTCGTATATCTACAAAAACGGGTTTGCATCCTTCCCAGATGATAGCATTGGTAGTTGCAACATAAGAAAATGGTGTAGTAATTACTTCCTTTGAAATTCCAAGTGACTTCAAAGCCATTTGTAGTACCACCGTACCATTAGAGCAAAACAAAAAATTGCTCAACTCAAGATATCCCTTAAGTTTATCTTCAAGTTCGATAACTAACTCACCATTATTTGTAATCCAAGATTTATCCCATGCTCTTTTTAGGATAGCCGTGTATTGTTCAAATGGAGGCAAAAATGTTCTTGTTACATTAATCATAATAGCATGAATAAATCAGGATGAGGGCGATTCCCATTCTGGTAATATTTGAATTGGTGCCCAACCGTGGTATTTGTTATGTACTTGAAAGTATATTGCGGATTGATATCGAAATAATCCCTGTTTTTTTTCCTTAAAATTGTCCCCAAATGCGATAGTTATGCTATAAAGACCTTGAGCAAAACCCAGACCTTTAGTGCTCATAATATACTCACGTTCCGATCCCGCATAAATGGGTGCAATGTTGTAATCTGAAAAATTATTTACTTCGGCAAAATTCCTTTGTTCCTTGTCGTAAAATGCTAAGTAAAGAAATGGTTGTAAAATGTCAATTTGAGTACTGATCCTGATTCTAATCTCAGCTGGCTCGTATGCATCAATTAGATCGTACTCGCCCTGTTTTTTGAGGGAAATATTTTTATTCGAGATACTTACACTTAACAATTTCACTTCATCACCTATTGTAAAATCTGCAGTAGGCACATCAAATTTGCTATAGAAATGATTAATCGCATCACTTATATCATCCCCATAAAAAACTCTTTTTCCCTTATCTAATATCACAATTTTCGTGGCCATTCGGGCAACCTGTGGAATGTTATGACTGACTAAAACAATCGCTGTATTAGGTAGAAGTTTATCCATATGATTAAAGCACTTCAGCACAAAACCCATGTCACCAACGGCTAGAACTTCGTCAATAAGCAGGATGTCTGGCTCCATTTGAGCTGCAATAGCAAACCCAAGCCTTACTTTCATTCCTGAACTATAATTTTGAACAGGAGTGTCTATGAACTCAGCAATTTCAGAAAATCGCACGATATCGTTGAACTTCGCATCAATCTCGGCTTTTGAAAAACCAAGAACAGAGCCGTTATTATATATATTTTCTCGACCTGTTAGATAAGGACTGAATCCAGCACCCAATTCAATTAGAGCATTGACATTTCCATCCATTCTAACTTCTCCTTCATCCGGCCTAATCAGTCCGTTTAGAATTTTCAAAAGGGTACTTTTCCCAGCGCCATTGTGTCCAATAAGACCCAAACACTCACCTCGCCTCAACTCAAAGCTAATGTTATCCAATGCCCAGAACTCGCCCTTGCGAAGATTCTTATTTCTTTTAATACCCACAATGTCCTTTAGAACATCTCCGCCAGCATAAATCAAACTCCTCTTCAAGCTTCTACAGAACTTCTTCGAAACATTCTCAACTTTTACAACTATATCCTTTTCCATTTGCCTATTTCCTATGTTAAGTTCCGGATCTTTCCACAATAATTGGTAACGCTATCCTCAACGCCATAAGGCCTAACAATGCTAGCAAACTAGACAATAAAAGCCAAATCCAAATTGAGCTTGTAACATCCACTGGATATCCTCCGATTAAAGATCTTGATGATTCAATCCATGGAGTAATTGGATTTAAAAATTGAATCTTACCAAGTAAACTGTCTGGATTGATGTTAAAAACCACAGGACTGAGGTACATCAAAAATGGAAGAATTAAGGTAAGGCCTTTTGCCATATCATTAAAGAGCACTCCAATTGGTGAAATGACGATCCCAATAGACAGTCCCGTAATAAGAGCACCTAAGGTGGTAATTATAACCATCAACCATGAGAGGCTTGCGTCTATTCCTGTAAAAACCAATATTCCAAATAAAACTAATAACTTCAACACAGAGCTGAATAACAAATCATACAAGGAGCTTACTATTATAGCTTCTCTTGGAAAGTTTAACTTCACCATCAATGGCATAGCTGCCTTAAACTTTAACGTCGGCTTATTAAGTGCCTCCGAAAATACCGTCCAAATAGTAGTACCAATCATAACAAATGCGGCGTAAGGCAACCTTGTTTCTGATACTTCAATTACATTTTGATGATTAATAAATATCCACAAACCAGCTGAAGCCAACGCAGGTATTACAAGCCATAAATAACCCAAAAGAGAAGCTTCGAATCCAGACTTTAAATCTCTAATAAACAATCTCACACCTAATGAATGACCCGCTTTCAAACCATAAAATACAGACGTCAGTAATTGAACAAACGACTCTCCATGTGTTGATTTGTATAATTTAGTGCTCATAGAAGGCCTATTGAAAATTCAATGACAATATTAGTCTAAATATGGATTAATATTACCGCTAAAATCAAATAATCACCTTGATTTTTTTGCGGTTTCAAG
>JBILSZ010000045.1:0-21727 GCA_044371755.1 Flavobacteriales bacterium | reverse complement strand
CAGGAATACCGGGCATGGGAGCATATTGATTTTTACCAGCATCAATATGTTTTTTTACAAGATCACCCCACACACGATCCACTTCAAAAGATGGAAAACCTTGCCCTAGGTTTAATGCTCCGTGTTCTATCGCAAGTGCGGACATGGTGCTGAAAATTGTGGTGCCTACATGAGGCAATTTCGATCTTCTCACTTTTTGTATTTCTTCTTATATCGTTTGATACATTCTTCGACAATCTGAAGTGCTTCTTTGGCTGGTAAAAACTCATCTACCACTACGGTTTTTTTACTGAGTGTTTTATACTCACTAAAAAAATGCTTCATCTCCAGCTTATAGTTTTCTGGCAATTCTTCAATGCTATTGATATGACTAACACTCATATCTCCTTGAGCAACGGCAATTATTTTTTCATCCTTTTCACCGTTATCGAGCATTTCCATGTAACCAATTACTTTGGTTTTCACCAAACAAAGTGGCTGAATGGGAATCTGAGAGAGCACCAAAATGTCGAGTGGATCACCATCTTCGCCAAGGGTTTGGGGAATGAAGCCATAATTGATAGGGTAGTGGAAGGCTGCAAACACCACGCGGTCGAGCTTGAGCAGCCCGCTTTTTTTATCCACTTCATATTTAGCTTTGGAACCTTGAGAGATTTCAACAATTCCTTTTACCAACGCGTTTTTCTTATCGAAGTCGTGTTCTACTTCGTGCCAGGGGTGTAGTATCATGCACCAAATATAGGCTTGAAAGCCTTTGAAAACTCCTTGTATTTCGGTACAAATTGAGACTCTAATTTCAAGACGGTAGAGTATATTTGCCCTCATAAAATTGTATTTCAATGAATTTGAACTCCGCCTTGGCTCCAGCTACGCTGGAACAAGCTCAAGATATGGGTCTTAGAGCTGATGAATTTGATAAAATCTCAGAGATCCTCGGCCGCACGCCTAATTTCACCGAGATGTGTGTCTACTCTGTGATGTGGTCTGAGCACTGCTCCTACAAGAATTCTATTAAGTGGTTGAAAACCCTTCCCAAGGATGGCCCGCACATGCTAGTGAAGGCTGGTGAGGAAAATGCTGGTCTCGTAGACATAGGCGATGGTTTAGGCTGTGCTTTCAAAATAGAATCACACAATCACCCAAGTGCTCTAGAACCTTATCAGGGCGCAGCTACAGGAGTGGGCGGTATCAACCGCGATATCTTCACTATGGGTGCGCGCCCAATTGCGCAGCTCAATTCTTTGAGATTTGGTAAATTGGACAATAAGCGCACAAAGTGGCTGATGGCGGGCGTTGTGAAGGGTATTGGCGATTATGGAAATGCCTTCGGTATTCCTACTGTGGGCGGCGAAGTGCATTTCGATGAATCATATCAGGCAAACCCTCTCGTAAATGCAATGTCAGTTGGACTCGTGCGCACCGGTGAGATAATTTCATCGAAAGCCAAAGGAGTGGGAAATCCCGTTTACATCGTCGGTTCAGCGACAGGTAAAGACGGAATCAAGGGCGCCTCGTTCGCATCAAAGGATATTACAGAAGAATCTGCAAAAGATCTTCCGAGTGTTCAAGTAGGAGATCCGTTCCAAGAGAAACTTCTTTTAGAAGCGACACTTGAATTGGCAAAAACAGATGCTATTGCAGGTATGCAAGACATGGGTGCCGCAGGTATCACTTGTTCTACCTCAGAAATGAGCGCTGGAGGTAATGTGGGGATGGATATTCACCTCGACCGTGTGCCTACACGTCAAGAAGGCATGTTGCCTTTTGAAATTCTTCTTTCTGAATCACAAGAACGCATGCTGATCGTGGTGAAGAAGGGACAAGAATCAGTAGTGGAAAGCATCTTCGAGAAATGGGATTTGCATGCAATGCAGATTGGTGAGGTCACCGATAGCACGCAGGTGAGATATTTTATGGACGGCACTGTGGTAGGTGATATTCCAGCAAAGAGTCTTGTACTCGGCGGCGGCGCTCCGGTGTACGAAAGAGAATACAAAGAACCAGCATATTATAAAGAGGCGAAGAAGTTCAATATTTCTCAAATCAAAGAACCAAAAGATTTAGTAGTCATCGCTCGTCAACTCGTGGCGCATCATAATATCTGTTCAAAAAAATGGATTTATGAGCAGTACGATTCAATGGTAGGTACGGTGAATATGAGCACCAACAAGCCGAGCGACGCGGCTATTGTAAATATTAAGGAAACAAATAAGGCGCTCGCACTGACGGTAGACTGTAATGGTCGCTACGTAAACGCAGATCCTGAAATAGGAACGATGATCGCAGTTTCCGAAGCTGCTCGCAATATCGTTTGCAGTGGCGGCGAACCTTCAGCTATCACCAATTGCCTCAATTTCGGAAACCCATACAACCCAGAAGTTTACTGGCAATTTGTGGGAGCTATCAAAGGAATGTCTGCTGCTTGTAAGAAATTTCAAACCCCTGTAACAGGCGGTAACGTTAGCTTCTACAATCAAACAGTAAATGAAGACGGCAGCGCGAGACCAGTATTCCCAACACCTACCATCGGTATGATCGGTGTTCTCAAGGATAAGTCGCTTCAAACAACACTTGATTTCAAATACAAAGGAGATTTGATTTATTTGTTGGGGCACAACTACGAAGACATCAACAGCAGCGAATATCTATATTCCATTCATGGTGTAAAAAATAGTCCTGCTCCTCACTTTGATTTGGAAGAAGAATTTTCATTGCAAGAATGTATGAAAGGACTCATCCGCAATAATTACATCAGCGCAGCGCATGATGTGAGTGATGGAGGTCTTTTTGTAACGCTCGTTGAAATGGGCCTGCCAAACTCCCTCGGCTTTGATATCGTTACCGATAGCGAAATTAGAAGAGATGCATTCTTGTTTGGTGAAGGACAAAGCCGCATTGTAGTGACGGTTGTAGAAGATTACGAAGACGAGTTTTTAGATTTCGTTGCAGAAAATAATGTTCCTGTAATGTTGTTAGGTCACGTTACAAAGGGTCGTGTCACTGTCGATGAAGAAAATTTTGGATTCATCGAAGATATGCGTCACTTGTATGAGGAAAGCATCGCAGAAGAAATGATGAAATAATTCATATGGGATTATTCAAATTCGCCTGGTCATCAGAGGGCAAGAAAATTTTGGTGAAAATCTTGGCAGTCTACATCGTGCTCGGCATTTCGGTGTGGTTGTTCCTTGCTTGGTACACCGATCACGGCGAACAGATAAGCGTTCCTGACTTGAGTGGAATGTCTATTGAGCAAGCCACGGCAGCGCTTGATGAACGTGAACTCACACTTTTGGTGGTGGATAGTATCTATGATAGAAAAGGTAAGGGGGGCTTAGTAGTAAGTCAGGAACCTAAAGCCGAGTCTAAGGTAAAAGATGGTCGCCAAATATTCGTGACGGTGTACAGAAAACTGCCGCCACAAGAAACCATTAATATAGAAGAAGGCGATTTCGCACAAGTCGCGATTATCAAATTAAAAAACAAAGGAATCGATTACACCGTTAAAGAAGTTCCAAATAATAGCATGGTGGGTGCTGTATTGAGTATCACTCACAAAGGAAAGAGACTAAAGGCCGGAGATAAAATTGGAAGAGGTGAAAAGGTAGTGTTGTCCATTGGCGTCAGCACTCAGACGGATGTGCGAATACCCAACTTGGAAGGTATGAGTTACACCAATGCTATGGCTGTTTTGGACAGCCTCAACCTTTTGGGACAGGCATTTTTTATGTATGATGTACAATCTTCTGCCGATTCTGCCGTTGGTCGCGTTTGCGAACAAGATCCTCCCTTTGATCCTGAAGCACCTGGTGTTTCTCCAGGAAAATTGGTGGACTTTAAACTCTATAACACTCCTTGTGCGGAGGACATACCTTAACCCATCACGATGATCAGATCACTCATTATTCTATTTGCACTCTGTATATCCCTTTCTGGCTTTGCTCAGGAAATAGAATCTGAACTTTTTTATGATATTGAGAAAAACAGGCAATTTGAGCTCGACAAGCGCAGACCGGCCGTAGAACGCGGTGGTGGCGCTCTTCCACTTCCTTTCTTTGACGACTTTTCTCGCTACTCTCTTCCTACCACAGACCCCAATGTTCCCGTGGAATATCGCAGATGGGAAGATGACTATGCTCGCATCAATAATACGTTTGCTATGTCTCCAATTTCTATTGGAGTGGCCACATTGGAAGGTCTTGACCGAACAGGCTATCCCTACGACTTCGATGATCAATACGCGGAAGGTCCAGCAGATACTCTGACTTCCGTTACAATTAATTTGGGAGGCTATACAGAATTCGATAACATATATCTCGTATTTCATTACGAAGGTGGCGGTTTTGGTAATGCTCCAGAAGGAGAAGACTCTCTCTATCTCGATTTCTACTCACCATTCGGACAAGGTGAATGGTTTCAGCGTTGGTCGATAGGTGGCTCGGCAATGACGAACTTCGAACGTGTATTTATTCCCATAACAGAACCAGAATATCTGCTAAATGGCTTTCAATTTCGATTCCGCAATCATGCTACTATTTCAGGTAATTATGATATGTGGCACCTCGATTATATCGTATTGGATCAACAAATCAATCCAGAGACTTTCGACTACGACGAAGTAGCCATGCAATATCCCGTGCAGCGATTGCTAAATACATTTACTGCTATGCCTTGGACGCATTACCAAAGCAATCCCGAAGGTTTCATGGCGGATAGTTTTCTTTTCTTTCAACATAATGCTGGTCCAAATGCGGAGAACATAGCCTCCGGTTGGAATATTACATATGATGGAGTCACAACAGATTTTCCAGGCCAGACCTTTAATGTATCAGGAAACGCCCGACAAGAATTGACAACAACGGGCAATCTCAATGGTTTTGCATTTGATCCCACGGTTACGGATACGTGTGCAATCTTTGATTTTTGTGTGTATCATAATCCCACCGATGCCTATCTTCAAAATGATACAACTTGCTTTCGACAAGAGTTTACGGATTATTATTCATACGATGATGGATCAGCCGAACGCGCATTTGCAGTGCAAGCGGCAGGTGGAATGCTGGCATTGAGATTTCAAAGCGCTATCACGGATACTATTATTGGCATTCGCGTACACTGGACGCCATATGGCAATGACCCCAGTTTTTCACCATTTCTTTTGAGATTGTGGAATGATGCTGCAGGTATTCCAGGTACAGAAATCGTAGAGAATTTTACATTCCATAATCCAACCTATTATCAAGATGGATATGATCTTTTCACCTTCTATCCTTTCGACGCACCCGCTGAAGTGTCAGGAACTTTTTATGTAGGATGGGTGCAGAGCGATGCGGTTTTGTACAACGTGGGAAATGATAAAAATATCGATAATAACACAGGTAAATTATTTATCAAATTACCCAATTCGAACTGGCAACAAAGTGGCATCACAGGTAGTGTCATGATTCGTCCAGTGTTCAAATCAAATAAGACGCCGATAGTTTCTGTAAATGAGAACACTATTCCTAATACCTCCATCTATCCGAATCCAGCGCAAGACAGGGTGACACTTGAAGGCCTAATTGTGGGAGAAAAGTATCAAATTCAATTTTTTGATATGTCTGGTAAATTGGTATTAACCGAACGAACGTTCGGTAATGGACAGAATGAAATTCCACTGAATGATTTGGAAAGAGGTTATTACATTCTTCAAGTTTCCAATCAAGCTGGAAGCACAGTCAATCACAAATTGATGATCGCAGAATAGAAATGAAAGACGAGGACGTGCAGGAGATAGAGAATGACGACGAGCTCTTCGAACATCATCGAGTAGTAGCCGACCCAGGGCAAGGCTTGATTCGTCTTGATAAGTTTCTTGTGGATCGTTTAGAAAAAACTTCGCGCACAAGGATCCAAACGGCATGTGATTCCGGTTTTGTTAGAGTCAATGGTCTTCCTGTAAAAAGCAGTTACAAGGTAAAACCTCAAGACGTCATCACCATCGAGATGCCGTATCCCGTGCGAGAGATTGAGTTGATTCCTGAAAACATTCCCATTGAGGTTCTTTATGAAGATGATGACTTGCTGGTATTGAATAAAGCCGCAGGGATGGTCGTACACCCAGGGCATGGCAATTATTCAGGTACCTTGGTAAACGCTGTCATGTACCATCTTAAACAACAGCCAATAAAAGCAGCAAAAGAAGAAGCACGACCAGGTCTTGTTCATCGTCTAGACAAGCTTACTACTGGTGTTATGGTAATGGCAAAAACGGATCATGCATTGGCGCATCTTTCAAAACAGTTTTTCGATCGCACCATCAACCGCCGCTACGTTGCACTCGTTTGGGGTGATGTGGAAAAGGATGGCACTATCATAGGAAATACAGGCCGTAGCATTCAGGATAGAAAAGTATTCACCGTATATCCCGACGGAAGCGCTGGTAAGCACGCAGTTACTCATTATAAAGTGTTGGAAAGATTGGGCTATGTAAGCCTTGTTGAATGCAAATTGGAAACGGGCCGCACGCACCAAATTAGAGTGCATATGAAATATATTGGCCATACATTGTTTGGCGACCCGGAATATGCCGGTGATAAGGTGCTCAAGGGAACGACGTTTAATAAGTATAAGCAGTTTGTAGAAAATTGTTTTAAGATTTTGCCACGACAAGCCCTGCATGCGCGCCTATTGGAATTTGATCATCCATCAAATGGACAGCGTATGAGTTTTGAAATGCCGCTGCCAAACGACATACAAGAAGTGATGAAAAAGTGGAAGCGCTATGTAGGAAATCCAAACTTCACTCACGATGACGAGGGTGGCCAATAGCCGAGTTTCATAAGGTATTCCACGCCTTCCTTTTTTAGTGTTCGATGTCCCATTGGAAGTAGCTCTATGACGATCGGGTAATCATTCATGTAACTCGAAAGCGCTTTTCCATGACTTGGAGGGATAATTGGATCATGTTTGCCGAAGGCAATGCTGATTCTTTTTACAGAAAAATTTGGATTAAAAATCTTGTCGAAGTCAGGCCAACAAAGAGATAGGGCAGACCATACAGTTTTTACACGAGAGAGTCGATCATGATTTTCAAGTTGATACTTCACGAAATTTACCTTGGTCATTGGCACTAATCGCAACTTACCGGTGAGCTCTACAAGTTTCACTGCTTGTTTGCTGTGAGCTAAGGCAAAGTGCAATAGTTTTTTTCCAAGACCAAGTTCATTTCCGAATTTATAAAGCTTGGACTTCATCAACCCATCGGGAGAAAAGAGTGTCACGCTTATGACTTTTTCGGGCAAGACTTCCAACGTCACGAGTGACATGCGACCGCCAAGGCTATAACCGCATAAGTGAAATGTCTCTATGCCTTCTTTTTGGCAAAGAAGGGTGATCAAATTTTTCCATTCTTCTTTCGTTATAGGCGCCTTTTTCTCTCTTTTTGGGTGAAAAAATGACTCGCCGTGACCTGGAACATCCACCGCTATCAGCCGTTGATGTGGTGAAATATGGTCAATTAGAAATCCTAGATCTTCTTTGGGATGCCCGAAACCATGAAATGCAATAATGGTTTCATCGCCATCGCCATAAATCCGATATGCGATTTTCAATGATTTATCGACATTTTCAATGGAGCCATTCATTTGGTCTAAAGTAGTGAATTAATGCGTATTTCCTATAAACCACCACCTGTTGATAACACAGATAATTGTTAATAAACTCGCTTTTTTATCAACCTAAGTTTATACTCCTAACGAAGACTGATAGAAGTATGGAGAATGGAACGAGGAATTCAGATGAGGGAGTGAGAGAATTTGGAAGTGTGGACAACGTAGTTTTTTTTCGATTGGACGATGAGTCCGGACGTATTGACTTTGATAAGTTGTGCTCTACACATCCTGAAATTATGAAGCGAGACAGCATCGAGGCACAGTTGAAGGATCTTGTGAAGTTGGAGAATCCAAGCAGGGTGCTTACCGATTCTGATTATGCCCAGTTGATTGAGCAAAAATTGAAGGGACGATCGATGGAGGAATATGGGGTTTGGGTCTATTATCCTTGGCGCAATTTGGTGGTGCACATGCTGGACGAAGTTGAATTTGTGAAGGTGCGCACGATTCGAAACGTTTATAAAATTAGTCCGGACGAAATAGAAGTTTTAAAGAATAAGAAAATTGGTGTTGTTGGGTTGAGCGTTGGTCAGGCGGCAGTGATGTCACTGATAATGGAAAGATTGTGTGGAGAGATTCGAATAGCCGATTTTGATACACTGGAGTTGAGTAATCTCAATCGTATCCGCACGGGAGTGTTGCATTTGGGACTGAAAAAAACGGAAATAGTAAAACGCGAAATCGCAGAAATTGATCCTTTCATTAAGGTGGTCGTTTTTGATGAAGGCATTCAGCAAAACAATCTGGAAGCTTTTATTAATGAAGGTGGAGCGTTGGATTTAGTAGTGGAAGAGTGTGATAGTGCTGACATTAAGATGATGATTCGCCTTGAATGCCGAAAAAAAGGCATTCCTGTTATCATGGAAACAAGTGATAGAGGGCTTTTGGATATTGAACGATATGATTTGGATAGAGATTATCCAATCTTACATGGATTGGTGGAGGAGCGTTTTTTACAAAATAAACCACTGTCAAAAGAGGAAAAGATGGAGCTTTTGTTTCAATGCTTTGATGCCTCAAAGGCTTCTGAGGGCATGACAAAATCCATTGGTGAATTGGGTAAGACCATCACAACATGGCCTCAATTGGCTTCTGATGTGACATTGGGGGGGGCAATAGTAGCGATGACAACTAGAATGATATTCCTGACTAACAAAATAAAATCTTCGCGCGTGTATGTCGATGTCCCGTCAATTATTGGTAAGTAAATACCTCGAAGAGACCCGAAAGGTAGAACGCCCGGATAAGATTCGTATCCGAGCGTTTCGTGCTATTGATGACTTACCTTCTTGTGTGCGCTTTCATCAAGGCCACACGCTCGTGCTCGAAAGTTATGGCCTGAAGTTAACTACAGCCAACCCTACATGGATGGAAGATCCATTCACCTACGTCATATTGGTCGAATCCCTTGATGGTACGCAGTCCTATGGTGGTTCACGGATTCAAATTTCAACGAAAGAAATACCACTGCCAATGGAAGCGGCAATTGGATACATGGAGCCGCGGATTTATGATATGGTTGCGGGCCTACGCGAACAGGGAACTGCTGAAATTTGCGGACTTTGGAATAGTTCTGTAGTAGCCGGAATGGGGATTGGTAGTACGTATAGCATCAGATGCGCTTTCGCATATGCTGCCAAACTAAATGTGAAATCAATGTTCGCTCTTTGCTCTCCCTATACATATAGAATGGCGGGTAGTTTTGGTTTTAACCGCGTAAAATCCCTTGGAAAAGATGGAGTATTGCCTTATCCAAGCGAAAAACAAGTGGCTATTGTGACTTTTCAGGATGATGTGCAAGCTATGAATGGAGCGAGTGAAATAGAGAAAACCTTTATCTTCAACTTGCGTAATACTCCCACACAAATTACTGAGGAAGATGTCGGTAAATCCAACCCTATTCAAGTGCACTACAACTTGTAGCGCCCTGTTTTTGCGTCTTTTTATGCTGCTCATGTTAGCAGCTTTCCCTTATTTTACAATAGCGCAGCTCGCATCATTTGATGGCAACACCATATTGCTCGATGAGTTTGAATTGTATAATGGTACTGAAACTGATGTAAAAAACATAGCTAAATCGGTAGAATTTCAGTTGCTCGATAAAAAGGTTCCCAATCTAGGAGTGAGAAAGGAGAGCGCGTATCTACGTTTCAAAGTTCAAAATAAATCTCAAGATTTTTTTATCAATGGATTCATTGATAATGCGGCTATTGACGAAATAGAGCTTTATCAAGTTGAAAATGGAGTCAAGATGATAGTATCATCTGGAGAATCTAAATCTTTCAATGAAAAGGGATCCGAGCATCCCAACGTGAACTGGCAATTTTTTATTCAGCCAGGTAGTACACAAGAATTTATTTTGAGGGTGAAATCAGGCGAACAATTGCTCGTGCCCGTAAAAATTGGAAGGGAAAAATATATCAATGCCGAGCAGTCAACAAAAGAATTATTCTACGGTATATATCTCGGTTGCATTCTGGTAATGCTGGTCTACAACCTTTTTGTATTTTTTACTGTAAGGGATAAAGTATATCTCTATTATGTAGCCTATATTCTCACTGTAGGGCTCACTCAAATGGTTTTGAATGGATACACCAATAAGTATCTTTGGCCAAATGGCGTGCAGATTTCTTTTCTCGCAAGTGTCATTATTCCGGTTCTGAGCGGTGTTACTACCGTTTTGTTTTCAAGAAAATTTATCGATACAAAAAAACATACACCATGGGTCGATAAGCTTTTATTGTTCTTCCTCGGTACCTATGTAATTGTCACGGCGCTTGCTTTCTTAGGCATGTACAATCAGGCATTCATGATTATCGATATGAATGCGGCAAGTGCCCTACTTCTTGTTTACTGCGCTGTGGTTGCAGCCAGAAGAGGCAACCGAACAGCACGCTTCTTTTTGGTGGCCTTCGTCATCTTCTTGATAGGAGTAACACTTTTCGCATTGCGTAATCTTGGAGTAATTGCTTTCAGCAACGTGAGTAACTACGCTTTGCCCATCGGATCTGCTCTAGAAACAGTTTTACTTTCTTTCGCGCTTGCCGATCGGATCAACCAATTCAAAAAAGAAAAAGATGAATCACAGCAAAAAATGATTGCGGTGATGGTAGAAAACCAAAAATTGGTGGAAGAACAGAACGTTCAGTTGGAGTTGAAGGTGCATGAAAGAACAATGGAACTCGAAAGTGCAAACGTTGAATTGAACAGCACACTGCAGGAACTTAAGCTCGCACAAAACCAACTCGTAGAAGCTGAAAAGCTTGCTTCACTGGGTCAAATGACAGCAGGAATAGCACATGAAATTAATAATCCTATCAACTTCGTAAGCTCTAATGTTCAGCCCTTGCGTAGAGACGTAGACGATGTAATGGAAGTGCTCAACGATTATTCAAGCATAGAGTCAGCTGATGATTTTGATAGAAAATTACCAGAGCTAAAGGCAAAAATGAAGAAGTTGGATATTCCTTATTTGCGCACAGAGATTGCACAGCTACTAGGAGGTATAGAAGAAGGCGCACGTCGAACTGCCGAAATTGTAAAAGGCCTGCGTGTCTTTTCACGGATGGATCGCGACTCTCTTGTGTCGTCAAGTGTCAATGATTGCATTTTAAGCACGCTAGTAGTGATGAAATCCATAACAAAAGGAGAGGTAATGGTCGAACGCGAACTCGCTGCAAACATGCCTGAAATCATGAGCTTCCCAGGTAAGCTTAATCAAGTGTTTATGAATATCGTATCCAATGCAATTGCAGCTACTAAGCAAGATGGAAGACCATTGGAAGAAAGAAAGATTTGGATAAGAAGTTCGGTTTTAGAAAAAAGTATCGTTGTGGAAATCGAAGATAATGGTGTGGGAATTCCTGATGATGTGCGTGCGAAAATTTTTGATCCTTTCTTTACCACGAAAGGCGTTGGAGAAGGTACAGGACTGGGTTTATCGATTGTGAAAGGCATAATTGACGAACATCAAGGCGAAATTCGAGTAACAAGCGAAGTCGGAAAAGGAAGTAAATTCACAATAAATCTACCTAGGTTTTTAGCCTAATCCTTTTTTTGTTACTTTGGCTGCGTTATGTCTGATGTGAAAAGAATATTATATCTCGATGACGAGGAGAACAACCTCGTGGCTTTTAAAGCCCTCTTTCGCCGCGACTATGAAGTTTACACCACTACTTCTCCGCAAGAAGCAGTACAACTTCTTAATGAGCATCTTTTTCAAGTAATTCTTTCAGACCAAAAAATGCCAGACATCAGTGGTGTCGAGTTTTTTGAATTGACCATCACAGATTTTCCTGATGCTGTTCGTGTGCTCGTAACGGGATATGCGGATATCGAAGCTGTCATTGATGCCATCAACAAGGGTGGTGTGTATCGCTACGTGGCCAAACCTTGGGATGAGAATGATTTGAGAATCTGTATCGAAAATGCTTTCGATAAATTTTATAGCAGGATTGAACTAAAAGAAAAAAATAACGCACTCCAACAAGCGAACTCTGATTTAGAAAAATTCATTTATAGTGCAAGCCATGACTTAAGAGCTCCTTTGGTGACTATTAAGGGTATCATTCAGTTGGCCAAGATGGATGAGCTGGGAGATAAAGCAGACGGTTATTTTCAAATGATTGAAAAGTCTGTAGCACGCTTAGATACTTTCGTTCAGAACATAATCCATTACTACCAAAACTCGAAAGAAGAATCGCATATTCAAAAAGTAGACTTTCATGCATTTATTGATGATCTTATAAATCAATATAGGATTTATGATGGTGCAGATGCTATTGTAGTGAAAAAGGAAGTAGTGGCGACAGGTGATTTTTATGCAGATAATTATCGTTTGAAAATAATCCTAGGTAATTTGATTAGTAATGCCATCAAATTCCAAGACAGAAACAAGGAAAGTCGTGAGCTAGAAATTAGTGTGATTCAAAATAACGAAAAGGTTATACTTAAAGTAGGCGATAACGGCATTGGATTTAATGCCACCTTACTTGAGTCTACGAATGATATGTTATCTTCAGATACCCATAAAAGTCCGGGCACCGGAGTAGGGTTGTATCTGGTGAGAGAAGCTATCCGAAAGATGGGGGGGAAGATCCAATTAGTTTCAAACACAGGCGAGCATACTCGCTTTATTATCGAAATACCTAACAAAGCATGAGGAAGTTGATCGTTCACTTGATTGATGATAATGACATTGATATTGCAGTGAATTCAAAATTATTGAGCTTGGCAAAAATTGGAGATGAAGTAATGGTCTACACCTCTGGCGCTCAATTCATCGAAAATATTACCAATCATTATCAGCAGTTGAATGAGTCAGACAACATCGTGTTGTTGGATATCATGATGCCTGGAATGAATGGCTTTCAAACAATGGAATGTTTCAATGCTCTTGATACAGCAATGACTCCTGCTTTTAACATCTTCATGTTGTCGAGCAGTATCGACCGAAATGATATAAAAAACGCGGAGGCTACTCCGCGTGTTCTTCAAGTGTTGGAAAAGCCCCTCGATGTATATCAGCTTCGCCGACTCATCGAAGGGCTTCAATAATTACTTGATATATCTCCAATCCTGATTATTCTTAATCGCCTTCAAGCTATGGTAGATGAGCTTGATCACGTTTTCAACGTCTTGCTTATGCACCATCTCTACTGTGGTGTGCATGTATCTCAATGGCAATGAAATCAATGCGCTGGCAACACCCGCATTGCTGTAAGCAAATGCATCAGTGTCTGTTCCCGTGCTGCGACTAGCAGCTTGACGCTGTATCGCAATTTTATTTTTATCCGCCACATCAATGATGTGTTGCAATAAATTATTCTGTACCGCAGGACCATAACTAACTACAGGACCTTTTCCGCAGGCCAAATCTCCATTCATTATTTTGCTCATCATTGGCGTTTGTGAATCATGACAAACGTCGGTAATAATCGCTACATCCGGTTGAATGCGGTGTGCAATCATCTCTGCTCCACGCAATCCAATTTCTTCCTGAACGCTATTGGTGAAGTAAACACCAAATGGCAATTTATCCTTATTCTCTTTGAGCATGCGCGCTACCTCAGCGATCATAAAACCACCCACGCGATTATCAAGCGCACGGCCCATGTAGTAGCGATCATTGAGTATTGCAAACTCATCATCAAAGGTCACCACGCAACCAACATGAATACCGAGCTTTTCTACTTCTTCTCTATTCGTAGCACCAACTTCCAAAAAGATATTTTTCATGCTTGGAGTTTCTTCTTTCTCCGCGGTGCGTGTATGAATAGCGGGCCATCCAAATACTCCTTTCACAATTCCTTTTGGGGTGTGAATATTCACCCGCTTGCTGGGAGCAATCATGTGATCACTGCCACCATTACGTCGGAGATAGATAAATCCGTCTGGTGTGATGTAGTGAACAAACCAAGCGATTTCATCCGCGTGTGCTTCTACTACTACCTTGTACTTGGCGTCTGGGTTGATAACTCCTACTACGGTACCGTAAGTGTCTACAATATGCGTGTCGATATATGGACGAATATAGTCGAGCCACATTTGCTGTCCGGGACTTTCAAAACCCGTGGGCGACGCGTTGTTGATATAGTTTTCCAAAAATTTTAAGGAAGCAGCATTGAGGATGCTGTCGCTTTTTTTCGAAGCCTTTTTGCTTTCGGATTGTTTCTTAGCCATATATGTTTTGTTACTGTTGCTAAATTATACATTTGTCGTATGGACGCAACGAATTTACAACCCGAAATCATTACTACTGCCGACGGTTCACATTCTTTATACAATTCGACCATTGACGAAACCTATCACAGCCGGCACGGCGCATTACAAGAATCCAAATATGTATTTATTGAACAAGGCTTAAAGCAAGTTGAAGAAGAGGATATACGTCTTCTTGAGGTTGGTTTTGGAACAGGGCTCAACGCGCTTCTCACAGCGATATATGCACGAGAAAAGAAATTTAAAATCACCTATCACAGCTTGGAAACGTTGCCGCTGGATTTACCATTGATGGAGACCATTGCAGTCGACACTACAATAGGGGAGGGCAATCAAAAATTATTTCTTTCCCTGCACGAGGCAGCGTGGAATGAGGAAGTGGCAATTCATGATTTTTTTATTTTGAAAAAAATTAAATCCAGCCTTCAAGACTTCGACGCAGAACTCAATAGATATGATTTAATTTATTATGATGCCTTCGGACCCCGCGCCCAGCCTGAGATGTGGGAGGCAGCACTTTTTAATAAGATAGCTTCATTTACAAATGAAAATGGCGTCTTCGTGACCTATTGCGCCAAAGGCCAAGTCAGAAGAGATTTGACCGCCGCTGGTTTCGACATGACCCGCCTCCCCGGCCCCCCCGGCAAACGCGAAATGATGAGAGGGAAACGAGGGTGAAAGAGTGGAAGATTGGAAGAGTGAAAGATTGGAAGATTGAAAAATGAGACACTGTCCCCAAAAATCCCTTGTTCCTTTGTTCCCTTGTTCCCTTGTTCCCTTGTTCCTTGTTCCCAAAAATCCCTTGTTCTTTCTCCTACCCCAGTCTTTTCATCACACTCGATTCCACCTGCTCTAATAATTGATCTGGTGAGAGGGTGCGCCAGCGGAGGTCGTTTAATTTTCCTCCTAATACAAAATAGCTGTCAATATTGGCGCTCTGGAAATCCTCCAACACGTGGTCGCGAAAATTTAATAACGCAATCCAGCCATCTTCTGAATTCACTTCTTCAAACCACTCTTCATAATAACAATCATCGCTGCTATGAAAATTCAATACATTCTCTCCGATAATAATGAACTTGTAAATGCCGTGATGCATCAAATGTTCGATGATGTCGCGCTTGAGCAACATGATGTCATTATATAATAAATCATTCCACTCTCCAATCAATTCAATTACAGCGTATCCATCGCTGTAATCGGCGAAAATGATTTTCATGAAAAGTGTTTGACTCCCAAAACTATCCCACTGTGGGTGGATGTAATGGTCATAGATTTTATCTGAGAATTCGAATTCGCTGTATTCTCTTTCATAAAATGGAGAATACGGGTCTTCGCTTGAGATATAATGTCCCCGCCAGTTGTAATAGGGTTCTAATTCGTGCATTATTTTTCTTTTGTAAAAAAGTCTACCGCAGCGCGCACACTTCCATGCTCGAGTAATAATGCTTGCGCTGCTTCTTCGTTCATTCCTGTTGCTTCCATAATCATCCGCGTTCCGCGGTTGACCAGTTTTTTGTTGGATAACTGCATATCCACCATTTTGTTTCCTTTCACCCTTCCGAGTTGTATCATGGTGGTGGTGGATATCATATTTAATATGAGTTTTTGCGCTGTTCCGCTTTTCATGCGCGTGCTTCCGGTCACAAACTCAGGTCCTACCACCGCCACCACCGGAAAGTCGGCTTCAGCTATCAATGGCGCACCTTCATTGCATGTAATACACCCAGTGATAATTCCTTGTTCTCTGCACTTTCTTAGTGCATTGATTACGTATGGCGTGGTACCTGACGCTGCAATACCTACCACCACATCTTGGCTGCTAATCGCATGTGCTTGCAGGTCTTCCCAGCCGCCCGTGGTGCTGTCTTCAGCATTTTCCACTGGATACCGAATGGCCTTGTCACCTCCAGCTATTAGCCCAATCACGAGTCCATGCTCTACTCCAAAGGTTGGCGGACATTCAGAAGCGTCCAAAATGCCCAAACGCCCGCTGGTACCGGCTCCCATATAAAACAAACGCCCACCATCGCGCATCTTGTTCACTACCGCTTCTACCAAGGGTTCTATCATAGGTAATGCCTTCTCGACTGCCATTGGCACGGTTTTATCTTCCGCGTTGATCCCGCGAAGTAATTCAGAAATAGACTTTTTTTCAAGGTCGGTATAATGACTGGCGCTTTCTGTAGTTGATTTCAAAGGAGCTTATTTTTAGACAAAGTTAGGAGGTTTAAGAAATTCCCTATTTTCGTACGGTATATTATTTTATTATGAATCAAATATCAAAACTCTTATTACTGATTTTCTCGGTATGCACACTATCTTCATTAGCGCAAACAGACTCTACAGAGACAGGGCTAATGGGGCAAGCAGCCATTCCTGTAAAAATTATTGCAGCTAAACATGAATTCAATGAAAACAATATGCGCGGGGCCATCACTTTATACCGTGAGGTGCTTGCTGTCGACCCAGTAAATGCTACTGCTACTTATGGCGTGGCTCAATGCTACTATAATCTTAAAAAATATAGTCTCGCTCTGGAATATCTCAATAAGGCGGTACAACTTAACGCCGAGGTGAATACCTCTACTAAATTCTTCTATGGTCAAATTCACCATCGAGTGGCTGAACTCGATAAGGCTATAGGTTATTATACTGAATTCATCCAACAGTCAAAAGGAAGCAGCTACGAAAAGGAACTCGCGTTGAAACATATTCGCGAATGTGAGTATGCAAAAGTCGCTATGAAGACACCCGCCAATGTGACCATTACCAACCTTGGCGTTGATATCAATACCCGTTTTGAAGAGTACACTCCTAGCATTACTGCTGATGGTTCTAAACTATATTTTACTTCGAGACGTAGTGATACAAAAGGAGGAGAAATTGACACCAAAGGAGATTATAAATTCTTTGAAGATATCTATATCAGTGTTTTTGATCCGGAAAATAATGCGTGGTCTGCCGCAGAACAGCTTCCTGGGGCCGTGAATACAGAAACGTATGATGCAGTGCTAAGCGTTGTGCCAGACGGGTCTGGACTTTTCGTCTATAAGAATACTGTGACTACAACTGGTGATATTTTCTTTAGTAAGTACAATGAAATGGACAATGAATTTAGAGTTGCTGAGAAAATGCCTCGTCCAATCAATACAAGTTATTTCGAATCTTCCATAAGTATGACCGCTGATGGCAAAACAGTATACTTCATTTCCGAAAGACCTGAAGGTCTTGGTCAAGGAGATATTTATGTCTCAACGATGAAGGGAAAGTCATGGAGCAATCCAAAAAATCTTGGAAAAGTTATCAATACAGATGATGATGAAAAATTTGTATTCATTCATCCCAATGGAAAAACACTTTACTTCGCAAGCAACGGCCACCAAGGCATGGGTAGTTATGATATTTTTAAAACAGAATTGGTGAATGGTGAATGGAGTGTTCCCGTGAATTTGGGTTTCCCAATCAACACAGTTAATGAAGAATCTACTTTTTCACTTACTAATGATAACAAACATATGTTTATCTCCGCAGAGTATGGCGATACGTTCGGAGAACGCGATATCTACATGATTGATGTCTCAAATTATGACCTTGTATCTAAAGGCTATGAAACTGGCACGTTTGGTCAAATCATTTTTACAGTAAAAGATAACGCAGGTAAGATTGTGAAAGGTGTACAAGTGCAGATTTATGAAGTGAATTCTTCGAAATTGTTATTCCAAGAAAATACAGATAAAGCAGGTAGAATAAAAGCTAGTTTAGTCGGCAATAAGGCTTATCGTATTCTCGTGATGGGGGATGAGAAAAACTACGAAAAAAATGTAGACTTGACACTTCGTTCGGATGGCGTAACAGTAGTGAATACTGAAATTACATTAGATTAATTCTTTTGAAGATTAACTTGCCGTAGTTTAAGCCAAGGTTCGATGGTTCATAATGAAATTTTACCATTTCGAATTGTTTTGACTCCATAAAATCGATGAGCCTCGATGCAGACTTTTCAGGATCTTTCAAATCATGAAACTCGAGACTTAATATTTTAATTCTTTTCAATGTTTCAAAAGTGGCATTGAAAAGAATGTCATATTCTGCTCCTTCACAATCCATTTTCAGAAAATCAATTTCATCCAATTGATACTGCGAAATAAGGCTATCCAACGTGATAGCCTTTACTTTTTCTATCGCATTGGATTTTCCTGAAAGTGGATTTTCCCCAATTAAGCTATGGTTGGTGTCGTGTGACAAATGAATTTCTAATTGTCCCTCGAAAGCTGCGACTGCCGCCTTTAGAAGTAGTATGTTTTTATATCCCTGTTGAAGAATGTTTCGCTCTAAAATTTTGAAGTTGCTACTTACAGGTTCAACACAAATGATTTCAGAATCCGCAGCTGTATTGAGAGCGGCAAATATTGTGAAATATCCCTTGTGTGCGCCTATGTCTACAATGACGGCATTTTGATAAAAAGGAAAATAATCAGCGTATTCTCGTTGAATGAAAATGGATTCTAAAAGCTGAAGGGAACTCTTATTTAAATCATAGTCTAAATCAAGGTTGTTGGCTTTCAGAATGGCTTCGAACTTCTTTTTTTTTCTAACGAATTCAATAAATCGCATGATCATACGCTGCCCTTTTATTTGGGAGAGCAAGATACATCTTAGAAGTTAATCCCTAAATTCACTTTTTTCGAATAAAAAAACCTCCCCGAAGGAAGGTTCTTTTGTTTTAAGTGTTTAAAATGCAGTCACCGATTACTCAATGACTATCTTTTGCTGGGTGCTTTCCCCATTAATATTTGATGCTTTCAGTATGTAGATCCCGCTGCATAATGGTAGATTGACCAGAAAATTATTCGTGTTGAGGTTTGAGCTATAAACCAGTTTACCCGAAATTTCAAAGATTTCTAATCGGGCATCGTCGCCGCTTGTTTCAACTCTAAAGTTCCCGTTGCTAGGATTTGGATATACTTTCAACTCGTATAACTCTTGGAGCTCCTCAGTGCTTACAACAATTACACAATCGGTTATTACAGTCGGACAGCCGTGATAATCAATGGAAGCAGAGATCGCATTGACGCCAAGTTCTGAAAGTGTATTGGCATCTATATTTTGTGTAGAAATATTCAGCGGCTGTTGCTCGTCACACTCAGCAAACCAAGTGTAGTCAGCATTTTCTTGCGCAAGCGATATCCCTTCATTCAATATAATTTCATCATTCACCGTTGGTATTTCATCCACGATCGTGTTTAATACAGTATTGGTAATAATGGGCTCGTTCATATCGAAAATAATACCTGCTTTATTCTCAATCGCAGTATTGTCTGGAAGGTCTGAATTGAAAGGAGCAATATCGAAAATTACGTAACCTATACTTCCTTCTGCATCACTGGTGCTATCGGGTAGATAGACATTGTTGAAAGTAAATTTGAGAATGTTGTTGTCAATGATTTCAATCAGTGGATCGAATGGACTAGCACCGCGAAATACAACGCTATTGGGATCAAGATGCACACTCAGAGTATCATAAATAAATATATTCTGTGCAGGAGCATTTCCTAGATTTTGAAAGCGTATGGTATAAGTGAATTCCTCCGGTTGCAATGTCCACTTTGGGTCGCAAATACCTTGTGGCAATACTTGTTTGTCGTTGGGGTCAAACGCGGCAGTAGTAACACCAGTTACAAGAACAGAATTATTGTTTATATCCACATCAACTCCTGCCGATTCTTCAACTTCAGCAGAAATAGTAATTTCATTACCAAGGCCAGCACTAGGAGATACTAATACAAATAAACGTATCATGATATGGCCGCTGTCGAAGGTGAGATCGCTGTAATTCCACGACACGATGGTGCCTTCTTGGGTGTAGTCCTCATTGCTCGATTCTACAATGGCAAGAAATGGGCCGAGGTCAAGATTGATCACTCCAGATGCGAGATCACAATATTGATTGTAAACATTGATATCAATAGTAGCTGTCTGCCCCAATCTGAATGGACTATGCGAAACATTGATGATCACATCTACCTCGGCATCGTTTGTAGGTCCGGGAATAATGAATGTACTGGTGCGAGTACATCCATTCGCGTCGCTGACTGTCACGGTCTCTATGCCTTGTGTGGTTAGAGGAACGCTGAATCCTTCATTATCAGGGTGGGCCAACCATTGAACAGAATATGGTTCTGTTCCGCCTTCCGCACTCATTGCGATTTCACCGAGATTTGCACAAGTAGGGTAGATGATGTTTTCCAAACTGACAAATAAATCGCTGCACACATCTTGAAACAGCATCGAGATAAATCCGTCTTGACTACCAGCACTTATAAGTTCGGTGTTTTCATTTTCAGATTGAATAATAGTTGTAAATAAAAAGAATCCTGTGGACAATACATTTTGTTCGGGTGTGATGGCGATGTCTAGGATTCTGAGAGTGCTCCCAATACCCACGGATTCCCCATTGACAAGCTCTAGTCCTGTATTTAATTGAATAATAAAACCGCTATTATTATCGGTACCCAAATTAGTAATTCCTATGAGCGGATCGATATCTGCAACGCCTGTATAGTGACCGCCAATGTATATAGCTTGAGCTGATGAAATGGCCGCTTCTGTTACTTTAAATTGACCTGTGCCAGATATTTGGCCTTGCTGGAGGGTCGTTCCTTCAGCGTTCATTTTAGCAATGAGTAAATTTGAAAATGATGGAGTGCCAACTATCTCAGGAAAGTTAGAATCGAAAGAAATCTGTCCTGTAAATTCTCCAAACAAATAAATATTATCCTCTGAATCAGTAACCAAAGCGTCTACTGTTTCATAGTTCCCAAACCCATAAGTCTTTACCCAATTAAATTCATTATCATTTGAATATGATGCCACAAAGGCGTTGTTGTCGCTACTAGCAGAAGCTCCTTCAATTTCTACACTTGGGTCGAAATCGAATATTTGTCCTGCAAAGCTTCCCCCCAAAATAATATTGTTTTGACTATCGATGGTCATCGCATCGGGGTAGCCGAGTGAATTTCCAAACTCACTTCCTATGTTGAATGCCGATGCTACGTCACCCGTCGAGGTCAAACGAGCCACCACTATATCACCGCCGCCATTATTATTCAATGATAAATCTTCGATTTGAAGCGTGCCAGAAAATCCATACCCTGCAAATGCGGGACTGCCGTCTGTTTGAATCGCTATGTTGAGAATCTGTTCACCAGCAGGGCCAGCGAGCACTTGATGGAAAAGGTAGTCTCCATTCAAGTCATAAGCGGCTATGAAACCATCGGTGACGCCTTGACTTGTTTCAGACGCTCCGCTCCCCGTCGGATCGAAATTGATGGTTTGATTAAAATATCCTCCAA
>JBILSZ010000125.1:0-6544 GCA_044371755.1 Flavobacteriales bacterium | reverse complement strand
ACCCCATAGCTGCTTTCCACCTTAATCTTCCCTCCCATTAAATTTATAATCTGTCGGCTTATCGCTAAGCCAAGACCTGTGCCTCCATATTTTCTTGAAATAGTAGAGTCAACCTGTGAGAAGGAATTAAAAAGAGAAGCCATCTTATCTTCTGGAATTCCAATTCCCGTATCCTCTATTTCCAAACATAGAGCAGCGTGCTGAGCGTCGATGATCTTACTCTTACAGCAAATTTTCACTATTCCCCTTTCAGTGAATTTGATACTATTGCCTAAAAGGTTAAGGAGCACTTGTTGCAATCGCGAACCATCAATTACCAAATTATCTGGGACACTCATGTCTATATCCACAGACAATGTGAGTCCCTTGCTTTCAGCATGGGGGCGCAGGAGGTCTGCAATCTCACATATCTTGTCTCGTATATCTATGCGCGTGGGGTTTAGAACAGTTTTACCACTCTCCATTTTAGAAAAATCTAAAATATCGTTTATTAAAATCATAAGACTGCTGCCGCTCTTTAATATCGTATTTACATAATCTCTTTGTCTTTCATCGAGATTGGTATGTTCTAGTAGCTGCGCCATTCCTAGCACACCATTCAACGGGGTGCGGATTTCATGACTCATCGTAGCTACGAAATTGCTCTTTGCCCTTGCCGCTGCCTCTGCTTCGTCTCGGGCCTGAACCAAAGCCTGATGGTTTTTTATTTCATCTGTCTTGTTGCGCACTCTATACACCAAAAACTTGATCCCCCCCTGCTCTACCATACCTATAGATATATAAGAATGAATAATCTCGCCGGTCCCGCAAACCAAATCAGCCTCAGAGGACCAAAATTTATTCTCATGAATAATCGAAAGTCCATTTTCAATTTCTTGCTGCGTCAATTCTGTACGTCTCAAAAATGAAAAATCTCTGTTGATGAGTTCTTCCTCCTTATATCCCATCATCTGAATTGCCATCGTATTTGCATCAAGGATAATTCCGTCCATAGAGGATATAAAAAGAGCATTCTCTGTTTTTTGAGAAAGAGCTACCAGCACATCCCGGTGCAATCGCATATGATTGATGATATTTGTCTTTGAACCCGAAAGCATATATTCGGTGAAGAACCCGAACACCATAAGGACGAGCAAATTGTTGCGACTACTTGCGTTCAAAGATGGATGAAGGAAGATACTTATAGTAGTAAGTACAAAAATGATAATGACAAAACGATAGGAGTCCTTTGATGATCGAAATGAAAGCGAGCACAACTGAATTCCAAAAAGTAGGGAAACAAAGTGGAGCAAATGGAAATCATTCAAATATGCGTTAACACCAAGTTGGATTGAATACATATAAAAGTATAATCCCATCCAGAAAAATAAACGAGTGTCGGATACAGTCCTACTTTTTGAATAAAAATAAAGTATCAGTGAAATAGCAACTACAAAAACTACCAGCGGTAATACGATGATACTTTCTGGATAGATAATTTCAAAAATCAAAGGATTGACAATAGCACACGCTGCCCCCCACAAGACGGTGTTAGAGTAGACTTTTCTTGCCCTACCTTCGCGCTTACCGGATAGCATCCCATACATTGCATTCAAGTTTTATTTCAGTGATCATTCTGCTAGTAAACGTATATTGAGTTATAAGGTTTCGAAATACCATCCTATTCAAAAGATCATTTCCTTGGTCTTTTCATTGATTGTATCCATATCAGTTTTTTGTCAAAAGACAGAACTCGATTCTTTAGATATTATAAGAAAAAGAAAAATTGTAACCGTTACATCACTCTCGTCACTTGCAGCAGGAAGTCTTATCGGGCTCAATGAACTTTGGTATAAAGACTATCCGCGATCATCACTTCAATTTATAAATGACAATGATCAATGGTTGCAAATGGATAAAGCCGGTCACATGATGACTTCTTATCATCTTGGAAAAGTAGGCTATGAATCTATGCGATGGAGTGGATTCAGTGAAAACACAAGTCTATATCTCGGTGGGAGTATTGGACTCATCTATCTTACAGGAATAGAATTATTGGATGGACATTCTGCGCAATGGGGATTTTCTTGGGGCGATCAACTCGCAAATTTTTTAGGAACTTCATCGTTCATTGCACAACAAAAAATTTGGAAAGAACAACGAATCAATTTGAAATTTTCATATTCAAATACTCCTCTTGCGATGTTGAATCCTGATCAACTTGGTCGTAATTTTCAACAACGTGTTTTGAAAGACTACAATGGACAAACATATTGGGCATCTATCAACGTATCTTCCTTTCTTGCGTCTGACGCGGCTTTCCCGAGTTGGATGAATGTTGCATTTGGTTATGGAGCATACGGAATGACGAGTGCAAAAAACGTTGTTAATGATGTTAATAATTTTCAACGCACTCGTGAATTCTATTTATCATTTGATGCAGATTTGAATCGAGTAAGGTGGCCGAAGAAGTGGATGAAGATTACAGCACAAATTTTAAGCTTCATCAAACTACCTTCACCAGCTCTCAAAATGCAGAGTGACGGAAAAGTGAAATTGTACGCATTACATTTTTAGAACAAAAAGTTTTGAGTTGCGTATTACGCTAATTCAAAATCAGAAATAAATAATTAGGAAACAAATCAACCGTTACTAAAATGAAAACAAAGTCAAAATCAGCTGCAGCTCCAAAGGCTGCAAAGAAGGCTGCAAAGAAAGCTGCTCCTAAGAAAGCCGCTAAGAAAGCTGCCAAGAAAGCCGCTAAGAAGCCTGCTGCAAAGAAGGCCGCTCCTAAGAAGGCTGCTAAAAAAGCTGCTCCTAAAAAGGCTGCTGCTAAAAAAGTTGCTAAAAAGGCTGCTCCTAAGAAGGCTGCTGCTAAAAAAGTTGCTAAGAAAGCTGCTCCTAAGAAGGCTGCTGCTAAGAAGCCAGTCGCTAAGAAGGCTGCTCCTAAGAAAGCTGCTAAAAAAGCTGCTCCTAAGAAGGCCGCTGCTAAGAAAGCTGCTGCTCCAGCAAATGGTTCTAGCAACTAAGCTTGCACTAACAAGATTAAAAAAGCCTCCCGTTTTCGAGAGGCTTTTTTGTTTTATACACTTTTTTACTTCTTTCGAATCGTCAACACAATCGGTAAGTGATCACTATAACCACCTTTATAATCGTCACCAACATAGGTGCGATTGGGTCGGGCCACTCCTTTATTATCGGTAAACAAAAATGCAGGGTCTTTCAAAAAACGAAAATCTGACGGACTACTCACCCAGCCTCGCTCTGAATCCATCAAGGTAGAGGTTACGATAAACTGATCCAACGCTCCCCACTCGCCCTTGTACCAATAAGAACCGATACCATTGGCATGCGACTCTGCCGCCATATTATACAATCCCTTTCTCTTTTCACCGCTAGCTTTCAACACTTCCACAATACTTTTGTCGTTGGGATGATCATTAAAATCGCCCATGATCACCACCTTTTCGCCAGCCTTCTCCAAAGGATCTACAGCTTTTCGCAAAATGCTCGCGGCTGCCATGCGCTTGAATTCGGACTCGGCTTGCCCACCACTGCGACTGGGCCAATGATTGACAAAAAAATAAATTGTCTCATTTCCAATTTTTAAATCCGCCCTCAAAATATCTCGCGTCCGCTCGTTGGGATCTTCGACAATATCTACCCTTAAAAATTCGGCGCTCTCCTCTTTAACTATTGCAGACTTATATAAAAGCGCCACATCAATACCTCTCTCATCGGGACTATCTTTATGAATAATCTTATACCCCGCAGCCTTGAGCTCTGGAAGAGCAATAAGATCTTCCAAAACTTTGCGATTTTCAACCTCACACATCCCAATAATATCTGGAAATCCATTATTCATTTTTGCCATCACCTCAGCGATGTGACTCAATTTGGTACGGTAGCGATCCTCCGTCCACTCCAACTTACCCGTTGGTGTAAAGTCATCATCATTGGTGTTAGGATCATTTTCGGTATCAAAAATATTCTCAACATTATAAAATGCCACCGTGAATGTATCCGGGGTAGATTTTGCAGCACTTTGGGTCGTGTCTTTACAGGAAGCACTCCACATTATGACGGCTCCGACTGCCACCATTGCTAATTTGAATTTTCTTTTCACAATAAAAAATTTTTCGCAAGATGCACCAAATCCTTCAATATCGGAATCTATTACCTTTGACCCAATGCCGAGAATTTACATTTTCATAACAACAGCATTTCTTCTGCTGGTGTCCTTCTCCTTGCTATTCGTTAGATGCAGCGAAGCTTCCAACGAAAATCAAAATGTCTTTTTTTATAATGAAAATAACGGAATCACATCCCTCGATCCAGCCTTTGCAAGAGACTTAGAAATCATGTGGGCTACTAATCAACTCTATGATGGCTTGGTAGAAATTTCAAACGACTTGCGTATTAATCCGTGTATCGCCCAATCATGGGAGCTTTCCGCAGATTTAAAAACTTATACTTTTCATCTTCGCGGCGATGTCTTCTTTCACGATAGTGATGCCTTTGAAAATAATGTAGGAAGAAGAGTAACCGCTCATGATTTTGTGTTTAGCTTCAATCGCATTCTTGATCCAAAGGTAGCTTCGCCAGGAGCTTGGATATTTTCTAAAACGGATCGCAGCCAAGGAAGTCCCTTCATTGCACCTGATGATAGCACCCTTATCATAAAACTCAGCGCCCCCTTTCCACCCTTTCTTTCTATACTTGCTATGCAGTATTGCAATGTTGTTCCGCATGAAGCTGTAGAGAAATATGGACAGGATTTTCGCGCTCATCCCGTCGGTTCAGGTCCGTTCAAGTTCGCATTTTGGTTTGAAAATAATGCATTAGTATTTCATAAAAATCAAAATTTCTGGCAATTCGATTCTACCGATAGACGCCTTCCTTATCTGGATGCTATCAAAATCGATTTTGTGAAAGACCCATCCGTGGAATACCAAGGTTTGCTCGCAGGAAAATATGATTTTATTTCTGGAATTCATCCCTCATATAAAGACGAATTGCTCACCCCAAATGGAGAGCTATCGGAAACGTTTTCATCAAAAATTCTTTTCTATAAAACGCCATTCATAAAAACAGATTACATCGGTTTTATGATAGACCCTGATGCAGATGTTTCTAAAAATTCTCCCTTATTAAAAAAGGAACTGAGAAAGGCAATTGAATGTGCCATCAACAAAAATGAAATGGTCAAATTTCTTCGAAATAACACTGTTGTGTCGGCCAATCAAGGTTTTGTTCCTCCCACCCTATTGCGAAAAAGTGAAACTACTTATAATGAGTATGACCTAGAAAAAGCAAAAAAGATGCTGACAGATCTTGGTTTTCCCAATGGAAAGGGACTTCCAGAAATTACGATTTCAACTACTGCTGATTACACAGACCTGATCGAGTATATCCAATTCAACCTTAGTAAAATTGGAATAAAAGTAAAAGTAGAAGTAATGCAGGGAGCTACCTTTAGAGAGGCAACGGCAAAAGGAAAACGTGCAGCATTCAGAAAATCATGGCTGGCTGATTATCCTGATGCGGAGAACTTTTTCAATCTCTTTTTACAAGAAAATTTTTGTCCCGATGGACCTAACTACATGCATTATTTCAATCAGTCATTTGAAAACCTCTACACTGAAAGCCTTACAGAATCTGACGATAGTCTGAAATATGGAATCTATCAAAAAATGAATGAATTGATTTCAGAAGACGCGCCTCTTATTCCTCTTTATTATGATCAAGTGGCTCATTTTGTTTCACCCAAAATAAAAAATTGGGAAATCAACGCAATAAATATGATTGACTTGAAAAAAGTCAAGAAAGTCGATTAGTTTCGCACTCAACAAACCTTACAGCCTGTGTTCAAGATTGACATGCATACCCACATTATCCCCAAGCATCTTCCCGATTGGACGAAGAAGTTCGGGTATGGCAACTTCATTCACCTCGATCATCACAAGCCCGGTTTTGCGCGTATGATGCAAGGCGAAAAGTTTTTTAGAGAAATCGAATCCAATTGTTGGCACCCCGAAGAACGAATCGAAGAATATGCAAAATATAATACCCAAGTTCAAGTCGTTTGCACCATTCCTGTTCTCTTCGCCTATTGGGCAAAACCTAGTGATGGCCTTGAAGTGGCGCAATATCTTAATGATGACATCATAGAATTAGTAAAGAAGTATCCGAAAAATTATGTCGGCCTAGGTACACTTCCAATGCAAGATATTGAGCTCGCAGTGCAGGAATTGGAGCGAATCAAACAACATGGGATCGTTGGTATTCAAATCGGAAGCAACATCAACGGTAAAAATCTTAGTGAGCCATTCTTTTATCCTCTTTGGAAAGCGCTGGAAGAGCTGGATATGTGTGTACTCGTGCACCCTTGGGAAATGATGGGCGAAGAACAAATGAAAAAATATTGGCTCCCTTGGTTGGTGGGTATGCCGGCCGAAACTACACGAGCAATATGCTCATTGATATTCGGTGGTATACTTGAAAAATTCCCTAAAGTGCGATTTAATTTCGCTCATGCCGGCGGCAGTTTTATCCCTACCATTGG
>JBILSZ010000004.1:0-62991 GCA_044371755.1 Flavobacteriales bacterium | reverse complement strand
TCTGCGCAATGTTGGAGCTTCAACGTTACATTCAGGCTCGATTTTTCTGATGTAAATATCAGCGGCACTCCTGAAGTGAATGGTACATTTAACAACTGGTGTGGCTCGTGCGCCCCCATGAGCGATGAAGACGGTGATGGTATTTGGGAACGCACCATTGACCTAGCGGCAGGCAACTACGAATACAAGTTTTCTTACAGCAATTGGTCAGGGCAGGAATATCTCTCCCCTGGCACCACTTGCACCGTCACTGTTGGAGAATTTACCAATCGCACGTTGACTGTCAACAATACCACCATTCTTCCTGTGGTTTGCTGGGGATTTTGTGGTTTTTGCGTAGAGCCTGACCCAATCAATTGGGAGTTATTCTGGAGTGATGAATTTGACGGCGACGCACTTGACACAGAGATTTGGACAACAGAGTTTGGCGCATCCGGTTGGGGAAACAATGAGTGGCAATATTACACCGCCAATGAATCTAATGTGGACGTTGTAAATGGCAAACTCATCATCAACGCTAGAGAAGAATCCTATCTCGGAGCGGATTATACGTCATCGCGTATCATTACAAATAACAAGTTTGAATTCATGTATGGCCGCGTAGAAGCCCGCATCAAACTTCCAATGGGACAAGGCATTTGGCCAGCCTTCTGGATGTTGGGCGCCAACTTCGAAGACGTGGGATGGCCTCATTGTGGAGAGATTGATATCATGGAGCACATCAACAATGAAATGATGACACATGGCACTGTGCATTGGTTTAATAATAGTCACACCTACACTGGACTTCCTACGCCTCTTGATCCAACGCAATTTCACAACTATGGCATCTATTGGGATGAGGATAAAATTCAATTTTATGTGAATGATTTTATCTACAACCAATTCAATATCACCACGAGCAACAACAGCGATCCTATATTCAACCGCCCTTTCTTCTTTATTTTGAATATCGCGGTAGGCGGCAACTGGCCTGGGTATCCCAACAATAACACCCCATTCCCGGCTACAATGGAAGTGGATTATGTGAGAGTTTACAAACCTCAAGTCTCTAATACTCCAGAAGTGGCTGAAACGAGCATTCAAGTTTATCCCAACCCTGCCGTAGACGTTTTGCAAGTGACGACAAATGAGTCACAGCTCGGACAGCCTTATCGTGTCATTTCGCAAGATGGAAAAACCGTCCTCTCTGGAATGCTCAACGCTTCTGTGAATCAAATTCAAGTAGATCAACTATCTGCTGGTGTTTATTTTGTGAACGTTGGAAAAGAGCAAATTCGTTTTGTAAAGAAATAAAGTATTATTCACTATACTTGTGATGTGAATGCGTTCTGAACAACGCATTCACTTCACTTATTTAAAGAATAAACGTTATGGGAAAAGGAAAAGAGCCAAAGAAAGAAACTAAGAAAACGGCTACAAAAAGCGCCAAGGAAAAGAAAGCGGAAAAGCGCGATAAGAAGCCTAAGTACGACTAATTAGATAACGAATAGCCACGGAAGCGGCTACTGCTCCAAAGGTAGCAGGCAAATAAGACATGGTACCGTATGCCGACTTTTTATAGTTCTTGCCATCGGTAAGCATGATGCTTTCCTTCATCGGTTCTTCGGGACTGAATACGACTTGTATTCCCTTATAAATTCCTTTGTCTTTTAGATTTTTGCGCACCTGTTGCGCGAAAGGACAATTGTATGTTTTAGAAATATCAACCACACGCAGTTGTGTTGGGTCGAACTTCCCCCCCGCCCCCATGCTGCTCACCATGGGAATACCAAACTCATAAGCTGTAGCAAGAAACGTAAGCTTTGGAGTAACACTATCAATCGCGTCAATGAGAAAATCAGGTTTCGCCTCCAAGTGTTGCCTTACCATTTCAGGATTGACAAATTCTTTCACCACATTCAATTTCAGTTCAGGACTAATAGCCATCAATCGTTCGGCCATGATATCCGCCTTGGAAACACCATGATTGGTGGATAATGCGGGCAGTTGGCGATTACGGTTGGTGGGGTCTACAACGTCTCCATCAATTATCGTCATTTGTCCAACACCTGCTCTGGCTACAAATTCAGCCGCAAACGAGCCCACCCCACCCATTCCAACAACAAGGACATGACTATTATTTAGTACTCTAATCTTTTCATCGCCGATCATCAACTGCGTCCGCGACAGCCAGGAGGTGTCATTCATGGGGCGAAATTAAGAACAAGGAGGGGAAGGAACAAGGAACAAGGGGGGAAAGGAACAAGGGGGGAAAGGAACAAGGAACAAAGGAACAAGGAACTAGGGAACAAGGAACAAGGAACAAGGAACAAGGAACAAGGAACAGGGGGATTGGGAAACATATATTTTATTCGAATAAATGGAATAATTTATAATTCAATTAAATGAAGCTTGTGAAATATTTTTGACAAATGAATTTTAAAGATCTAAAAGCATATCAGAAAGCAAAGGAGCTTAAAACTAAATGCGTTTTACTCAATATAAGGCACAGTGCTGTACTTCCTCGCTATTATCAGGATCAGCTTGGTAGAGCTGCGTTGAGTGTTATTTTGAATATAGCAGAGGGCTCAGGGAGAGAAACTATTAAAGATCAAAAGCATTTCTTTGTTATGGCGAATGGATCTCTCAGAGAAATTCAAGCTTTGATTGATTGCTTAAATTGTTTCAGTACAAATATTGATTTCGATGTAAGAGAGATTAATGATTTAATAAATTATATTGGCGCATTATTAAGAGGTCTCATAAATAAAAGAATCGCGTAATCCCTTCCTTGTTCGAAATTCAAAATTCGCAATATACAATTCGCAATTCAGAATTTCCAATTGTTCCCTGTTCCTTGTTCCTCTCCCCCTTGTTCCCTTATCCCTTGTTCCCCCCCCCCTTGTTCCTTGTTCCTCTCCCCCTTGTTCCCTTATCCCTTGTTCCCTTATCCCTTGTTCCCCCCCCCTTGTTCCTTGTTCCTCTCCCCTTGTTCTTTCACTTCCCAATACAGAATTTCGAAAAAATTGAGTTGAGTAGGTCGTCGGCGTTGATTTGGCCGGTGATGTCGCCGAGGTGGTAGAGTGTTTTGCGTATATCGATGGCTAGGAAGTCACCAGTGACGCGGTTTTCAAGGCCTTCAATTACATCTTGTAATGATTTGGAGGCGAGTGTGAGCGCCTCGAAGTGACGGATGTTGGTGACGATGGTTTCGCCACTATTCACCGTTCCCTCGCCTATGTACCGTTGCAGTCGCAGTTTGAGGTCCTCAACGCCGTGGCCATTTTTTGCACTCATCACTATGAGTTCTTCTTTCAAACCGAGCATTCGTTCGATATCACCGAGCGTTCGTTCGGTATTATCAATTTTATTTCCTATTAATAACAATACAGCGTCGGATTGTTTGGCGGCACGAACTGTCTCAATGAAATCAACGACTTCTTGAGCATTCTCAAAGGCCGCGTCAAAGAGTACCAGCACTATTGCGGCTTGTTGTACCTTCGCTAGACTTCTTTCAATCCCCATTTTTTCAATGGTATCTGAAGTTTCGCGAATACCCGCAGTGTCAATGAATTTGAACTTCACACCATCGATGCTCACGCTATCTTCCACCGTATCTCTAGTGGTACCCGCAATGTCGGATACTATTGCACGCTCTTCATTGAGTAGTGCATTGAGCAAGGTCGACTTGCCCATGTTGGGCGCGCCCACGATAGCCGCGGGTACGCCATTTTTGATGGCATTGCCCATCTTGAAGGATCCTCGCAGGTGGTCTACGACCGATTTTATTTCATGAATTAAAATTGTCAATTGTCCACGATTGGCGAATTCTACATCTTCTTCGGCAAAATCAAGTTCTAGTTCAACCATCGAAGCAAAGTGAATCAACTTATCTCGAAGCCCATTGATTTCCTTCGAAAAACCGCCACGCATTTGGTGGACAGCCTGTTTGTGGGCCGCAGCTGATTCGGCGGCAATCAAATCCCCGACTGCCTCAGCTTGGCTTAGATCCATTCGACCATTGAGGTATGCCCGCATTGTAAACTCGCCGTGTGTAGCCATACGAGCGCCTTTGGCAAGCAATAATTCAATAATGCGCTGCTGGATAAAGCTTGAACCGTGACAGGCGATTTCGACTGTGTCCTCGCCCGTAAATGAGCGCGGGCCTTTGAAAAGTGTGAGCACCACCTCGTCCACCTTTTCCTCGCCATCCATCACCCATCCGTGTATGGCCTTGTGGGATTCCGTGTTTTGGATTTTTTTGGAAAAAATTTTTTCAGCAATCGGAAAGGCCGAATTGCCTGAAATACGCACTACTGCAATCCCTCCGATTCCGGGAGGTGTTGATAATGCACAGATGGTTTCGTCAGAAATATGATTCACGGGGGCAAAGTTCGCTTATTTTCGCGGCAAAATTTATAATTCCATGGGCGTACTTGTAGGAAAAGATTCAAAAGTCATTGTACAAGGCTTTACAGGCAGCGAAGGAACCTTCCATGCCGAGCAAATGATAGCATACGGAACCAACGTTGTGGGCGGTGTGACACCCGGAAAAGGTGGTCAGACTCACCTCGATAGGCCAGTGTTCAACACCGTGGCTGATGCGGTAGCTCAAGCGGGCGCCGACGTGTCGATCATCTTTGTTCCTCCAGCATTTGCCGCAGACGCCATCATGGAAGCTGCTGATGCAGGCATCAAAGTAATCATTACTATTACTGAAGGAATTCCAGTGGCGGATATGTTGAAAGCCAAGGAATACACAAAAGACCGCGATGTTACATTGATCGGTCCAAACTGTCCAGGTGTGATCACCGCGGGCGAAGCGAAAGTGGGTATTATGCCCGGTTTCGTATTCAAGCCAGGAACGGTAGGTATCGTGTCAAAATCAGGTACACTCACTTATGAAGCAGCCGACCAAGTGGCGAAAGCAGGTCTTGGAGTGACTACTGCTATAGGTATTGGCGGTGACCCAATCATAGGCACTACCACGCTCGAGGCTGTTCAATTGTTGATGGCTGACCCAGCAACCAAAGGCATCATCATGATCGGTGAGATCGGTGGTGAGTTGGAGCCGAAGGCAGCGCGTTGGATTAAAGAAAACGGAACAAAACCTGTTGTAGGCTTTATCGCTGGTGAAACTGCGCCAAAAGGCCGCACCATGGGTCACGCAGGAGCCATTGTGAGTGGTGAAAATGAATCAGCAGCCGCTAAAAAGAGCATTATGCGTGAGTGCGGCATCCATGTAGTGGATAGCCCTGCTGAGATCGGTGCTAAGATGAAAGAAGTATTGGGATAATCCCATTTCCATAAAAATTTAATAAAGCCTGTTGAACTTATTCAACAGGCTTTATTTTTGACCACAGATGACAAGAAAAATTCTCTTTATTAGCCTCGCGGCTTTTATCACAATCCTCACGTGGTGGTTTTTGACCACACCCCCAAAAGGCTTTGCGACCCTAAAAGAAAAATCCTTCTACATCGACGGAGAGCCCTTTCATGTGATGTGTATTAATTACAAAATCACCCTTCGCGCAGCCAATGGAAAAATCTGGCCGAATAGATTTATTGGCTACGAGAAAGACAATGAATTTTCCACATCAGATGCAGATTCTAGCATTGGTGAAATTGAGAAAGATTTTCAATTGGCAAAGGACATGGGCTTCAATACCATTCGAATCGTGGGTATTGGAGAACCAATGATTGTCGGACAGAAAGGCAAGCCTAATGTCTATTTTATAGCTTATGAAGGTGATAATTGCTGTTTCGATTTCGACCACAACGATGCCGAGGCTTGGTCAGAATATCAAAAGGCCATTTCAACGGTCCTTGATGCGGCCGCCAAGACAGGACTCAAAGTGATTTTCACTACAAAAATGCTTCCCGGAGTTCCTGTGCTCAATACGATCTTGGAAGAAATGGTAGTGGCACATGGACATCGAAGTGAGATTCTAGCGTGGGACTTTCTGAATGAACCATTATACTTCGATTCTGTACCTCACACCAAAGAAGAAGTGTACTACGCCACCAGACAATGGAATGAAATCGTGAAATCAAATAGTCATCATTTGACGACGATTGGACTTGCTTGTCAGCGTGAAGTATTCGTGTGGGATCCCAATCTCGTACAAGTAGACTTTATTTCATTTCACCCCTATGAATACGAAGCGGAGCAAGTCAGAAGTGAGTTGTATTGGTATGATAAATTTGTAAATAAGCCATGGATTGTAGGTGAAACGGGCATTCCAGCTGACAACGATTCGATACCCTACAGCGATCAAGTCGCATTTGCGAAAAAGACTTATTACCAGGAATTAAATTGTCGCGGTGCGGGTTATAGTTGGTGGCAATTTAAAGATGTGTCATGGGGTGGCTTTCATCAATCATTTCTGGGAGTTGTAAGTCATGATGGAAGTACAAGATTATCGAATGGAGATACAGTGGCTGGCACTGTAAAGGATTTGGGCAAAGAACTTAAAACCCTGATGTCAGATTACAAACCCGAGCCATGCCTTTGTCCTGAGAATTATTATAACTTCAGCTCGCACACTTATTATTCTATCAAAGGAAAAGTAGTGGATGGAAAAGGCAATCCTATCGAAGGCGCTGGAATATTGGCTTGGGACGAACCCTATATCAATCACCACTTCACCACCACCAAAGCTGACGGTACGTTTGAATTATTTAGTGAGTATAAATTTCACCATTGGATGGTGAGCGCACTGGATCACGAGAAAGGTTTTAATCATTTAGATCCGAATACCGCAGTACAGATAGGTCCAACATTAACGCAAGACCTCGGCGATGTCACCATCAAGCGCCTGTCTTATGATCCGTGGCAAAGATTTTTTAGAAGGTTTAGTTCGAAGAGGTATCGGTAGAAGGCGAGGGGCGAGGGGCGAGGGGCGAGGGGCGAGGGGCGAGGGCTTATATTCATTCTCATTCCCATTGTGATTGAGATTGAGATTGAGATTGAGATTCTATACTATCTCTATTCTGGAAACTCTTTTTAGAATCAGAATGAGAATGAGAATGAGAATGAATATATGAGGGAGAGGGAGAGGGAGAGGGAGAAAGAGAAAGAGAAAGAGAAAGAGAAGCAGAAGGGAGTTTTAGAATTGAAGGCGAGTAACACCCCTCGGATACTCAAGATGGAAGATCTGTTCGATCAGCGAATAATGGGCTGGATTATTTACAAAATCTAATTTTTCAGTATCAACTATCACCACGCGCAACTCCTCGTGTTGACGAATGAACTCCATATATTGCGCATGAATATTTTCGAGGTACTCCGAAGAAATATTTTGCTCATAATCACGACCTCTGCGGCGAATATTCTCCAATAATTTATCTACGCTTTTGTATAAGTAAACTACCAAGTCGGGCTTAGAAACAGAGGCATCGACGATTTCGTACATTTTCAGAAAAAGCTGATACTCGTCGTTTTGAAGATTATTTTTCGCGAAAATTTGACATTTACTAATGATGTAATCGCTGACCACTAGTGGAGCAAACAAATCATCATTGGTCACCTCTTTTTTCAACTGAGAAAAACGCTCCGAAAGAAAACTAAGTTCAAGTGGAAAAGCATATCGCTCGGGTTGCTGATAGAATTTGGGTAAAAAAGGATTATCGGCAAATTCTTCCAACACCAGTCTGGCATTCCATTGCTGCGCTAGTCGGGTGGCGAGGCTTGTCTTACCAGCACCAATATTGCCTTCTATCGCTATGTACTTATAGTTTTTCAAACGCGCTTGACAGGAGAAGTATCTTCACAAGATTTAAGCAGTTCTGCGATAGACTTATTTAAAACAGAATGAATCTTATCAGGTAAAATTTCGGCAAGAGGCGTCAGCACAAATCTTCTTTCATGCAGCCTTGGGTGAGGAATAGTGAGTTTTTCTGTTTCTACAATTTCATCATTAAAAAATAGAATATCAACGTCCATCTCACGCGAAGTGTACTTGCCGGGCGTTCTCTTCCTTCCGTAGAATTCTTCTATTTCCTTGATCTCAGCGAGCAATTGCAGATAATTTAGGCTAGTCGAAATTTCGATCACTTGGTTGAGAAAGTCTGGAGCCGCTTCCATACCCCAAGCAGGAGATTCATAGATACCAGAAACCGTGACTATGTCGCCCATATTGAATTCGATGAAATCCCTTGTTTCTTCAAGGTTTTCGAGGCGATCACCGAGATTTCCGCCGATACACAATAAAACGTTATTTGTACTCATCAAGCACGAAAGTAGTATCAATGTGCGAAGCTTAAAAATGAAAATCACCCTTTGAAGGCAGATTGTCGCCGTTTATGTATTCGTGACACTTGATTTACAATACTCTAATTATTTTTGAACTGTTAATTAAGAAAACATACACCATGAGTTTTATAAAAAATGTACTAGCCTCCATGCTTGGCACGTTCGCAGCGTTTTTCCTCGTAATCGCGCTTTTCGTGATAATGATTGTAATCGCTGCTTCAAGCGGAGAAGAGAAAGTAAATGTGAAAAATAACTCAGTGCTTCACTTGAAGCTTGACAAATCCATAGTTGATCGAGCCAGCAAGCAAGGTTTCAACTTTACAGGTAGCGGTTTTCAGAGCGATGCCAATTTGGGACTAGACAAGCTTTATGAGGTGCTAGAGAGTGCAAAAAATGACGAGAATATCCAAGGGCTTTTCCTCGAGGTAGACTTGTTTGCAGCGCCACCAAGTGCGATGCTCGATGCACGCAATGCACTATTAGACTTTAAAAATAGCGGCAAATGGATCATCGCATACGGAGAAAACTTCACCCAAGGCGGCTACTATATTGCTTCGGCAGCTAATGAAGTATATATGTTCCCAACAGGCACATTTGATTGGAGAGGTTTGTCCACAGAGCTCATGTTTTTCAAAAAGATGTTTGACAAACTAGAGATTGAAGCTCAGGTCATTCGTGGTCCGAATAACAAGTTCAAGAGTGCTGTTGAGCCGTTCATGTACGAGCAAATGACACCTGAAAATCGCCAACAAATCAGCACGTATGTTGGAGATATCTGGAAAACTATGTTGGACGGTATTTCGAAAGAACGCAAAGTGAGCATAGACTTCTTAAATCAAGCTGCAGATTCTATTTCGCTCATGAATAATGAAAATTTAAAGAATAGCGGATTGATAAATGGCTTGGTGTACCGCGATGAAATCATGACCAACATCAAAGGCAAGTTGGGCATAGATGCAGAAAGCAAAAAGGAAATCAACATGATTGACTTTGACAAGTACGCCTTGAGTTTGGATAACAAAGATGAAAAGGACAATCGAATTGCTGTCGTATATGCAGAAGGTGCGATTGAAAGCGGCGATGGCGATGACGAGACAATAGGAAGTGATCGTATTGCAAAGGCATTGAAAGATGCGCGTGAAAATGAAAATGTGAAAGCCATTGTGTTCCGTGTGAACTCCCCCGGTGGCAGTGCCTTGGCTTCTGATGTAATTTGGAGAGAAACGGAATTGATCAAGAAGAGTGGAAAGCCATTAATTGTAAGTATGGGTGACTATGCGGCAAGTGGTGGCTATTACATCGCTTGCAGTGCCGACAGAATATTTGCGAATCCAAATACCATCACTGGCTCCATTGGCGTGTTTGGTGTGATACCAAATATGCAGAAATTTTTGAATAATAAAATAGGATTGACCTTCGACACTTACGAAACCAACGCACACTCGGATGCATTGACAGTGACCAAACCGCTGGATGAATATGAAATGAAAGTGATGCAAAACATGGTAGCGCAGATCTATGACGACTTTACATCGAAGGTTGCTGCTGGCAGAAAGAAGACACAGGCAGAGGTTGATAGCATCGGTCAAGGACGCGTTTGGAGTGGTGAAGACGCACTTGGCCTAGGTCTTGTGGATGAACTTGGCGATATGCGCGCAGCTATTCGCTATGCCGCTCAAATTGCTGGTGTGAGCGACTACAGCACACAAGACTACCCCAAGATGAAAGATCCATTTCAGGAATTCGTGGAAGACCTTGCAGGACAACAGCAAGCAAGTATCATGAAAGAAGTTCTTGGAGAAGAGTTCAGATTTTATGAGCAATTCAAGTCTATCCAAAACATTAGAGGAATTCAGGCGCGCTTGCCGTACTTTATTGTGATCCGCTAAATGAGTCATCAGAAATTAAGCATGGAACAACTCGGGCGCATGACGCCCGAGGAGTTTCGTGAAAGCAATAAAATTCCCGTTGTATTGATATTGGAAAATATCCGCAGCGGATTGAACGTAGGGAGTTTATTTAGAACAGCAGATGCCTTTCTCTTGAAAGGCATTTTCTGTGTGGGCTACACTCCTACTCCACCCCATCGCGAAGTCTTGAAGTCGGCCTTAGGAGCGACGGAGACTGTAGAATGGGAACATCGCGAAGCAACACTACCGCTTATTCAAGAGCTGAAAGAAGCGGGGTTCAAGTGTTATAGCGTAGAGCAAGCCACCAACTCGATTGAATTAAGATCGTTCAATTATAGTGGTCCTATGGCCTTGGTATTGGGCAATGAAGTGGATGGAGTGGACCAGGCGACCATTGCCGCGAGTGATGGCGTAATCGAAATAGCTCAACACGGCACCAAGCACTCGCTTAATGTCGCCGTGGCAGGAGGCATTGTCCTTTACGAGATTTTTGGGAAGAGTAGAAGTTAGTGATTGGAAGATCGAGCCAAGCTCCTACTCCTACTCCTACTCCTACTCCTACTCCTACTCCCACTCCTACTCCCCTCCTCCCACTCTATTCATTCTCATTCTCATTGTGATTCTCATTCTAAAAAAGAGTTTCCAGTCTCGAGCACATTCAGAATCACAAACACAGTGACAATCAGAATGAATAAGAGTTCGGAGTTATGAGTTTCTGAAGGGAGATTTTTTTTAGAATCACAATCAGAATCAGAATGAGAATGAATACAAACCCACGCCCTCCTGTAAAAATAATTTGTCTATTTGTAAAGTTTATTTTACATTTGGTAAAATTTACTTCACATGACAAACAAATTTTTATTTCCACACTCCTTTAAGAAATGGGGTTGGATAATACTGGTACCATCTGCAATTACGGGCGCATTATTTCTTTCACCCGTAGGTGAACTAATGAATGTAAAAGGGTCTGTATTCGCGTTTTTAAGTTCTCAACTTTTTGAAGACGACAAGGTTTTTACCTTCATTGAAACCAATGTGCTACCCACGTTAATTGGTGCATTGTTCATCTTAGGAGCATTATTTGTTGCTTTTTCAAAAGAAAAAATTGAAGATGAGTTCATCGCGAATATTCGCCAGACCTCGCTTGTATGGGCGGTTTTGGTGAATTACATCATATTATTTTTTTGCACCATATTTATTTATGGGATGGACTTTTTACTCGTGATGGTTTACAACATGTTCACCATATTGATACTGTTCATTATCCGATATTATTACATGATTTGGAATCTTTCAAAAAAGGATGCAGCATGAAGAATAATATCCGCGTAGAGCGTGCTATACACGATATGACACAAGAGGAGTTGGCCAAAAAAATTGGTGTGAGTCGTCAAACCATCAATGCGATGGAATCTAATAAATACGTGCCTTCCACAGTCTTAGCTTTGAAGATTGCGAAGCTCTTTAAGAAGTCGGTGGAAGAAGTGTTCTTCTTGGAAAAGGGGGATTAAACAAAAATTTGATTTAAGCCACCGCTCTCTTCAGCATATATGCCCCAATACTGCTAGAGGCCGCAATAGAAGCCATCACGATCCACAACATTTGAAATCCAGAGTGATCTATTATTTGCGTCGCTATAATGGGTGTTAAAATTTGACTACTACTCCACGCCATGATATACAAGCTGCTGTATTGGCCGCGCTTACCGCCAGCCGCTCTATTGTTCATGAAAGTATTCATAAACGGCATGGCAAACATTTCAGAAAATGAGATAACGATTGTAATCACAATCATCCACCAAAAGCCCCCAAGGAAAAGTAGACTCAGGTAAGAAGGAACCACTAAGAAGGTACCGAGAATGATAAAATTATAGAGGTTCCATTTCTTTTCGAATTTATAAATGATCAACATTTCAAAAAGCGCCACCAGCAGACCATTCAGTGCCATGATCCATCCAATGCTTGACTTTGAAAGCCCCTCTACTTCGGTATAATAAATGGGCATCGTGCTGAAAAATTGGAAGAATGAAATCGCGTAAAGCATAGCGATTGGAAGAAACCACAAAAAAGCGGCGTCTTTATATGGAGATCGAAGAGCGGCGGCGGCGTTCTCTTCTTTTATAATTCCAATTTCACGAGTGGATTTTTTTACAAATAATAAAAGCATCAGCATGGCTAGAAGACAAGTGAGTGCATCTGCCCAGAAGATGTATTGAAAACTCATCTCACTCAGGAAGCCGCCAATAGCGGGGCCAATCGAAAAACCCAGATTTATTGCGAGGCGATTGAGACTTACAGCTCTCGTATATATATCTGGACTTGCGTAGTAAGAAATGGCCGCCATATTCGCCGGACGAAAGGCTTCGGCGCAAAAACTAACAAGAAACATCGCAGTCGCCAATACTTCAAAGCTTCGAACGAAGCTCACCGCGGCAAACATCACAGCGCCCGCGCCGAGAGAGACAATCATAACGGGATAATACCCCAATTTATCCACCAACCTTCCGCCTACCCACACACCGGAAATAGTTCCGATACCAAAGAGCGCCATGATCAATCCTATTTGGTCCAATGAAAAACCGAGTTCCTCTTTCAGATAGACAGAAAGAAAAAACACCACCATGGTGCCACTCCGATTGATCAGCTGAGCCACTGATAGCAGCCATATTGTGGTAGGCAGTCCACCAAAGGCATTGGAAAATAATTGCGAAATGGACTTCATAGGCCAACAAGCGCTGCTGCTTGATTTACATGTACTTTCCTGGTATCAAATAATTGCGCACGTAATCTGAAACTCCATCCTCAAGCGAATGAAATTCTTTGGTATATCCGATACTTCGAAGCTTGGACATATTCGCTTCGGTGAAATACTGATACTTATCGCGAATATCTGCTGGAGTATCGATGAATTCTATGTTAGGAGCTAGATCCATAGCCGCAAAGGTCGCATTGGCTAGATCTAAAAATCTGCGCGCCTTGCCAGAGCCAAGGTTATAAATACCGCTATTCTTGCGGTGGTACATCAAGAAAATGCATACGTCTACTAAATCTTTGACGTAAACAAAATCGCGCATCTGACCGCCATCTGCAAAGTCGGGGCGATGTGAGCGAAATAGGCGCATACTGCCTTTTTCTTGAATTTGATGAAAGGCATGCATTACCACGCTTGCCATTCGGCCTTTATGAAGTTCGTTTGGTCCATAAACATTGAAAAATTTCAATCCCGCCCAAAAGAAAGGCGTTTCAGATTGTTTCAACACCCATTTATCAAAGTCGTTCTTCGAGTCACCGTATGGATTGAGAGGTATCAATTCTTCTACAACATCATGATTATCGTCGTATCCAAAAGCACCGTCGCCGTATGTAGCGGCGCTTGAAGCATAAACCAAAGGCAGTGATTTTTCAACGCAAATCTTCCAAATCTCTTGTGAATAGTGGAGATTGAGTTCGTCAAAAATGGCTGTGTTAAACTCTGTAGTATCCGTGCGGGCACCGAGGTGAAACACGAACTCCACTCCTGCTTCATTCTCTCGCAGCCATTGAGGAAAATCCTTTCGGTCTATAAGTGCTTTGTATCTTTTACCCTCAAAATTTTTATTCTTGTTGGGATGTGAAAAATCATCGACCAAAATCAAATCGTAAAAGCGCTCCTCGTTGAGGCGGCTTACCAGACAACTAGAGATAAAGCCTGCGGCACCCGTGACAACTATCATGATATTCAAAAGTATTATTGAGGCGCAAGTTACTTCGAAACATGCATGTCGTAGTATCTTTGCCGCTCAAATATAAAGAGATGTCGAAGATAGTTTACGTAACCCGCCGAGAGAGATTCAATGCCGCGCATCGACTCTTCAACCCAGCGTGGGACGATGCCAAGAATGCCGAAATGTTTGGAAAATGCGCCAATATCAATTGGCATGGGCACAATTATGATCTTTTTGTAACGGTGAAAGGCGCTCCTTCGCCTGATACTGGCTTTTGCATTGATTTAAAAGTGCTTTCAGATATGATCAAGGATTTGGTGATTGAAAAACTCGATCATCGCAATCTCAACCTCGACGTGGATTTCATGACGGGAATATTGGCCTCTACAGAAAACTTAGCCATTGCCATTTGGGAACAATTAGAAGTTCCTATCAATGCGAATGGATGCACATTGCACAGCATCAAACTCTACGAAACAGAAAATAATTTTGTCGAATATTTCGGCGGAAAATAACTCCATGGCAGACCACTCAGAACTAAGCCCCAAGCAGCAAATTGTTGCGCAAGCGGTGATACAAATCCTGGAACAGATTGGTGAAAATCCGAATCGCGAAGGATTGCTCAAAACACCAGAGCGCGTTGCAAAAGCCTATGAGCACCTCACCATGGGATACACACAAAATCCTGTGGAAGTATTGCGCAGCGCGATGTTTGAGGAGTCTTATAGTGAAATGGTCTTAGTCAAAGACATCGAAGTTTATAGTTTGTGCGAACATCACATGTTGCCCTTCTTTGGAAAAGCGTATGTAGCCTACATTCCCAATGGACACATCGTTGGTTTGAGCAAAATTCCACGCGTCGTAGATGTCTTTGCGAGACGACTACAAGTACAAGAGCGCCTTACCATTGAAATTCGCGATTGTATTCAAAATACCCTACAGCCGCTGGGTGTAGCTGTAGTACTCGAGTGTCATCACTTGTGCATGCAAATGCGCGGTGTGAGCAAACAAAACTCCAGCACTACCACCAGCGCCTTCTCCGGCGAATTCCTCCATAACGACAAAACGAGGAAGGAGTTTATTTCGTTGATAAGGAACTAGAACGGGAATTTGGAAATTGGAGATTTGAAATTGGAAGTTGGAGATTGGAAGTTGGAGATTGGAAGTTGGAGATTGGAAGTTTCTATATTCAAACTCTAAATTCAAAACTCCTCATTCAAATTCCAAACTCCAATTTCCAAATTCCAAACTCTAAATTCCAAACTCTAAATTCCAAATTCTAAACCCTGTTCCTCGAGCAGCGTTCGCTGCAGTATTTGACTTCCTCCCACACTCTTTCCCATTTTTTTCTCCAAGAAAAGGGCTTGTGGCAGACGACGCAGATTTTAGTCGGCAAGTGCTGTTTCTTCACGTTCCTCATTGTTGTCCTTTTGCTTCGGTTCAACAATTACGTGTTCCAATAGTTCGAACGCGGCGCCTTCTTTCAATGCATATTGAGAATGGTACATCTTCTCGAATTTTGAAAGTTCGAGCACATACTTCACAAGGTAGCTCGCAAGCGGCATGTATTCGGCACGAATGCTTGGAATGGCCTTGTGCAGCAATCGTTGCTCGTATGTAGAATTGATAAGCCATCCATGAATACCAGGGAAAGAAGTGACTGGAATTTCATTGAGCAATTTGAACGGCTCATCGCGCAATTGCTTTTGCGAATGCTTGTACATAGCGTAAAGCGTATCAAAAGAGCCGCTTGAGCCGACGATTTGTTTGCAGGTATATTGTTTCAGTGCCTCTTTGAGAGAACCTAAATTTTCATCCAAGATTTCATGTAAATAATCCACATTGGTAGCAGACATTTTATCATCTGGATGAATCATTTCGTGCAGGCGACTCACGCCGAGCAAATAACTTTCTTTCCAAAGAATTTCCGTTGCATTGGCAATGATAAATTCTGTGCTACCGCCGCCAATATCAATGATTAGTGAAGCTTCCGTTCCAAGGTCTATGGTTTGTTTGATACCTTTCCAAATCAATTCAGCCTCGCGATGTCCATCGATGAGTTCGATATCGAGATCAAGTTTTTGCTTGGCCACGCGCATGAAATCGTAGCGATTTTTCGCCTCACGGATCGCAGAAGTAGCAATAGCTTTGAGCGTGGTACAACCAAAATTAGCGGCGTTTTCTTTATGACACATGAGCGCATCAATGCCTCGAATGAAGCGCGACTCTACAATCATTTTCTTGTCAAACCCGCCAGCACCAAGCTTTACAGGCAATTTATTTTCGAACACAACACTCCACCCTGTCTCACTTTTTTCTGCAATCAAGAGGTTGAATGTGTTGGTTCCGCAGTCGATGATTCCAACTTTCATGTGGCGAAAATAGGCTATCCCTTATAACGAATCCATTTCCAAAGCTCTTTGTAGGTTGCTTTTTTTCCGTACATAAGTATTCCTACGCGATATATTCGACCTGCCAACCACACCGTGAACACGAATGTTGCGATCAAAAGCACCACCGAAAGAATCAATTGCCAAACGTTCGAAGCATTCCATCCCATTGCAGTTTTCACCATCATCACCACAGGTGAAGTGAGCGGAATAATGCTAAATACCGTTCCCATAGTGCCTTCTGGATTTTGCCAAAGAAACTCTGAAACGATGAATCCAAAAATCAGAGGAATCGTAACGATGGGCATGAATTGTTGCGTATCCGTCTCTGCATCTACCGCCGCGCCAATGGCAGCAAACAAAGAAGCATACAATAAGAAACCGCCAGTGAAATAAAACAAGAAAGCCGCAATCAACTGCCCCCAAGGAATCGAAAGAATAAACGCGAAATCTTCGTTATTTTTTAGAGAACTAAATGCTCCTCCCGCTTGCAAATCTGCGGCTGCAGCGCCATTCAAATTACCAGGTACTTCTACCGATGAGCCGGCAATCAAGCCCACCACAGTGTATGCCACCCCTGAAAGAATCACCCAAAGTAAAAACTGGGTAAGTCCCACCAATCCAATGCCTATTACCTTTCCCATCATCAGTTGGAATGGTTTTACACTCGATACAATGACTTCAATGATTCGATTGGTTTTCTCCTCAATGACCCCACGCATCACTTGGATGCCGTAGATAAAAATGAACATGTAAATGACAAGTGCAAAAGCAAATCCCACACCCGCGCGGGCTCTCAAGTCATTTCCTTCGTCGGGTTTTTCTACATTATGAATATTCAATGTTACACCCTGCTTTACGCTTTGGTAGGTATTCCAATCCATTCCAAATTTCCTAACACGCCACTGTTCTAGGGCCGCCTCTAGCTCTTCTTGTACATTTTCTTGAACCGAAAGACTCGGTAATTTTTTTACAAAAAACTCTGTTCTTCCGTCGCCATAGCTTGCTGAGTCGAGTACCACCATTAATGTATGGTGGCTCGCCTTAAAATCGTCTACCGAAGGCATTCGCGTGGTAAACTCATATTCTAGTTTTTCAGAATCTTTGAATCGATTTCGCTCAAGATTTGCGGCTTTATAATCCGCCACTTCTTGTTTGATTAAAAAACCCTCTTGGTCTACCACTAGCACATTGTGGATGGTATCATCGCTCATCGCCACGAGAATGGCGCCAATCATAAGGCCTGTGAAAAGCAAAGGTCCCAAGAAAGTCATCACGATGAAAGACTTCTTCTTTACACGAACGAGGTACTCTCTTTTTATAATTAAGGCTATCTTATTCATGATTGTTGCGCATTAAAAGTGTTTACGGCTTCGATAAAAATCTGGTTCATGTCAGGCACGACTTCTCTTACACCCACGATTTCAAGGTCTTTTAGTAAAATTGACAATAAGTCATTCAATTTTTTCCCTTCAGGTATTCTGATCAAAGCTGTAGAGTAATCATCGCCTTTTATATTTTCAATCAATTCAAAATTGGCCCACAATCCAATTCCCAAATCCATGGCATAACCACGGTATTGAAGTTCGAAGACATTTTTTCTAAACTGATTTTTCACATCCTTCACCGAGCCTCCGAGAATTACGCTTGCTCTATTGATCAAGGCAATTTCGTCGCATAGCGATTCTACGCTGCCCATGTCATGTGTGGAGAGGATGATAGTAGAACCTTCTGATTTCAATCGCAGCATTTCATTGCGGATCAATTCAGCATTGATAGGGTCAAAACCACTAAAAGGTTCATCGAGAATCAGCAATTTTGGTTCATGTAATACGGTAGTGATGAATTGTACCTTTTGCGCCATACCTTTTGAAAGGTCTTCCACTTTTTTGTCCCACCAAGTATCAATATCAAAGCGTTTGAACCACGCCATGAGTCGCATGCGTGCATCAGCAGATTTGAGTCCTTTGAGTTGTGCGAGATACATGCATTGTTCGCCAATCTTCATCTTTTTGTACAAACCGCGCTCTTCCGGCAAGTAACCTATCAGACTCACATGTTCGGGCTTAAGCTTTTCGCCTCTGAAAAGCACCTCCCCTTCATCGGGACCGGTGATTTGGTTGATGATGCGAATAAGACTCGTCTTACCTGCCCCGTTTGGACCAAGTAAACCGAAAACGCTTCCTTCCTTTACAGACACTGACACGTCATTCAGGGCCTTATGGCCGCTGTATGCTTTGTGAATATGTCTCGCTTCTAATGTGTACATAGCATTTAATATTAGCCTTGCAAATGAAACAAGGAAAAGGGATAAAAAAAATTAAAACTGTGACAATCGCATCCGGCAACATTCAAACGGTCGGATTTGTTTTTCAAGGGAAGTTGCATATTTGAGCGTTTGAAAAAATCTGTGAACATACTGTGGTTTAAGCGTGACCTGCGTCTTGCAGATCATGCACCATTGCTCGCCGCGCTGAAGTCACCGCGCCCCTTCCTTTGTGTTTTCCTATTCGAACCTTCTGTGATAGCCAACAGTGACAGCGATGTGCGTCACTGGCGCTTTGCTGCGGAGTGCTTGAGGGATTTGAGGGAGGAGATGGAGCGATATGGCTTATGCTTGACTATTTTTCATCAAGAAGCCGAGCATACCTTCAGATTTTTGGGTGAGTCGTATGACGTTGAGGAAGTTTTTTCTCACCAAGAAATAGGCAATGGACTTACGTTTGAAAGGGATAAGAACATCTCGAAGTTTTTCAAAAAAAATGGAATTCAATGGAATGAGTTCCCGACCAACGGTATAATCAGAGGTTTAAAGCACCGCACAGGATGGGATAAAAGATGGATGCAAACGATGCTTACCCCTTTGGTAGAGTCAGAACCCGATGAAGAGCGCCTCGCAAATTGTTTGAAACTTCAAAATAAAGAAGGTGAGAATTATTTTTCTTCATTGCTCGAAATGCAGCATTCGATGCAGCCGGGAGGACGAAAAAAAGGACTTCAATATCTGGCGGGCTTCTTAGAATCGAGGCATTTCAACTACAGCAAACACATTTCAAAACCTACGGAAGCGCGGCTTTCCTGCAGTCGTTTGTCGCCGTATCTGGCATGGGGAGTTTTTAGTATTCGTCAGATATTTCAATACGCAGTAATCGCCAAGGAACGCGGGGGCAATAAACGCGCATTAAACAATTTTATTGCACGCTTGCAGTGGCATTGTCATTTCATACAAAAGTTTGAATCTGAACCGAATATAGAATTTCGAAACCTCAATATTGGCTTTGACAACATTCGTGAAAGCACCGATGAGGCCAAAGTAGCTGCTTGGAAATCGGCGAAGACGGGCATTCCAATGATCGATGCTTGCATGCGTTGTGTGGTAGAAACGGGCTATTTGAATTTCCGAATGCGAAGTATGCTCGTGTCATTTCTCACACATCATTTGATGCAGCCTTGGCAAGCGGGCGTTCATCATTTAGCGAAGGCATTTTTGGATTATGAGCCCGGTATTCATTACCCACAGTTTCAGATGCAAGCAGGCACCATGGGCGTGAACACCATTCGTATTTATAATCCCATCAAACAAGGGCTTGACCACGATCCTGACGGGATTTTTATCAAAAAATGGTTACCAGAATTGTCGCGACTCCCTGTGGAATATGTACACGAACCATGGAAAATGAGTGCCTTAGAGCAAGCCTTTCATCAGTTTACACTGGGGATCGACTATCCTAAGCCTATTGTGGATATTGATGAAAGCGCGCGTATAGCTCGCGAAATCATCTGGGCTACTAAAAAATCAGCGGATGTAAAAGCTGCCAATCAGGAAATCCTTGGAAAACATACGGTTAGACTTACCGAGCGCGAGCGTTCATTATTTCCGATGAAAGGGCAATAGTTATTAACTTCGCCCACTTTAATCAAAGTAATTATACTTATGGAAATTGCAGTAATCGGGACAGGTTACGTGGGTCTTGTCACAGGCACCTGTTTTGCAGAAACGGGCAACAATGTGACGTGTGTAGACATTGACGCAGCCAAGGTAGAACGCATGAAAGCCGGTGAAGTGCCCATTTATGAGCCGATGCTGGATGTTTTTTTCGAACGCAATCAAAGGGAAGGCAGATTGCACTTTACTACCAATCTTGTCGATGCTATAGAAAAAGCTAAGATTATTTTTCTAGCGCTACCTACTCCACCAGGTGAAGATGGAAGCGCAGACCTTTCATATATTTTGAAAGTAGCTTCGCAATTAGGCCCAATGCTCAAAGAGTACAAAGTAATTGTCGATAAAAGCACTGTACCTGTAGGCACTTGTGATTTGGTGAAAGAAGCCATTGGCAAAGAAGCGAAAGAGCAATTCGATGTGGTGAGCAATCCAGAATTTTTGAGAGAAGGATTTGCCGTAGAAGACTTTATGAAGCCAGATCGTGTGGTAGTGGGCACCTCCAGTGCGCGTGCTAAAGAGGTAATGGAAGAGTTGTATAAGCCTTTCACACGTCAAGGCAATCCGATACTATTCATGGACGAGCGCAGCGCCGAGCTCACCAAATATGCGGCGAACGCGTTTTTAGCCACCAAGATTTCATTCATGAATGAAATAGCGAATTTCTGCGAGAAAGTGGGCGCAGACGTAGATGCAGTGCGTTTGGGAATAGGTTCTGATACCCGCATTGGAAAAAGATTTTTATTTCCAGGCATTGGATACGGCGGAAGCTGTTTTCCAAAAGACGTTCAAGCGCTTGCAAAAAGCGGAATGGATGCCGGATATGAATTTAAGATTTTAAAATCGGTGATGAAAGTAAATGAGCGTCAGAAGACCAGTTTACTTGGGCCGATACTTGAATATTTCAATCAATCATTGAGCAATGTTAAAATCGCGATTTGGGGATTGGCATTCAAGCCAGACACAGATGATATTCGCGAGGCTCCGGCGCTGTATATGATCGAACACTTGCTGCAAGCGGGAGCAAGCATCTGTGCGTATGATCCAGAAGCGATGGATAATGTGAAGAAGCAAAAAAATTATCCAATTGAATTTTCTAATGATCAATACAGCGCACTCAAGGATGCTGATGCATTGCTCATTTGCACAGAATGGGGAGTGTTTAGAACGCCAGATTTCGACAAAATCGCAGGTGCTCTAAAATCGAAAGTAATATTCGATGGTCGCAATTTATATGATCTGGATAAAATGAGAAAGCTGGGCTTTTACTACAAGAGTATGGGCCGCGAAACTATTCATTTTGACAATTAATTTTTTTTTTCAATGAAAAAAGTTTTAATCACCGGTGCAGCAGGCTTTCTAGGATCACACCTCTGCGATAGATTTATCAAAGATGGTTTTCACGTGATCGGGATGGACAATTTGATCACAGGTGATTTGAAAAATATTGAGCATTTGTTTCCCAATGCTCATTTCGAATTCTATCACCATGATGTCTCAAAATTTATTCATGTTCCTGGTGAATTAGACTACATTCTTCATTTTGCTTCACCAGCAAGCCCTATCGACTATTTGAAGATCCCTATCCAGACTTTGAAAGTAGGTTCATTAGGAATACACAATTGTTTGGGTCTTGCAAAAGCAAAGAATGCCCGATTGATGATTGCTAGTACTAGTGAAGTATACGGTGATCCTACTGTTCATCCGCAAACAGAAGCATATTGGGGAAATGTTAATCCTGTTGGGCCACGCGGCGTCTATGATGAAGCGAAGCGTTTTCAGGAAGCCATCACGATGGCCTATCATACATTTCATGGACTAGAAACAAGAATTGTAAGAATCTTCAATACCTACGGGCCACGCATGCGACTCAATGACGGACGTGTATTGCCTGCATTCATTGGTCAGGCGCTGAGAGGCGAAGACCTCACCATCTTCGGTGACGGATCACAAACACGTTCTTTTTGTTATGTCGACGATTTGGTAGAAGGAATTGTTCGCTTATTAATGAGTGATTACGCAGGGCCTGTAAACATTGGCAATCCCAATGAAATCACCATTAAAGATTTTGCAGAAGAAATTATCAAACTCACTGGCACTGATCAAAAGGTAGTATACAAACCTCTTCCAACGGATGATCCCAAGCAACGTCAACCGGATATTAGTCTCGCCCGACAACTGCTAGGTTGGGAGCCAAAAGTGAATCGTGCAGAGGGATTAAAAATCACATACGACTATTTCAGATCCTTGTCTGCGGATGAGTTGAATAAAGTAGAACACAAAGATTTTACTACATACATCAAATGAGTTTTTTCGTCCATCCAACTGCTGTAATTGATGAGCCGAGCCAGATTGGCGAAGGCACAAAGATTTGGCACTTTAGTCACATTATGCCCAATAGTGTGATTGGAAATAATTGCAACATTGGGCAAAATGTGGTGATTAGTCCAGGAGTAGAAATTGGAAACAATGTGAAAATTCAAAACAATGTGAGCCTGTTCACTGGAGTGAAATGTGAGGATGATGTCTTTTTGGGACCTTCTTGTGTGTTTACCAACGTTATAAACCCTCGAAGTGCCATCGTTCGCAAGGATCAATATATGACCACCGTGGTAAGGAAAGGGGCTACAGTTGGAGCTAATGCTACTATTGTATGTGGTAATGATATTGGGGAATACGCATTTATTGGAGCGGGCGCTGTTGTGACTAAAGAAGTACCGCCGTACGCGCTACTGGTGGGCAATCCAGCAAGGCAAATTGGGTGGATGTCTAGATATGGCCACCGCTTGGAATTTAACGAGCAAGGCATTGCAGTGTGTTCAGAAAGTGGCGAACAGTATAAAAAGGTGAATAATCGAATCGAATATTTAGGATAATGATATACGATCAATTGGTGGCTAAAGAAGCCAAACTTGCTGTGATTGGTTTAGGCTATGTGGGTCTTCCGATTGCTCTTGAATTTGCAAGAAAGATTAAAGTTGTCGGGTTTGATATTAATCAGGAGCGTGTGGAGATGATGAGCAATCACATTGACCCATCTAATGAACTTGAAAGTGAAGCATTCCAAGGTTGTGACATCACATTTACCTCGAAGATTGAAGACTTAAGAGATGTAACGTTTTTCATAGTCGCTGTACCCACCCCAATCAATAATATGAATCTTCCCGACTTAGGTCCTGTACTAAGTGCATCACATACGGTTGGTCAAGTGCTCAAAAAGGGCGACTATGTGGTTTATGAATCCACTGTGTATCCCGGATGCACAGAGGATGACTGCGTGCCTATCCTCGAAGAATTGAGTGGTCTGAAGATGGTGTCTGATTTTAAAGTTGGGTATTCACCGGAGCGCATCAACCCAGGAGATAAAAAGAATACGATTCGTACAATCGTCAAGGTAGCAAGTGGTTGCGATGCTGAGTCTCTGGAGCAAATCGCCAAAACATACGAACTTGTAGTAGATGCAGGAATTCACAGAGCAAGCTCAATTAAAGTCGCAGAGGCAAGTAAGATCATTGAAAACACACAACGCGACGTCAACATCGCTTTGATCAATGAGCTTTCATTGATTTTAAGCAAAATGGGAGTGAATACTTATGATGTACTAGAAGCAGCCGGCACCAAGTGGAACTTCTTGAAGTTCACTCCTGGACTAGTTGGCGGTCACTGCATTGGTGTAGATCCTTATTATCTCGTTTATAAGGCAAAAAAGGTCGGCTATTTTTCTAAAGTTATCAGCTCAGCTCGTTATATCAATGATAGCATGGGCTTTTATGTCGGAAAGCAAACCGTCAAAAAGATATTAGAAGCGGGTCGCAACGCGCTCGAATCTCGAGTGCTCATATTGGGAGCCACGTTCAAAGAAAATGTAAGTGATGTACGAAATTCAAAAGTAATAGACATCATCCGAGAATTAGAGTCCTTTAGTGTGCATGTAGATGTGGTAGATCCGCACGCGGATAGTGATGAGTTGCACCATGAGTATGGATTCAGGCTGGTAGAAAAACCACAAGAAAATAAATACGACGCCATCATTCTGGCAGTAGCACATACGGAGTATTTGAACCTTGAAGAATCTTATTTAAAATCTCTTTTAAAGGATCAAAGAGGAGTCGTGGTTGACATCAAAGGCCTGTATAGAGGTCGTATCAAAGAATTAGAGTACTGGAGTTTATAATACGAAAATACTAAACCGAACAAACGTTCGGTTTTATTTTAGCACTATTAGTAATATTTTATGAAATACTTATTTAACGCAACAACTTCGTTTTTAATTTTTATCAGTTTGTGCATCCATGTTCAAGCGCAAAATGATAAAAGTCTGGATACACTACAGATCATCAGCGAAAAGAGGCTTTTTGGTGAAAACATTAAGAATCACGGAAGAAATGTAGAGGTCATCACCGCAAAAGAAATTAGTAAACTGCCCGTACAATCTGTCAACGAAGTATTATCTTATTTGGCGGGTATTGATATTCGTCAACGCGGCCCCATTGGTGGCCAAGCAGACGTAAGCATGTTGGGTGGCACATTCGAACAAGTGCTCATTCTGGTCAATGGAATTCCCATGCGTGACCCACAAACAGGTCACCATACGATGAACCTACCTGTGGACATTCAAATGATTGAGCGCATTGAAGTGATTAAAGGCACTGCTTCGCGTATTTATGGTGCGAATGCAATGAGCGGAGCGATCAATATCGTGACCAAAGATCCTGCATCAGAAAAAGTTTTTGCTCAGTTCTATGCGGCAGCTCCATTTGAAACAGACACAGCAAGTGGAGACGCCTATTATGCTTTTGGATATCGCGCTGGTGCAGGCTTCAATTCAGGTAAATTATCCAATCGCGTAGATTTATCATTTCAAGAAACCAATGGTTACCGCTACAATTCAGGCAGCGAACAACTCAGACTCAATTATCTCGGAAGAGCAATTATCAAAAATGATGTGCTCGATATCATGGCTGGAACGTTGAACAATAAATTCGGTGCGAACCAATTTTATTCGCCAGCCTTCGATAAAAATTCTTTCGAACAAGTATCTACGACATATGCAGCGCTCAAATACAATACTACGCGCCATGGCATTCGTATTGCTCCCCTTGCCTATTGGAGGTACAACCATGACGACTATGACTTAAGAGCATTCAACTACCGCAATAATCACTTTACCACCGCGGCGGGAGCCGAAATTCACCTCTCCAAACAGCTGGATAAATTCGCCCTTGCGGGTGGGTTAGAATCGAGGGCTGAGTTAATTAGAAGCAATAACCTAGGCAAGCATGAGCGATTGTTTTATGCTGCATACGCGGAAGCAAAGACACGTTTTAAAAATGAAGCACAGCTTACATTAGGATTCAATGTTCAATACAACAGCGATTTTAATTGGCGCGTGTACCCCGGGCTTGAATTCAATACGCCTATTGCGGCTTCTATCCATTTCTTCGCGAATGCTGGATTGGCCAATCGTTTGCCCACCTACACCGACCTGTACTATTCAGACCGTTCAACGCTGGGCAATGCGAATCTATTACCAGAGAACGCACTACAAGCGGAAATTGGCTTCCGCCGCACCTTACAAAACTTGAGGCTGCAAGCGAGCGGATTTATCCGAAACACCACCGACTTTATCGACTTCGTGCAAGACAGCGTTGGAGCGCGTTTTACACCTCGAAATTTCCAAGAGGTACAAGTTCGTGGAGCCGAGTTTAGTGGAACTTACTTTTTCCAAAACTCAATGGAAAAGAACATAGCTATCACCAGTCTTCGCGGGGGATATACATACCTAGACGCGAATATCAATGTGACCGATGTGGTGAGTCGTTACGCCCTCGAACATCTTCGCCATCAACTTAGTGTACAACTAAGCTTCAAGACCACCAAACACTTTGAACATACTGCTAGTGTGCGGTATTTAGAGCGATTCAAAGGACAGGAATATGCTGTAATTGATTACAGAATTAGGATGATTCAAAAAAATTGGAATATTTTCGTTGATGCAAGCAATTTACTAGATCGACAGTTCGTTGAGACGGGCTTCGTTCCGATGCCCGGACGTTGGTTTAGAATTGGTGCAGAGTTTAATTTGAAATAAGATATCATGAAAATATTAGTAACAGGAGGCGCCGGTTTTATAGGCAGTCATGTAGTTAGATTATTGGTAAATAAATACCCTTCATATGAAATTGTCAATTTAGATAAGTTGACATACGCCGGTAATTTGGAAAATCTCATAGACATTGAAAAAGCTCCCAATTACCGCTTCGTTCAAGGGGATATTAATGATAAGGCATTCGTTCTTTCTTTTTTTGAAAAGGAAAAATTCGATGGTGTCATGCACTTAGCAGCTGAAAGCCATGTGGATCGCAGTATTTCGGGGCCGGACGCTTTTATTGAAACGAATATTATCGGAACAGTAAATCTTCTAAATGCAGCCGTTGGCGCATGGAAGAATGATTTTTCAGGAAAAAAATTCTATCATATTTCTACAGATGAAGTGTTCGGTTCATTGGGTAGCGAAGGAAAATTCAGTGAGACCACACCTTACGATCCGCGCAGTCCGTATAGTTCAAGCAAAGCCTCAAGCGATCACATTGTTCGTGCCTATCATCACACGTATGGTTTGCCAATTGTGATTACCAATTGCAGCAACAATTATGGCAGTCATCAATTTCCTGAGAAATTGATACCTCTTATGATCCATAATATTAAAAACAACAAGCCTTTACCTGTTTATGGCAAAGGAGAAAATATCCGCGATTGGCTTTGGGTAAACGATCACGCAAGAGCGATTGATATCGTTTTTCACAATGGAAAAATTGGAGATACGTATTGCATTGGTGGCAACAATGAATGGAAAAATATTGACCTCGTTCATCTCCTTTGCAAACTGATGGATGAGAAGTTGGGGCGAACAGCAGGCACATCTGCAGGTCTTATCACTTATGTAAAAGATCGCGCCGGCCATGACGCGCGCTACGCCATTGATGCCAGTAAAATCAAACATGAGCTTGGATGGGAACCAACACAACCGTTTGAAACGCTATTGTCGGACACCATAGATTGGTACTTGGCAAATGAAGTGTGGCTGCAAAACATTACATCAGGAAATTATCAGAATTACTACAAGTTGCAATATGAGCAACGTTGAGTACTTTTGAGCCATGGGTTTTTTCGACCGTTTTAAATCAAAAGAAAAAACAAGCGAAGAATTGCCTTCGCTCGACATGTCGTTGATTGGCACCGATATGCACTCTCACCTCCTTTTTGGCATTGACGACGGAGCCGTTTCCCTCGAAAACAGCTTGGAGTTAATAGAGAAGCTATATGAAATGGGGTATCGAAAATTCTACACCACACCGCATATTTTTAGAGATCTTTATTTCAATTCAAAATCAACCATTCTACCTGCGTGTGAAAAAGTAATGGAAGGGTTGAAGTCAAAGGACTGGAATCTCTCTTTGCATCCAGCGGCTGAATACTATTGCGACGAGCATTTTGAAGAACTTATTGAGAAAAATGATCTCCTTGTATTTGGAAAAAATTATGTCCTTTTCGAATATTCATTTGAAACTGAACCTGCCAATGCGAAGCGCGTCATTTTTAATTTGCAGCTTCAAGGCTTAAAACCCATCTTGGCTCATCCCGAACGTTACGACTACATGCACCAGCAATTTCATAAATATGAAGAGCTTGTAGACCGGGATGTTTATCTGCAGCTCAACATTAACAGCCTTACTGGGCACTATGGCCCTGCCGTGAAAAAAACTTCAGAAAAGCTTATTGACGCCGGGCTGATATCCTTCATCGGCACTGATTGCCATCATCTTGGACACATCCAACTCACGGAGCAGGCACGTAAGATGCCATACCTCAAAAAGTTGGTGGAGAGCGGGAAATTAAAAAACAGCGAACTCTAAGCTCCTACTTCGGCAAGCTGAACTTTCAATCCTTCGAGTTCAGAAGAAATATGAATTTGGCAACCCAATCGGCTATTTGATTTTACAAAAAATGCTTGATCAAGCATAGCTTCCTCATCGTCATTTCTTTCCAAGATATCATGATCTGAAAGAATATAAAGATGGCAAGACGCACACATAGCCATTCCGCCACAGGTACCTTCTACGGGCAATTCGTAGCTCTTGCAGAGCTCCATCATGTTCATGTTCATGTCTGTGGGCGCTTCGAGTAGATGCTCCACTCCTTCTCTATCTACGACTGTTATATTTACAATATTATCCATAGTGATGATGAAAGATAATTAGAAGCCATTCACACCATTGACAGTGGTGTACTTCAAAACATAGTTTTTATCGGGATAAATTCTCTTAAATGCGCTTTGCACCATGAGTGTTGCTTCATGGAAACCACAAAGAATCAATTTTAATTTCCCTTGATACGTATTGATATCCCCGATTGCGTAGACGCCAGGCACATTGGTACTGTAGTCAAACGTATTGACCTCAATGGAGTTCTTATCAATGTTCAATCCCCATTCCGACAATGGACCTAACTTTGGTGAGAGTCCAAAAAGCGGCAACCAGTGGTCGGTATGCAGCTCTTGTTCAGAACCATCCAAGCCTTGCACTTTTACAGAATTGAGCACACCGTTACCGGAAACGCCGACAACTTCTGCTTCTGTGAACAGACTAATCTTGCCAGAAGCGGACATATCAAGAACTTTTTGAACGCTATCTGGATGCCCGCGGAAACTCTTGCTTCTGTGTATCAATGTGACAGATTCTGCTACATTATTTGCAAGGAAAATCGACCAGTCGAGCGCAGAGTCACCTCCGCCACTGACGATCACTTTCTTTCCTTTGTAGAAATTGGGATCGCGTACGATATACTCGATGCCCTTGTCTTCAAAGTCTGCAAGATTTGCGATCGGCGGCTTCCGTGGCTCAAAACATCCCAACCCACCAGCGATGGCTATCACTGGCGCCATGTGTTTTGTACCTCTTGAGGTAGTGAGGATGAATTTTCCATCCTCTGTTTTTTCTATTGATTCAGCGCGCTCACCTAATGTAAATCCTGGCTTAAAGGGAGCGGCTTGTTTCATGAGATTATCAATCAGATCGCCCGCCAATACCTCTGGAAAACCTGGGATATCGTAGATAGGTTTTTTAGGATAAATTTCTGTGAGTTGTCCGCCGGCTTGTGGCAGCGCGTCTACAAGGTGACAGCGTAATTTGAGTAGTCCTGCCTCGAATACCGTAAACAAACCCACTGGGCCCGCTCCGATGATGAGGATATCTGTTTCGATCATATTCTAAATTAATGACTTAATGCTGGGGCAAAAGTAGTTTAAACCAGCAGCTTTATATAGTGATTTGAATCACTGTGTATAACAAGACAACATGATAATTGTTCGGATTATTCTTGCTCTTCGAGGCGCACTGCCACGACAGCTTTGATTTCTGGCACCGCGGCGCGGATGGCGCCTTCTACACCAGCTTTCATAGTCATGGTAGACATGGAACAAGTGGTACAAGCTCCGTGCAATTCCACTTTCGCAGTGAAGTCATCAGTCACTTCCACCAATGTAATTCCCCCGCCATCAGCCTCGAGATAAGGACGGATAGCATTTAGAGAGTCATTTACTTTTTTAAAAATATCGTTGTTCACCATAATCTAATTAGCTGAGGCGGTTTGAGAGGCCTTTTTGCGGAATGGCAGCATTCTCATTTCGCGCTCGAAATTATTAAGTATTTCGTCCAAATGCTGCACTGCTAAGGTACCTTCTTGTAAAATAGCTGGTCGCCCTGCGTCTCCAGCCTCACGAATACTTTGAATAAGCGGCAATGGGCCTAAAAAAGGAACATTTAATTCTTCTGCGAGGTGTTTTACGCCATCCTTGCCAAAGAGATAATATTTATTATCGGGTAATTCTGCGGGAGTAAACCACGCCATGTTTTCAATCATTCCAATTACAGGGATATCGATACCCGAGATGTTGAACATGCCCACACCTTTTCTAGCATCTGCGAGTGCCACTTCTTGCGGCGTGCTCACCACTACAGCACCATTCAGCGGCATGGCTTGAACAATGCTCAAATGAATGTCGCCTGTGCCTGGAGGGAGATCCACAATCATATAGTCTAATGCACCCCAATGGGCATCATTGATCATTTGTGTAAGTGCCTTGTTGGCCATTGCACCTCTCCAAACGATGGCTTGATTTTGATCTGCAAAAAATCCAATAGACAAGATTTTTACTCCGTATTGCTCCACTGGAATAAGGAGATTTCTTCCGTCGACTTCTTTCACCAAAGGCTTTTCGTGCACCACGTCAAACATAGTAGGCGCTGATGGTCCGTAAATATCTGCATCGAGCAGACCTACTGAAAAACCTCTTCTGGCAAGGCCAACTGCGAGATTGGAGGCTACAGTAGATTTACCCACTCCGCCCTTTCCTGACGCCACGGCGATGATCTGTTTCACCCCGGGAAGCACCTTGCGCAATTCGCCCGAACGCTCATCTCCGCTTATCGGCAGCACCTCTACGGTGACCTTAAATTCCTTTCCTAAAACTCTATGGATCGCAAACTCACACGCCTCTTTCATGCGCATCCTGCTATGCATCGCTGGATTGCTCACCTTCACTTCCAATTCGATATTTGGACCTTCAGCCGATACGATTTTTACCAGATTCAAGGCCACTATGTCCTTTTTTAAATCTGGCTCAATGACATTGGCCAATGCATCCAAAATTGCTTGTTTTGATACTCCCATTTGATTCGGTTTCTTCTTAAACCACATAGTCGGCAAAGATAAACAGCATTCAAGAAGAATGGTTCTTAAAGAAACCTAAGCAATGGCTTCAAAAAAGACAACGAACTTATTTCACTATATTGATAAATCCGGATTTTTGGACGGGAGTTTCGGAAATATAGGGTTTCCCTTCGACGATGTACGAATACGTATCAGCCATTTGGAACTCCCCTTTGTATTGACCGTTCCAACCTTGATTGATATCATCGGTCTCAAAAACAAGCTCTCCCCATCGATTGAATATTTTCCAAGAAATTAATTTTTCAATTCCCCACCCTCGGACATAAACGAAGTCGTTCACTCCGTCACCATTGGGAGAGAATGCATCTGGGAGCTCTATTGAGAATAGCGGCAACACTTCAAAATCGTATCGCCACACTACTTCAAAACATCCCAATGAATCCGTAATAGTCAAAAAGTATGTTGTATCTTGAAGCGGTGTCATCACTGCGTCTGGGCAATCGGTGCACGAAATCCAAATGTCTGGCGTCCATTCAAAACTATAGCCTGGCCCTAGTGCGATGTCCGACTCATAAAACTCTCCAATTATCAAAGTCGAATCGACATTAAATTCGCTCACAGGTTGATATACTTCTACAAATGAAGTAGCAGTGTTCACGCAATCATTGGTGTCAACGACAGTCACGGTGTATGTAGTAGAAATCGATGGAAATGCTACTGTAACTTGCTCTTCGGGGTTTGACAAAGTCTCTGGCGGCGACCAAGAATAGGTTTCGCCTCCAGAGGCCACTATCTCCAATGACTCTCCTAAACAAATAGAGCCACCTGTTGCGCTTGGACTCGGCAAAGGATGGATAATCATATTCTTTCGAATAGTATCCACGCAGTTTTCTGGCATCGCTAAAACAGCCAATGTAATCTCATAATTCCCTGGCTCGAAGTTGATCGCCGGCGGATTGACTCCGTTAAAAGTTTGTCCATTCCCAAAATCCCATGACCATTGGTCGATGTTTGCTGTGCTTGAATTCGAAAAAATATCTGGTATTCCAAAACAGTGAATACTATCCGTTGGGGTCACTTCTTCATTTCTCAAAAAGTTGGCAGCGACATCGATAAAGCTAACGGGTGAGGTTGCCACGGCTGAGCATATGCTATCCGCATTCCACAACACCAAAGAAACAACCGTTTGATTGGAAGGTGGATTAAAGCTAAAATCATACTCGTGGTTGGTTTCCCAAAGTGCTCCGTCAGATGTACCGTCGCCGTAATCCCAACTCCAAGTAAGAACATCTGTAGTATCTGATACTTGTAGATTAATTATTCCACCTCGGCAAATTGAGGATGGTACCACCGAAAAGTCTCCGATTGGACCTTCTACGGTGATATCAAAAGTGGCCGTGTCGGAACAGCCAGCCGTAGTAGAAGTGATCAGCGTGATTGTGTAATCACCCGGTTGAGTATAATTAGTACCAATCACAGCGTTGCCAACGGTGGGTGAGCCATTGCCTAAATCCCACGTGCGTGAGCCAAAAGGAGAAACAATCGACGTGTCTGTAAAGGATATTTGGACTGGGTAACACAAAACCTCTCCATCTAAAATCGACGTTGAAAATCCAGCTTCTGGAAGTGCTTGAACATTGGCTGCATTCGCCAATGTGAATTGATTCGAACATCCATTTGCATTTGTTACGGTCAATGTTCCACTGTATGATCCTGCCTCTGAGTAATTGACGATAGGATTATAAATGCTCGAGGTTGTTCCATTTGTAAATGTCCAAGAGAATAAGTTCCCCGCTGATGGCAGCACAGGATCGTAAGTTACAGTATTTCCTTCGCATATCGTGGGTGAAGTGATAGCGCTGAAGTTCGCATTGGGAATATCAGGTGTAATGCTGGTTGTTGCCGTTGCAGAGCAACCTATCTCATCAGTCACTACTAATGAAATATTAAAAGGTTGTGGAGTATTTCCAATAAGCACTCCTTCATTGAACGTAAACGTTGGATTTATTTCATTCGACGTATCATTGTTAGTGAAGGACCAGAGGTATGAATCGATACCAAGAGTGGCAGAAGCAGACGATTGGAAATTCACTTCTAGTGGAAGACATAGTCCATCAAAGTCAGCGGAGATTGTTGCTTGAATAGAAAAAACTTCAACGTGATGTGATATCGTATCCTTGCATCCATTGATATCTTCCACTGTAAGCAACACATCGAATGAGCCAGCCTCAGAAAATGCGTGCGTATAAACACCAGCGCTAGCCTTTGGTTGAGTATCATCACCAAAATCCCAAAAAACAGTATTGTGACATGGGGGTGATTCCGTTTCATTAGCAGCCACATCAATGCTTGAAAGGCCGTCGAATATATATGAAACACCACTGCATAAAGAGTCTGCTAATTCAAAATTTGCCTCTAGGTTTCGAGCGCGGATAAAGAGGCTATCCACATCTGGCGCGCAGCCATTCCCATTATTAAAAGTAGTTAGCACCGCCCAATAATCCCCAGATGCTGCATAAGTATGTGCTTGAGCAGTGCTGGTGGAGTTCGTCAACACCGTTCCATCTCCAAAGTCCCATGTCCATTCAGTAGCGTCTAGTACGTTCGCTTCAAAGGGATACACCAGCGGTGTTTCACAATTGCAGAAATGTCTCAACTTTCCTATCGGACCAAGCACATTGATTGTTTGGGAGGTTGTAGCATAACATCCGCGATACCCACCAGTCATTGTAATTGTAGTTGGTCCGGTCACGTCATCAAAAAACACGGTAGCATCGGGCTCGTTCTGACAAGTGATGAGTGTATTGTTATCTCCGCTATAATTCCAAGTATCCAAATTTGAAGACTCCGGAGAAGTGTCTGTAATAATAATCGTTTCTCCGCGGCATATTTCAGAATCTGAAAATTCAAAAGAAACGACAGGCTCTACACCCACACTTATCGTGTGCAGCCACGAAGTATCGCGACAGCCGTTTTCAGTGACAACAACCAAGAATGGATTATAAATGCCCTCGGCATCGTACGAATGAGTAACATCCAAATCATTATTGGTAGTAAAATTGGGAGAATCATCACCAAAGTGATAAATCCACTCAACGATATCGGGACCTTGCGTAGTGCTAGAGTCAGAAAATATGACATTCAAAGGAGCACATCCTTCAACGACATTTGGATAAAAAAGTGCATTCGGTTTAAATAGAAATAATGTGTCACGTGTGGTGGCAGTGCAGCCTTCGACTGTCACAATATCTAAATCTAAAATAGCATTGTTATAAAGAATATTAATGGTATATTCTAATTCTGGATACAAAATTTCCTCATTGAGCGGACTACCCGAAACAGTAGTTCCATCTGGTAAAGTCCAATTGTATTCGCTAACAGGATCGCTTGCGATTGGCGACACGGACAAGTCAAAAGGAAATTCGCAAATTGTATCGTTGGATAAATTAATATCCACAGTTGGAATTTGTACTATGATAGTAATGGTAGTATCCGCCGTGCATGTGCCGCTTGTAACGGTGAGTGTAACGTCGTATTCACCAGCTGCAGCGTAAGTATGCTCCAGCTGCGAACCAGTTGATCCGTCTCCATAATTAATGATTGGATTACTACCCGTGGAATTGTTGACGAATGTTACTTCGGAACATACAATTCCATTCTCGCCTCCAACAGCAGAAATATCGGCAACTGGTGCAGTGACATTTACGATTTGAGTCACTGTACGAGAACATTCATTGTCGTCGGTTACTGTCAAACTTGCTACGTAAACTCCCGCTTCTGTGTAGGTGACAGTAGGCGGATTTTGTGACGTAGAGTTTGGTCCAACTCCGAAATTCCAATTGTAAGTGAGATCATCTCCCAACGGAGAATTTGATGATGCAGTGGAAGAAAAAGTTACATCCAACGGCGGATCGCAAGAAGTAGGTGGACTTGGATTTGTTGAAATTGTAACAGTGGGTTGAGCTGAAATTGAAACGATATTATTTTGAGTAAGCGATCCCACACAGCCATTGGCGTCGGTGACAATAAGGCCAACATTGAATTGTCCCGCCACATTATATTGATATGACGGATTACCCGTATTAATCGCGTTGATTCCGCCATCCCCAAACGACCATTGCCAATTGGTGATAGCACCACCGCCACCACCTACCGAAGTATCATCAAATGATACAGTGGTGCCAGTACACCCATTATCAGTACCTACTATTACGAATGAAACAGCAGGCTCCGCATAAACAGTAATGGTAAGATTTTCAGTAACCGGAGCGCCCGCAACAACTGCTGTAAACACCACGTTGTAATCGCCTGGCAAGGCATACGTGTGCGTAGGGTTGGAAAGATTGGAGCTCGCAGCATCCCCAAAATCCCAGTTGATATTTGTAGCGCCGGTGAATAAATTATTAAACTGTACATTGATTAAAGGCGCACAACCCGAATTAACACTCGATGAAATCTGCGCGCTCAAATTGACTCCAAAAGCGATGAGGAAAATAAATAGAAAACTTATTTTTCTTTTCAAGGTTTTTGTATTAGAATTGTGTGTGAAAATAACAAAAACATCTAGGTCAGACAAAACTATATTTTCAACATTGAAAAAAATACGCATACAATTTTCACTGATAATACTTCTTTCTTTATTTTTTGCCAATGTGCAGGCACAAAAAAAAGAAACTCCTTGCGGTACGAAATTGCGTGCCTCAGAAATAGCGGCTCACAAAGCTCGGATTCTACCTGGCCATGGCGATTGCACCACTATCAATAAAATAGATAAGACTTTCCAAATTACACTTTGGATATGTATAGATTCATTGGGCTCAGAAGGTATTTCTGCCAACGATATAGACGGTGGAATGGAGCGCCTTAATAGAGACTTCTTTCCTTCGGGAATGAAATTCGAGATATGCCAAACGAATTATATGCAAAATTTTCAATGGGATAGCTTGACCGTTCTTGATAATTTTAATGAAGAAGTTCAAATGACAACCCTGCATTATGAGCCCAATACAATCAATGTCTATCTTGTGTCGTTGATAGGTCTTGAAGATATAGCTCCCTCAGGGTATGCATATTTTCCAGGTGGACCTGATGTTATCGTTTGTCGAAAGGATGCCTTCAACGAAGAAGCTACCACTATGTCTCACGAAATGGGTCACTTCTTCGGACTTTATCACACTTTTGAGCCCGAATTTGGTATTGAGTTCATAGATGGTAGCAATTGTGAAACTACAGGTGATCTTGTTTGTGATACTCGTCCTGATCCAGATGAAGACGGAAATGCCAATCCAGATGATCAATGTAACTATACTGGCCCCATTTCTCAAGACCCAAATGGTGATTGGTATCTACCTCCTACCGATAACATCATGAGCTATTACCCTGTTGAATGCAGATGTAGGTTTACTCCCCAACAGTATAACCGAATGATTGATCAATACCTCAATTTAAGAAACTATCTCTGGTGAGTATCAAAAATTTCATATTTACAATATTCATCGCACTCATCGGCGGGGGAGCACTGGCACAGGACATCCATTTTACGATGTTCAATCTAAGTCCGCTTTCTCTAAATCCAGCCAACACAGGCTTGATGAATGCCGATTTCAGAATTGCCAATAGTTTTCGTTCACAATGGCGACCAATTGGGGATCCTGTTAATACCGTCGCCGCTTCTTATGATCAACAGCTTTATTCACTTCCCAATAATATGTCGGGGGGACTGCTTTTCATCAATGATCAGGCAGGAGGAATCGACTTGGTGGAAAACAAGCTCATGGGAAGTTTGGGGATCAAAAGACTTGGCAGAAAAGCAACACTAAGCGGAGGAATTCAAGTCGGTGTTGCATCTAAAGTTTTTAGAAATGAATTTGTCACCTATCCTCAACAATACAGCCGTGAACTTGGCACCTTCGATCCAGATTTGCCAAGCGGAGAAGAAGCCATGCGCTTGAGCACAATTTATCTCGATGTCAATATCGGTGGAGTGATTCAGTTTAAAACAAGAAAAGGACCGCTCACCCTAGGAGGGGCAATATTCCACGTCAATGCACCCGATGAATCATTTTACAAAACTGGTGACCGATTATTACCCAGACTTGTTAGTCACGGCGAGTATGATTTATCATTGACAGAAAAACTATTTATCCGACCATGTTTCATTTGGATGACTTTGCAAAAAGCACAAGAATTAGTAGTTGGATCAGCAGTAGGAATTAGGACAAAAGGCAATAGCTTAAATGTCACAGGACTTTTCGCTGGCGTGAATGTGCGCACCGGCGTAGAACGCAATGGTGATGCCTTCGCGCCTTATGCAGGACTAGACTTTAAACATTTTAAAGTCGGTGTTGCATATGATATCACTTACTCTGACCTACAAATAGCAACCGATCGCAGAGGAGCCATAGAATTTGCAGTAATATACACCTCTCCTTATTCAGCCGCCACCAAAGTCACCATACCTTGCGAAAGATATTAAGATGAATAAAACTCTCATAGCCTTATTTTTTGCATTGCTTTCCCTTTCACAAAGCGTTTCTGCTCAGACTGAGGATTTATCTCGGATGAAATCAACGACACTCAAGAACTTCGCGAAAAACGCGGAGAGAATGTCGGATACTTACACAGCAATACGTTTTTATACGGCTTACGTCGAGAAAAGAAAAGAAGATTGGAAAACAATCTATCACCTAGCACAATTAGAAGAAAGCACACGCAATTATGCAAAAGCCAGAGAATATTACAGTCGCGCACACGAAGGTAAACCAGACGATTTTGTAGACGCACTTTATCACAAGGCGCGTATGACTAAAATGCTTGGAGACTATTACAATGCGCGACAAGAATTTCAAAAATTTCTAGCCCTCTCCAAAACAGAAGTAGATCGAGACATGCGAAAAGAAGCCACTGCTGAGCTCGCTGGTTGTGACACAGCGGCAATGCTAATGACCGAACCACTCCCCGTCGTGGTGAGAAATATGGGCACTTCTGTAAACCAACCGCACATTGAATTTTCACCCATTCCTATCACTCCCGATGATATCATATTTGGTTCTCTGGAAGAAAAAGAATTAAAGTACTATGAATTGGATGAATCGAGACCCAAGCGCAAACTTTATGTAGCAGAGCGAAAAGGCGAAAATTGGGAACGAACCGGAGAGCTCGACGGCCCATTCAATAGTGAAGAAATGCACACTGTAGGAGGTGTATACTCACCTGATGGCAACCGATTTTATTTCACACGTTGCAAAGAAGACTGGAAGCAAACGGTCTATTGTGAAATTTGGATGAGCAAGCTCGCTGGTGAAAAGTGGAAACAACCAGTCAAATTGGAAGGGGATATTAATAAAGAAGGATATTCTTCTTCTCAGCCAACGATTGGTGTTGATACCAAAACAGGAAAGGATATTATATACTTCGTTTCTGATCGCCCTGATGGTGCGGGTGGCGATGATATTTGGTATTTTACTTATGATCGAACCAAAGACACACACAGTAGTCCTCGAAATGTTGGAAGAACAATCAACACTACACGCGACGAAATGAGCCCATTCTTTTTCGATAAAGAAAAAAAATTATTCTATAGCACACAAGGTAGATTTGGTTTGGGAGGATTCGATATTTTTATGACGCGCGGCGAATTGAAAAAATGGATTTCTCCTGTTAATGTTGGTTTCCCTATCAACTCAAACGCCGATGACATCTACTATGTGCTTACGGAAAATGGAAATTCAGGTTTTCTGGTTTCTAATAGAAAAGGGGGACAACAGATACTGCATGAGACATGCTGCGATGATATCTATGAATGGTATAAGACTAATCCAACAGATATTTCGGTAGAACTCACCGCTGTTGAAGTTGAAAATTCAGAATACCTGAATGGTAATTCGGATGATCTTCCACCCGGCAGTGCTTCCAACGATCGGCTTCTGGAAAACGTGGGGGCGGACGTCTATCTCATAGAAAATGGAGGGGATGTTTTAATTAAAAGCATCGAAACAAATCAATACGGCAAAATTTCAGTGGACTTAGAAGCTGAACAACAATACCGTATTGAGCTTAAAAAAGAAGGCTTTCTAAACAACGATGTTTTCATTAATACAATGGGAGTCTCTGGTATTTACAAAATCTCGAAAGTTGTAGGACTTACCAGCTCAAATACTGAACAGTTTGTTCTTAAAAATATTGAATACGACTTTGACTCCGCAAATCTAACCTCGAAAGCGATTGCGGAGTTGGATAATGTTTTAATTAAAATATTAAAAGAAAATCCATTCATTAAAATAGAATTGAGTTCACATACAGACAGCAGAGGGACCACAGAATACAACAACAAGCTATCTCAACAACGAGCAGAAAGTGTGGTGAAATACCTTACCACAAATGGTATTGAGAAAGATCGATTAATTGCTAAGGGATATGGAGAAAGAAAACCCATCGCTCCAAATGAAAATGCTGACGGAAGTGATAACGAAGAAGGCCGCCAAAAAAATCGCAGAACAGAGTTTAAAATCATCGGCAAGATTGAGCCTAAAAAAGTAGAAGTTTCCGATGAAGATTAATCATCGTTTCAAACTAGAAGCCAGATAAACCTGCTCCGTTTGCCCTTTTGTGGGATACCAGTTTACTTTATCCAACACATTTAAAGCGGCAAAGTCCATGATAGACGAATATCCGCTGCGTGCATAGATATATTTGGCGCCAGCAGCATATGCCATTAAATCATTATCTGAAATGCTCGAAACCACGCGCACTTTTCCAATCACCTTATCCTCGTGCATTTCAGGTTTACCACTGACTATGAGCGCTGTTTCATTTTTTTCAAGAAAAAAATTAAAAAGCATGCTCTCGAACTCTGACCTCGTAGGCTCAGGACCGCTGATTACAGCTAAATGCTGAAACGTGTCATCAATAGAGGGTTTCGCAACGTCATTGAAGCGTGAAAGCAAACCAATATATCTCGCATTAGAAGGCAAATTGTTATGTGACAATTGACCACCGAATGAACGTTCGGTTTCCTCAACATCTGGAATCCAAGTTTCATCAAAACGTTCGCACCATAATCGGATATATTTATAAACCAGCGATCTTCCAATGGCCGGAACGATTGGTGCAGTTTGATGCGTAATCAAAACTGTTTGTGTCAGCGTAGAGTAGAGCCCATAGCGATTATCGCTAATAACTAAATCGAAGTGCGCCTTTTCAAGTTGATCCTTGAGCCAAATATTTTCTTTAGAAATCGTATTTAAAATCCTTGGTATCTGAGCGGTGACCTTTAATAAAAAAGGCAGCTGTTTGCTATAATGAATCCTGTAGTCTGGAGGATCTGGCAAGAATTTTTGATTTGGAAAATGGGATTGCAGCAAGGCCTTGGAACGCCCATTGGATGCGAGCACTACATCATCTCCCATTGCAATATGTTTTCGGATAATGGGAATACAACGGGCCGCGTGTCCAATGCCCCAATCAAGAGGTGCAATCAATATTTTTTTTGATTCCGACATTGCCTGCGAATATCGACTAAAGAACTGAAAAATTTTCTATGCATCAAATAAGTCAGCTTTGCGGTAATTTTGCGCTGTTTATGGGAAAGGACAAATTAAAGAAATGGGCTGAAAACGAGACGTTCCCCAACGTCCACCAGCCCAACTTGCATGAGGTAATCAAGAATGGCCTCACCTACATGAAGGGAGAATGGCGTGAAAAAGTTTTTCATAATGAAAACCCCATTGTGCTCGAACTCGGCTGTGGCAAAGGCGAATACACCGTGGGCTTGGCGCGCAGATTTCCAGATAAAAACTTTATAGGCATCGATGTAAAAGGGCATCGTTTTCACAAAGGAGCAAAAGAAGCGTTACTAGAAAATTTGTCTAATGTGGCCTTTCTTCGCACGCGAATTGAATTCATCGAAGCCTATTTTGGATCCAACGAAGTCGATGAAATATGGCTGACCTTCAGCGATCCCCAGCCGCTCGATCATGAAGGTAATCGGCGCATCACCTCAACTTGGTATTTGGAGAAATATCGTAAATTTTTAAAACCTGGTGCGTTGCTTCATATCAAGCACGACAATCCTGGCATTTATGAAAAAGCGCTGCAAGAGTTGCCAGCCGCAGGTTGTACGCTCGAGACACATAGTTTTGATGTGTATGGAGAATATTACCATCAACAAACACCTGAGATGCAAGACATTCTCAATATTCGCACTTTCTATGAGCAAATGTGGATGAAAGAAAATCGAATTATCAAATACGTACGCGCGCGCACATGACACAAAAAGAAAAAGACGAACGCTATATGCGTTTGGCCATCAAAGAAGCCCTCGTCGCCGAGGGACACGAAGAAGTGCCCATTGGCTGTGTGATCGTGTGTCAGGATCAAATCATTGCACGGGGGTATAATCTAGTTGAAAAATTGCATGACTTCACCGCTCATGCTGAAATGCAGGCATTCACAGCAGCATCTGAATTTCTTGGTGGTAAGTCACTTCACGAATGTACGCTCTATGTAACACTCGAACCGTGCGTGATGTGCGCCGGAGCGGCTTATAATACACGCATCGCACGCATCGTCTTTGGTGCCTACGACCAAAAGCGCGGATTCAGCAAGTTTGGCCACCATCAAGACAATCAACAAGGCATCATTCATCCAAAAACTGAAGTCACCGCCGGAGTGATGGAAGCTGAGTGTGCAGCCCTACTCACCTCATTTTTCGAAAAAAAAAGAAAATAATCTCATACCTCAAAAACGAATTTCATTCTCAGTAAAAAGCAATTCGTACTGAAAATTCGCAAATTGCAATTCTATCATATAGAAAATTCCGAAAAAAATTAACATTTGGAATAAGCTGCTTCCTTATCGGAATGAACTGCAAAATTCCTATTCCAACCCGCCAAAATTCAATATTGACAAGGGTTTCGGCACATTTTACCCACAAACCTTAGCGAATGATTTACGTAACAAAGGCTAACACTTGAGTACATAAATAATTTGCCTTATGAAATACCTATACTTTATGCTTCTGCAGGTCGTTGCAGCTAGCGCATATTCACAACTCGACGTTCCCTCATGGCTCCTTCCAGACACACTCGGACAATATGTAGCTGTAAATGGCCAAATGATGCTGAGTAAGGACTCGCTCGAAACAGGTGGAGCCATTTCAATTATCAGGCATGGAAAAGAAGACGATATCTATCATTTCTATACCGATCGAAATGGTGCATTTGTCATTTACCTTCCTGCCAACGGACATTATTCCGTGCGTTTCGAGAAGATAGGGCATATTAGCAAGAACATTGACGTGTTTACCGTGAATGTCCCAAAGAAAGCATGGAAAAACACATTCGCCATTGACTTAGTGGCCTACATGGAAAAACAGCCCTTAGGTTTTGACGAAAGCATATCAAAGATTCCATACAACATTGTAAAATATTCCCCCGAGGTAAAGTTCTTCATATTCGACGAAGAATTCGAAACCATCCGCCGCAAAGCCCTCGACAAAGAAATCCAACGCTGCTCACAATCCAAGGCGCTCTCGGGGGTGAAGTTTTAGAATGGGAGATTGGAAGATTGGAAGATTGGAAGTTGGAGATTGGAGTTTGGAATTTGGAATTTGGAGTTTAGAATTCAAAATTCGGAATTCAGAATCCCTTGTTCTTTGTTCTTTTCTCCCTTGTTCCCAAAAAATCCCCCCTTGTTCCCTGTTCCCAAATCCCCCTTGTTCTTTTGTTCCCTTGTTCCTTGTTCCCTCTTCCACCCTATCTTCGCATGACATAACACCCCATCTCTGATGTATGATATTTTTAAAGCGCTGCATATCATTTTTATTGTAACCTGGTTTGCAGGTTTGTTTTATATGTTTCGCCTTTTTGTTTATCACGTGGAAGTGGCAGCCAAAGCCGAACCCGACCGCGGTATTCTATTGGCACAATTGCAATTGATGGAGCGCCGCCTCTGGTACATCATCACTTGGCCTTCTTGCATCCTCACCCTTTTCTTTGGTCCAGCACTCATCGTGATGAATCCCGATTTACTTGCGGAACCGTGGATGCATTTGAAATTATTTTTCATCCTGTGTCTTTTGATGTACCAAATTTTCGGTCAACGCGTGTACAAAAGACTCGGCGAAAATCCATCTGCCTATCGCTCATTCTACTTGCGTTTGATGAATGAAGTGGGTACATTGCTCCTTGTCGCCATTGTATTTTTAGTAGTGCTCAAAGACAGTGTTTCATGGATCTGGGGCTCCATAGGACTAGTAGGAATAGGTTTTTTACTTGCATTCTTTGCCAAAATCTACAAAAGCCGCAGGGCCAAAAAGGGCGAACAAACATAATTTTTTGTAGTCGCCTCAAAGGCAAATCTGCCTTACCTTTGCGGGGATAATTTAAAATTCATGAGTAGTCCCGTTCCCTTATGCAATGGAATCTTACCAAAGAGCTTCTTTCGGAGATTCGCGATTGGATTGCGGATGGTAAAGACACCGCACTCCTCGAAGTAACGAAAGATATACACCCCGCAGATATCGCTGAACTCATCAACGAACTGCGAAGGGAAGAGGCGGCCTATGTTTACAGACTTTTAGAAGAAGAACGCGCAGCCGAGGTTATGCTCGAGCTCGATGAAGACGTTCGTGAAAAACTCCTTTCCAGCCTTACCAGCCGCGAGATTGCTGACTTCGTAATCGACAACATCGACTCCGACGACGCAGCAGATGTGATCTCTGAACTTCCCGAAGACAAGCAAGAGGAAGTAATCGCACTCCTTGAGGACGAAGAGCAAGCGAGCGACATCATCGACCTTCTCACCTATGAAGAAGGTACCGCTGGTGCGCTCATGGGAAAGGAATTAGTCAAAGTGAATCTCAACTGGACAGTATCGCAAGCCATTCGTGAAATGCGACGCCAGGCAGAATATATCGACAACATCTACACCATCTATGTAGTGGACGACAAAGATGTGCTCCTGGGCACACTTAGCGTCAAATCCATGATATTCGCGAGCTCTAGCATGCGCACGATGATCAAAGAACTCGTGCGAGAAATGAAAGTGCGCAAAGTGCTTGACACTGCGAGCGCCGATGAGGTAGCGAATATCATGAAGAAATACGATATGGTGGTATTGCCTGTGGTCAATGAAAGTAATATGCTCCTCGGCAGAATCACCATCGACGATATTGTAGACGTGATTCAGGAAGAAGCCGATAAAGATTATCAAATGGCGAGCGGTATCTCCGAAGATGTAGAGTCGGGCGACAGCATTTTGACGCTCACGCGCGCGCGCCTGCCTTGGCTATTGATTGGCATGATGGGAGGAATGATCAGCGCCAACATCATCGGTGTATTTGATATAACAGAAAATCCTCAAATGGCAGTGTTCATGCCACTCATCGCAGCGATGGGAGGAAACGTGGGTGTGCAATCTGCCGCACTTGTAGTGAAAGCCCTGGCAAATAAAAGCGCCCTCGATGAAACCTTGGCTCAAAAACTCGCCAAAGAATTAGGCGTTGGATTATTCAATGGATTGATTTGCTCGCTCATCATCTTCGGAGTGAGCATGCTCTTTCACTTCGAATATCACCTCAGCCTCACTGCATCCATCGCCCTTTTCAGCGTAATCATTTTTGCAAGTTTCTTCGGAACGTGGATACCCATGACTTTGAACCGTTTCAAAATTGATCCTGCATTGGCTACCGGACCTTTCGTGACGACCCTTAACGATATCTTCGGATTGATTATCTATTTTACCATCGGTCATTCGATTCTTTCGCTTTAATATGAAGGTAATTTTCTTAGACAGTGTACACCCTATCCTCGAAAAACGTTTGACAGAGGCCGGTTATAAATGCATTCACGATTATAAAACACCGGCAGACTCTATCGCTCTTGATGGATTCACCGGCATTGTGATTCGTAGCCGTTTCAGGCTTTCCAGCGGGTTTTTGTCGCGTTTTCCTTCCCTCAAATGGATTGCACGCAGTGGCAGCGGACTTGAGAACATTGATCTCATTGCTTGCGAAGAATTGAGAATTAAAGTATATAATTCACCCGAAGGCAATAGCACCGCAGTGGCAGAACACGCCACGGGCATGCTCTTAATGTTGTTCAACAAACTACGTATAGCTGACAGTGAAGTGCGCAGTGGGCTATGGCAGCGCGAAGCGAATCGCGGATTAGAATTAGAAGGCAAAACGGTCGGTATTATTGGATATGGTGTGATGGGAAGTGCTTTCGCCAAACGTCTGTCTGGCTTCGGTTGCAGAGTGCTCGCTTACGACAAACACAAATCTAATTTTGGAAATGAGATGGTGCAAGAAGTGAGTTTGGACACGCTCAAAAAAGAAAGTGACATTGTAAGTCTGCATGTACCGCTTTTGGAAGACACCAAATATTTAGTTGATGCTGATTGGATTGCCTCATTCTCCAAACCATTCTACATCATCAACACCAGCCGAGGGCAAGTAGCAGAAATTAAGGCCATTTTAGATGGATTAAAATCAAATAAAATCCTTGGAGCCTGTTTGGATGTATTGGAATACGAAGAAACATCTTTTGAAAAAATAAATCTGAATACTCCTGAATTTAATGAATTAAAAGAATTAAATAATGTCATATTCAGTCCACACGTAGCAGGCTGGACAGTGGAGTCGTACGAAAAATTATCGTCTGTACTGGCGGATAAAATACTGGGGGAATCTGGAATTTAGAGTTTGGAAATTGGAGATTGGAAATTCGAAATTCGAAATAGGAGATTGGAGATTGGAGATTTTTTTTGACAAATTAAAACTAGTCCCCTTTGCGCTGCGCCCCTTTGGAGAAACTTGGCGCTCTTGGCGGCTTGGCGTTTAATTGATGATTCTAGATTCAAAGCAGTTACAGAATTAAAAGAGTTTTCAGGCCGCCCCTCGAATTCGAAAAATTTTTCTACCGCAAAGGCGCAGAGGACGCAAAGTTGCGCAGAGAAGTATATTAAAATTCTTTACGTTACTTATAATTGCGAATTCCGAATTCCGAATTGTGAATCACGAATTGTGAATTCACTACTTCGAATCCTTCGCCTCAATCTGCCCAATAAAAGCTGCCCTCTGATCAATGAAGACCGAGTGGCTGCTTTGTTCGATGACCATAAAGTGATTGGGTAAAAGCAATTCTTTTAAGCGGTTCAATTGTTCCGCGCTGTAGAGGCCGTCTTCGGAACCATAGATTCCAAAGATAGAAATGCCATTTTTTACTAATGATTTTATTTCTTCTGAAAGATCCAGATTGGTATAATTATCATTTTTAAAATAGCCCATCGGGGCATCGTTTTCCATTTTCGAAAAATACGGAGTGAGAGGATTCCACTGTGATAAATTATGAAACTCCTTCGCTTCGGCAGTAGGCACATCAGTCGAATATGCCTTGGTCTTCATGGCTTGCATAAAACATAGATTGGCATAAAACAAGGAGCTGCGATCCATCTTCCGAATGTTATTTAAAAAAGCTAACCCAGAAGAATCTTTGCTCTCTTGATAATAGTTCTCCGCATTCGCGAGAATGGTAGAAAAACTTTCTTGCAAATTAATCGGCGCACCCACAAGGAATAAATTCTCCACTCTTTCAGGAAATCGCTGCGCGAATTGAACTGCCACCATTCCTCCAAAACTATGTCCGATGAAAGAGGCTTTCTCATGCTTGTAATGATTCATTAATTCAGCCAAATCATCTCCTGCTCGTTTCAAACTGAAGGCTGCTGTATCTTTTACACTCCTCCCCTCGCCCATTCTATCATAAACGATCACATAATAACCCGCGTCTGCTAGCTTCGTTGCAGTGTATGATTCAAAGGTGGCGCTGTTGTAGCCCGGACCGCCATGCAAGAAATAAATCGCAGGATTAGAAGCGCCGCCGAATGCCCTGTGAAACATTCCATCAATGCCCGCAATGGACAAGTGAGAAATTTGAAGAAATGCTAAAAGAATGAAAAGTCGCGCATTAAGCATAGATTCAAAGGTAATGAAAGCCCTTGCTTCATCTTATCTTTGCGGCGATGAAAAAATCGAATTTCGCCAAAGAAACATTAGCCACGGCTACGCACCTAGTGCTCCCAGAAAATACGAATACCCTTGGAAACCTCATGGGAGGTCAGCTCCTCAATTGGATGGACGTTATTTCGGCTATCAGCGCTCACCGCCACTGTAAGCGCATTGTGGTAACCGCAGCGGTAAACAATGTATCCTTCCAACATCCTATCAAACTTGGGGACATCGTCACCATCGAGGCTAAAGTGTCTCGCGCTTTTAGCTCCTCCATGGAAGTATATATGGAAGTTTTCATCGAAGACAATGTGACTGGTAAAAAGATAAAAAGCAACGAGGCGATCTACACCTTTGTGGCCGTTGACCAACTAGGAAATCCCATTGATGTGCCAGATCTAGTACCTGAAACCGAAGAGGAACAACGCCGATACGACGGTGCTTTGAGAAGACGTCAATTGCGCTTAATTCTCGCAGGAAAAATGAAACCAGAAGACGCAACAGAACTCAAGGCATTATTTATTGAGCCCACAACGTTTCAATAGCCTTTGCGATCTCTTCACTTGATACTGTATCAATACAGCGGTTGTCGTTTCCGTATTTACACTTATTGCCCAATTTAGAACACGGCCTACGATGACGGCCATGAGGCTCTATGATTACAGAATCCTTATGTGGTCGATAAGGCGCCATTCCTAATATTGGTGAGGTGCACCCCCATACACTCACTATTTTCTTTTTAAAAGCCGCGGCAATATGCATCAAACCCGTATCGCCGCTCACCACCACACGCGCTTCACGAATCACAGCAGCGCTTTGATGGATGGTCAATTTACCAGTCAAATCAATCGCTTGAGCGCATTGACCTGCGATGGCAGCACCCGCCTCCACATCTTCCTTGCCGCCCAACAACACTACTGGCAAATTTATTTTTTTGCAAAAATCAACGATAAGTGTAGGTTGCATCCGTTTGCCCACATGCGCCGCGCCCACAGCAACGGCCACAAAATCGACTGGCAACTTCAGATTGCGAATCGTCAGCTCATGCGGTAAAAAATAATCTAGTCCTAAGCCATCATCCGACGTTCCAAAAGCGCTGATCGTATCCAAGTAGCGCTCCACCACATGCACATCTGGCATGCGATTGATTCTTAAATTGACCAATAACCACTTTTGTAAATTCAGCTTATTGAAAGTAAAATTCAGGCGTCCCAGTTTTCGCTTCACCACGCGACTGCGGATGTTGTTATGCAAATCCACCACATAATCGAAATCCAATGCCTCCAATTCCGGCAATACTTCCTGAACTGATTTTTCTATGACATGAATTTGATGGATGTATGGACTATTCTCCAACAGAGGTGAAAAAGCCTTTTTTGTCAAAAAATGAATTTCCGTTTCACCTTCCAGTTGCTGCGCCAATCTTCGAATCACGGGCGAAGTGAGCACGATATCGCCCATAGAACTGAATCGAATAACGAGAATGCGCGTTGGTCTCATAGCGGTCGCAAATATAAGCACCACCTCTGAGTATATTTGCAATATGAATTGGATTGATACGCACGCCCACGTTTATTTACCTGCCTTCGAGGAAGATCAAAACGAGTGGATTGAACGAGCGAAAGCACAAGGGATTCAAAAAATATTTCTTCCAAACATCGATCTGGAGAGCATTCCACGCATGTTGACGCTCGAAGCCCGCGAACCTTCCTTTTTCATTCCGATGATGGGGCTTCACCCATGCGATGTGAAAGATGACTACGAGCAGGTACTCGCTGAAATGGAGGCGTGGTGGGACAAAAGGGACTTTGCTGCCGTAGGCGAAATTGGTATCGATCTTTATTGGGATAAAACTACCCTGCCGATTCAACAAAAGGCCTTTATTCGCCAGATAGAATGGGCATTGAAGAAAGATAAACCCATCGTAATCCATGCACGCGAATCATTCAAAGAAATATTTGAAATATTGGATGAATACAAAGACTCAGGATTGACTGGTATTTTCCATTGCTTTACTGGTTCTATTCAAGATGCTCAAAAAATAATGAATTATAAAACCTTCATGATGGGCATAGGCGGAGTAGTGACATACGACCGCGCTAAAATCATGAAAGTACTTGCAGACGTTCCCGCTGAGTTCCTCGTGATGGAAACGGATTCACCTTTTTTACCGCCTGTTCCGCACAGAGGCCAACGCAACGAAAGTTCTTATATTCCCATTATTGCGCAAAAAATAGCGGAGGCCAAAAACATGCGCATAGAAGATGTAGCCGCCATCACTACTGCCAATGCCAATAAAATTTTTCAGCAAAAAGAAATGGCATGAAAACACTCCTTATCTATACCGGCGGCACCATTGGCATGATGGAGAATCCTGAAAACGGAAGCCTCATTCCACTCAATTTCAACGAACTTCAAAATTACATCCCTGAGCTCCGCAAATTCGCAAATGACTTGGATGTCAAAGCTTTTGAAACACCCATTGATTCTTCCGATGTGAACGTTGCCACTTGGCAAAGCATTGCCAGTATCATCGAGGAAAACTATGATCAATATAGCGGTTTTGTGATACTCCACGGCACCGACACGATGGCCTATACCGCAAGCGCACTTAGCTTTATGCTCGATGGACTTGCCAAGCCTGTTATACTTACGGGATCGCAATTGCCTATCGGTAGATTGCGCACAGATGGAAAGGAAAACCTTATTACCGCTATTGAAATCGCCACCGCACGCCGCAATGGTGAGCCCGTGATTCAGGAAGTAGCAGTGCTTTTCGACTCAAAACTCTTCCGCGGAAACCGTACGCATAAATTCAGCACCGAAAATTTCGATGCCTTTAGCAGTCCAAACTATGATGATCTGGCGAGTATAGGAATTCATATTCTTTATAATCATCAAAAATTATTGCGCAAAGAAAAAAACCGATTGAACGTTCATTCGGTATTTCAAACAGACGTCGCTATTTTAAAAATATTTCCGGGCATGAGCAAAGGCTACGTGCAAGCAGTGCTCAACATTCCCAACCTAAAAGGTTTGATACTCGAAACCTACGGCAGCGGCAATGCTCCGAAAGAGTCTTGGTTTATCAATGAACTCCAGCAAGCAGCACAACGAGAAATCGTGATTCTAAACGTGACCCAGTGTAGCAAAGGCTTTGTGGAACAAGGCCTCTATCAAACATCCGCAGCGCTCCAACAAATTGGAATCATTGGTGGTGCAGACATGACCACTGAAGCGGCGCTGACAAAAATGATGTTTTTACTCGGAAAAGGATTAAGTGGAAAAGCCCTGAAAGAGCAACTAGCATTGCCCATTGCAGGCGAACTCACCACATTCTCGTCTTTGGGAAATTGATTTTTTTTCAGAGAAATAAACCCATGTGACTTATATCACTATAAACGTCAATAAAGGCCGATAGTTTTGCCTCATTATGGAAATCATCGGATACATTGCATCACTTATCATTGGCGTATCGCTAGGCCTGATCGGCGGCGGCGGCTCTATTCTTACAGTACCAGTGCTTGTCTACTTGTTTAAAGTGGAACCCGTGCTCGCTACTGCGTATTCATTATTCATCGTCGGGCTCACCAGTCTTGTAGGGGTAGGTCCGAAATACAAGCAAGGCGAAGTCAATTTTAAGACTGCTCTGATTTTCGGTATTCCTTCTATCCTGGCCGTCTACGCCACCAGAGCATTCATTGTCCCAGCCATCCCCGATGAAGTATTCACAATCGATACTTTCGTAGTTACCAAAAGCATTCTAATGATGTTACTGTTCGCAGTACTCATGGTATTCGCATCGGTGTCGATGATTAAATCAAAAAAGAAAAATACAGAGGAAAATATCGGCGAACAAAAATTCAATTATCCAATGATCCTATTGGAAGGAACAGTAGTGGGCGTTTTGACTGGACTTGTGGGTGCAGGTGGAGGATTTTTAATTATCCCTGCGCTAGTAATATTAAGCAAACTGCCAATGAAACAAGCTGTTGGTACCTCCTTGCTTATTATTGCTGCAAAATCATTAATTGGATTCACGGGAGATCTTGGAAAGCAAGAAATGGATTGGACACTCTTACTCACAGTGAGCGGACTTGCTGTGATTGGAATATTCGTAGGTAATGCGTTGAGTAAAAAAATATCAGCGGATTCGCTTAAAAAAGGCTTTGGCTATTTCGTATTGGTAATGGGCGTATACATTATCACCAAAGAACTCTTCTTCCCGGCGCCGGGGCATTAATTTTTTTTTCAAAAAAAAATCTTATGTGACTTTAGTCCTGTACAAAGTCATTCCAATATCGCAACTTTGATTCAATAAAAAAATAATAACATGAAAATAGAACAGATTTACACCGGTTGCCTCGCACAAGGCGCTTACTTTGTAGAAAGCAATGGCGAAGCAGTGGTCATCGATCCTCTCCGTGAAGTGCAGCCCTATATTGAAAAGGCTGAGCAGAATGGTGTAAAGATCAAGTATGTATTCGAAACACACTTCCATGCGGATTTCGTGTCAGGTCACCTCGATCTATCGAAAAAAACAGGCGCTCCTATCGTTTATGGCCCTAATGCCAATCCAGAGTTTGAGGCCCACATTGCTAAAGATGGTGAGATATTCAAAGTAGGAAACATCACCTTCAAAGTATTGCACACTCCTGGTCACACCATGGAAAGCACTTGCTATCTCATGAAGGATGAAAATGGAAAAGACATTGCACTCTTTTCTGGAGACACGCTCTTCATAGGCGATGTAGGCCGACCTGATCTAGCGCAAAAAGCTGCACACATGACGCAAGAGCAGCTTGCCGAAACGCTCTTTGATTCTTTAAGAAATAAAATCATGCCCCTTGCAGACGATATCACCGTGTATCCTGCACACGGCGCGGGCAGCGCATGTGGCAAAAACATGAGCAAGGAAACGACAGATTCACTTGGAAACCAGAAAAATACAAACTATGCTTTGCGTGCTGATATGACCAAGGCTGAGTTTGTGAAAGAAGTGACAGATGGTCTCATGCCTCCTCCTGCTTATTTTCCGCTCAATGTAGCGATGAATAAAAAGGGATATGAGAGCATTGACGTAGTCTTAGACCGCGGCTTGAAAGGCCTTTCACCAGAAGCATTCGAAGCGGCTGCCAATGAAACAGGCGCACTTATGCTCGACGTGAGAGATGCTCAGGAATTTGCAAAAGCGTTTGTTCCAAACTCTATCAACATCGGCCTCAATGGTCAGTTTGCCCCTTGGGTAGGTGCTTTGATTCCCGATATCAAGCAGGAAATTCTATTGATCACTACTCCTGGCACTGAAGAAGAAGTAGTAACACGTCTCAGCCGTGTAGGATATGATCACGTGATCGGATTCCTAGAAGGTGGTATCGAAGCGTGGAAAAAATCCGGACAGGAAATAGACATGATTCAAAGCGTGGATGCCACTGAGCTAGCCGCTGAACTGAAGAAAGGGCAGTTGAATATCCTCGACGTTCGCAAGAAAAGTGAAAACTTCAGTGAGCGCCTTCCAGAAGCCGAAAATTTGCCTCTTGATGAAATCAACGATGGTATGGCTTCCATTGATAAAAATAAAACTTACTACGTGCATTGCGCTGGTGGCTATCGTTCGATGATGTTCGTGAGCATTCTCCGTGCTCGTGGATACGACAATCTCATCGATGTGAAAGGTGGATTCAAAGCCATCAAAGAAAGCGAATTCTTCCAGACGACGGACTATGTATGCCCATCTACAATGCTCTAATTCAGAAATAGTGTTTGTTCAGTTCTAATAAGGTTTGTAGTTATTTTAAAAAAGGAAGGTCTCTTCGGAGACCTTCCTTTCACACTAGAAAAAATGAAAAAGAAAATTCAATCACTTGGCAAATGGTCATTCATTCCCGGAATCTTCTTGGGAGCAATTGTTGGGTTTGCCTATTGGAGATTCATTGGCTGTTCGACCGGTCATTGTGCTATCACTTCAAGCCCGGTGAACAGTACCTTATATTTTGCTGGATTAGGAGGACTACTATTCAACTCGTTTTTTCCATTTAAAAAAGAAGATTTAAAAAATAAACTATGAAACTTCTGTGGATACTCTCCTTTCTACTGATTGGTTTGGTCAATTATGCACAACATCAAGAATTAAATGAAAAATCGGTATTGTGGAAAGAAAAGAAAAAGCACCACACCCATGACTCATTGACACTTTTCTCTGCCTTTCACCATGGTCAATTCCATGGTCATTTCAGAAGTTTTTCTATGTTCACCGATAATCAAACAGGACTATGTGATTATCACGCTCAAGCATTTGGTGCCGGTATTAAATACGAAAGTGGATCATTCTATAATTTTAAATTTGGAATCAATGGGTTTGCTGTATTCAACGCAGCCTCTTCAAATCTGGCCAATCCCGATCCGAGCACGAATAGCAGCAATCGTTACGAGATTGGTCTTTTTGATATTGAAAATCCGAACAACAAATCAGATATCGACCGACTGGAAGAATTGTATTTAAAATATAGTATAGGAAAAACCACGATCACCGCAGGTCGCCAACTCATCAATTCCACTTTCGTGAATTTACAAGATGGAAGGATGCGTCCCACAGAAATTCAAGGAATAAATGCGGAGATTCACGATATAAAAAATATAAAAATCGAAGCCGGTATTTTCAACTCCATCTCGCCTCGCAGCACCGTGCGTTGGTTTGAAATAGGTGAATCCGTAGGAGTCTATCCAGCAGGGGTGAATGAACATGGCAAACCCTCTGGCTATGCCGACAATATTCGAAGTAAATTTTTAACGATTAATTGTATTGAATGGAAAAAACAAGGAAATATTCGAATTAAATTCCTCAATCAATATGTCGATCGCCTTTTCAACACCGCCTTTGGAGAAGTAGAAAAAACCATTAAAATTAATGAAATCAATTCACTAGCATTGGCTTCAATGGTCATAAGACAAGACGCCACTTTAAGCGAAGATGTTTATGAAGAACCGGAGCGTGCATACATTCAAGAGAAAGCCGAGTCTTGGGTCTTTGGCGGAAGAATTCTTTTCAGCCAAAAAAACAATCAATGGAGCCTCAACTATACACGCATTACCGATCACGGGCGCTACAATATGCCGCGAGAATGGGGTCGTGATCCATTTTATACTTTCATGTCAAGAGAGCGCAATGAAGGCCTAGCAAACGTACACGCAATGGTTGTGAAATATCAAAGAAAAATGGTGGCTAGTAGATTTAAATTACAACTGATCGCAGGTTACTTCAAACTGCCAGAAGCAAATGATTTTGTGAGAAATAAATACGGTGTTCCCTCGTACTACCAAGTTGCGGCCGATGTCAGACATGAATTCGAGGGCGCTCTCAAAGGTTTTGATGCTCAATTGCTATTGATTTACAAAGGAGCGGTGGGCAACACCTTTGATAACATGCGCTTTGTAATCAACAAAGTAAATGTTGGACTAGTGAATTTCGTCGTAAATTATCATTTCTAATTAAAAATACTACATAACATATTCAAGTTTTATATCTTTGAATCTACTTGAATAACACCTCTGTGCTCAATCATCTAATAAACAAGCATATCATTGTTTGCATTGCTCTATGCGCGTCACTTTTCGTGCCATCTGAGTTTTGTGCACAATCCAATTCTATCGACAGCCTTAGGAGCGTGCTTGACGGAGCAGCTAGCAATGATATCAAGACGAAAATCTACTACCAAGTACTTGATAAAATCAAGGAAATTGGTCCTCAAGATGCCATTTTGTGGATGAATGAAATCGTAGGTTTTGGAGAAAATACAAAAGACAGCCTTCTTATTGGGAGAGCCTTACGTATCAAAGGCGGCGCGCTTCAAGACCTGGAAGACTTCCTGAGTGCAAGCGCAGTATTAGAAAAATCCATTGGTTTTATTCGAAATAAAAACGACCGCGAATTAACCAAAGCACATAATAATCTCGGACTTACTCTCCACCGTATTGGAAGATCTGACAAGGCTCTTGAATCCCTTTTCCAAGCGCTAAAAGTTTCAGAACGAGCGGGACTTGAAAAAGAACAAGGATCCGTGCTCAACAACATTGGAATGGTCTACAACGACCTCACTCGGTTCGACACAGCATTAGAATATTACTTTAAAAGCCTTTCTATAAAAAGAAAAATTCAAGACAAACTCAGCGAAGCCCAGACACTGAATAATATTGCGCTGGTGTACGAAGGACGCGAAGAATTCGAACTTGCTTTAGACTATTATTTTCAAAGCAATAAAATCTGTGAATCATTAAATGATCCTTATGGTCTTGCCCTCACACACTCCAACATAGGCGGTGTTTACGGACAAATGAACCAGTTTTCGAAAGCTCTTGAATATTATAATAAAGCCGTACCCGTACAAATCGAACTGCACAATGACTGGGGACTAGCTTTCTCTTATAAAGGACTTGCGAATGTCAACTTGAAAATGAAGAATTACGGCGTCGCGCTCGACTACGCCAAAAAAGCCCTTGCGATTGCAGAAAAACTAAAGGCGAATATCCTTCTTCGTGATGTGTATAGCTCACTAACGGAAGTCTATAAGGCAAAGTCCGACTTCAAATCAGCGCTGGCATGCTATGAATTGCATAAAAGTTTTGAAGATAGCCTTTCCAACAAGCAGGTTCAAGCACAAATCACACGCCTCGCCACTGAATACGAGTACGATAAGAAAATTCTGGCAAAGGATCAAGAAAATCTTGCAAAAGAGATGGAGCAAAAACAAGAGCTCAAAAACAGAACCTATCAGCTGAATGTGCTCATTGGCGCATTCATAGGCATGATAGCTTTTGTAATTGTGGTTCTAGTAAATCGTAAAAAAATACAACGCTCAAAAGAAATGGCAGACGCTGCGAGCCTCGCCAAATCTGAGTTTCTAACTAACATGAGCCATGAAATTCGAACGCCTCTCAATGCTGTCATCGGATTCTCTGACCTCCTGACACGAACTGATCTCGGCGAAAATCAGCGCCAATACGCTCAAACCGTCCATCAATCGGCCAATTCGTTGCTCGACATCATCAACGATGTACTCGATTTCTCCAAAATTGAATCCGGTAAAATGGAATTGGATTTATCACGAACAGATCTCCTCGATTTAAAAAAGCAAATACAAACCATTGTCAGCTATAGCGCCTTTCAAAAAGGACTTGAACTCAATTTCAACATTGAAGGTGAAGTACCTCGATACGTTCAATTAGACTCAGTGCGATTGAGGCAAATACTGGTGAATTTGATGAGCAATGCTATCAAATTTACTTCTCGCGGTAGCGTCACACTCAAACTAGAACTTATATCTTTCAATGAACAAAAAGTAAATCTCCGCTTTTCAGTAATCGATACAGGCATTGGCATCGAACCTTCCAAGCAAAAGAAAATCTTTGATGCATTTTCTCAAGCTGATACCAGTACCACTCGCGAATACGGTGGCACTGGCTTAGGACTTACTATTTCCAATAAGCTTTTGGCGTTAATGGGTTCCAATCTCAAAGTGGAAAGTGAAATTAATAGGGGATCCATCTTTTATTTTGATATCAAACTCAATCGTTACGGAAGTGAAACCGTCTTAGTCGATGATTGGTCTGCTTCGCGCAAAGCGTCTGAGCCAAAGCCCTCAAAAGAAGAAGTGACAAATAACGACTTATTCAAGTCGAGCGTCACTTTTCTCATTGCTGAAGATAATCCAGTGAATATGCTTTTAGCAAAAACACTCTTGCGTGATCTTTATCCCAATGCCTCTATTTATGGTGCAGCAAGTGGGAATGAAGCCTTGGATTTGTATCGCCTACATAAGCCCGATATTATCTTTATGGATGTTCAAATGCCACAAAAAAATGGCTATGAAACGACCCGAGAATTAAGAGCTATAGAAGAGGAAAGAACGTGCATCGTTATAGCACTAACTGCTGGCACTGTGGAAGGAGAAAAAGAACGCTGTCTGCTCGCTGGTATGGATGACTATATTTCCAAGCCTATCATGCGCGCTTCTTTCACAGAATCTGTCGAAAAGTGGCTGTCTCATATTCAAAAGAATATGTGATATTTGCCGCTGAATGAACCAGCCAAAATCCCTTGTTGCCGTATTCATCTCCGTACTCACCGGACTGATAATCATTTTATCTTTAAAGGAGTATAACAAATATGCGGAAGTCATCAACCATGATGTAAAGCACTATTATGGGTATTTGCCGGCTCTTTTCATACACCATGATATTGAGTTAAAGAACAGCAGCTATTTTGATGGTAATAAAGAATATTATTACTGGTACGAAAAAGGCCCTAACGATAGCAAAGTTTTCAAAACCTCATGTGGGGTTGCTTATTTCTATGCACCGTTTTTCTTCATCGCTGATGCTTATGCCAATTGGCATGGGGGTTATATGAAACATGGTTTTAGCACCCCTTATAAAGTAGCGCTGCTTGTGTGCGGGCTCTTCTTTTTTGGCTGGGGCTTGCTACTGGTCAGAAAATTATTGTTCAAATTTCAATTTAGCGATACCGTAGTGGCCATCACCATTCTCCTCATTGGTGTCGGCACCAACCTTCTATGTTATGGTTCCCAGAGCGCTCCGCTGAGCCACGTATTTAGTTTCTTTCTTTTCACCGCATTCATTCTTGCCGTGATGAAATATGAAGAGAAAATGAGTTGGAAAAATGCCCTTCTCATAGGGCTATTGCTCGGTCTCATTTCTATCGTTCGCCCCACCAATCTCATCATAGGACTCTTGCTGCTGTTATACAAAGTTCATTCATGGAAGACTTTTATCGAGCGAATTCAACGCATGCTATCGCGTTATGACTTGATTATTTTAATGTTGATTACCTTCCTTCTTCCTTGGATTCCTCAATTCATTTATTGGAAATTCGTCACAGGATCGTATCTCTACTATCCGTATGGTGATGAAGGATTTTTTTGGTTAAAGCCGAAAATTTACCACGGGCTTGTTGGTTTCCGCAAAGGCTGGCTCATCTATACCCCTTTGATGATCACAGCAGTAGTGGGACTTTTCCTGTTGAAAAAGCGTGTTCCAGATTTTCAAAAAGCAATCGTCTTTTTTACCATCCTTCACATTTATGTAATTTTCTCATGGTGGTGTTGGTGGTACGGCGGCAGCTATGGCAGCCGCCCGATGGTGGATACCTATGGCATACTAGCCCTGCCTTCTGCCATAACGATTGAGCGCATTACGCGGCTGAAAAAATGGACCTTTCCAATCTGGATTGCCATTTTTGGATTTTTTATTTGTTTGAATATCTTTCAAATATTTCAGTACGTGCGTCATACCTTGCATTACGATAGTATGAATCAACGATTGTACTTCAAACAGTTTGGAAAATTGGAAAGAGTAGATGATTTTTGGCCAAATTTGAGCCCACCCGACTACGAAAAAGCCAAACAAGGACGATGAAACTAAGCATAATCATACCGCTATATAACGAAGAAAAGCTCGTGCTCACTGTGCTTGACAGGCTATTGTCCATCACTTATCCCTCGTCCGTAAAGGAGTTTGAGATTGTGATTGTGGATGACTGTTCAAGAGATGCTTCTTATGATAATGTGAGCAAATACATTCAGCAAAAGCCATTCATTCATCTTCACAGACATGAGGTGAATCAAGGCAAAGGAGCTGCTGTGCGCACGGGTATTTCAAAAAGTACCGGCGATGTAATCCTCATTCAAGACGCCGATTTAGAATTGCATCCACAAGATATACCCAAGCTCATCGAAGCTATGGATGTGTTACAAGTAGAATTTGTAAATGGCTCACGTTATTTGCCAGGAGTGATCCGCCCCATCAGCAGTTATCGAAGATATATTTTCAATAAATTATTTACCTATATCACCTCGTTGCTCATCAACGTGCGCCTCACGGACATGGCCTGTGGCTACAAATTATTCACACGCTCATTGTATGAAAAAATTAAATTAAATGAAAATAGATTTGGTTTTGAAGCCGAATTATTAATTAAAGCTCTCCGCCTCAAGCGCAATAATGTGACGGAAGTACCAGTGAATTATTTTCCTAGAAATGAAGGCGAAGGAAAAAAATTAAAGTCCTCCGACGGCTTCAAGATTTTCTGGACAATATTTAAGTACGGCGTGTTGAGGGTGAAGTAGAAAGGAACAAGGGGACAAGGGAACAAGGGAACAAGGGGATTTTGGGAACAAGGGAAAGCGACGAAGCGACTAGCGACGAAGCGACTCTGGGACTGAGAAAACTCAAGACAGTACCTCCGTCCCTCAGTACCTCTATCCCTCGCCCCTCGTCGCTATAATCACTAGTCTCTAGTCTCTAGTAACTAGTCTCTAAACCCCTATCTTCGCAAAAATTTTTTGGCCCCGTAGTTCAACGGATAGAATAGCGGTTTCCTAAACTGTAGATTCGGGTTCGATTCCCGACGGGGCTACTTTGAAAGAACAAGGAACAGGGGAACAGGGGAACAAGGAACAGGGGTACAGGGGAACAAGGAACAGGGGAACAGGGGAACAAAGGAACAAGGAACAAAGGAACAAGGAACAAAGGAACAAAGGAACAAGGAACAAGGGAACAAGGAACAAAGGAACAAGGAACAAGGAACAAAGGAACAAGGAACAAAGGAACAAGGAACAAGGAACAAGGGAACAAGGGAACAGGGGAACAGGGAACACAAGGAGTGGAACAACCGAATTTGGGAAGAACAGACTCTCAATCTTTCAATCTCCCAATCTTTCAATCTTTTTTTTCGCGCTTCCCGCATACGCGGGCCCGGGCTATCCACTCCAATCTTTTTCTCGCTTCGCTCAAAAAAGGATTTCCGCTACTATCCCTAGCGCAGTAGCCACGGACTGGGAGGGCATTAAAAGCCTCCTCAAAACATTTATGTTCAAATTTACACTTTTAAAACGTTATCGATTTGCTCATGTATGGAATGCAGAAAATTCCTTCAGCCCTCCATTTTGCAATTGCAAACCACACATTGCGAATTGCGAATTATTAATTGCGAATTGCGAACTACCCTCTCTGCGCAACTTTACGTCCTCCGTGCCTTTGCGGTAAAAAAAGTTGACGACTTCGCTCCGATGCAACAATAAGAAATATCAATTTCTTTGCAAAGAATCCCGAAGGAGATTTTCTATGCATCTTCTTTCGTCGATGATAAAAGAAAAGAGTATAGCACAAATTATTTTCTTCAAAGTAAGTCTTTTTTGAAAGCCCCAATCCTCAATGACAAGCTAGAGCGTGGATACGTGCTAGAATGAGAAGCAGAATGAAAATGAAAATGAATAGAGTAAGGAGGTAGGAGTACGCTTTTTTCAAACAAAAAAGAGAATCAAAACCAGAATTCATTTTCATTCTGTTTCTGATTCTCATTCTATTCAAGCGGAGAGTCAGGGATTCGAACCCTGGATACCCTTTTGGGGTATACACACTTTCCAGGCGTGCTCTTTCGACCACTCAGACAACTCTCCGGGTATAGATACTAGTTACTAGATACTAAACTAGTATCTAATTTTTGCAAATATAACCCGATTAGGCAAAAAAAAGCGCCCCTCAATAATGAGGGGCGCTTTTAAAATTAGATAGTTTAACTACCAGATTACTTCATAATCTGAAGTTGCTTAGTAGATACTTCGTTGTTTGAAATCATACGAACTTGGTAGATACCGTTGTTCAACGCTGAAGTGTTCAATGTCACTTTGTAGACTTCACCAGCTACTACGCGACCATCATACAACTTAGCTACAACACGTCCTGTCAAGTCGATCACATCAACCATTACTTGGTTGTTGATTTCAGACGTAAACTTGATCTCAGATGAAACGTTAGATGGGTTAGGGAATACAGCAACGATACCGTCGTTGTTACCTGACTCATCGCTCACGATTGGAGAAGTTTCACCATTACCACCAGTACCTGGAGCGGTTGTACCTTCCCAAGTGATAGTTTGTGTGTGAACTACTGTGTTACCTGTGCAATCTGTTGCAGTCCAAGTGCGAACTACAGAGTAGTCTGGGCAGCAATCCAATTCGAATGCAAAGTCACCAGCACCAGCAGCGTTTCCGCTCATGATTGGCTGACCATTCACAAGGAATACACCGTTGTAAGTGAACCAACCACCGAAGCCATTGTCAGCACCGTTGTAGTTGTTTGCACCGTTACCAAGCTGGAATCCGAAGTAGTTGTTTGCAGGAGCGTGTACCAAGTTGATAGCAGAGCCTTCGTAGCCTCCGAAACCAACCAATTCAGCACCTTCACCAGCTTCCAACAAATAGTAGATCCAATCTGGGTGGTTAGCATCCTCTCCGCCACAATCAGCCTTGAAGCCAGTTGGGAATGATTGGTTGCTCCATTCTTCCCAAGTCAATGGGTTAGTGAATGTAACAGTTACATAGAAACCGTTCGCTGGGTTAGTAGCATTCACCATTGTAGCAGTTACTTCGATTCTGTCTTCGTATTGAACGAAGCTACCCTCGAGTACTTGATAGTAACGGTGAGCTGTTGGCATTGCAAACAAAGCCATTGCCCAATCATAGTTGTAGTTACAAGAGTTTGGAGTTGGAAGTGCTGGAGTCAAGAGGTTACAATCAGCGATTGAACCTTCTGCAGGTTGCTCACCAACGATTGTTTCTTCGAACTCAACAGTTACTTCACCATTGCAGTTGTCAAGAGCAGTTACAACTGGAGCCTCTGGAAGAGTCTCAGAGCAATCCAACACGAGGTCAGCAGGCTCTTCGCTCAATACAGGAGCTGTTTCGTCGTAAATGTTTACATAGTAACCAGCTTCGCTTGAGTTGCCACAAGCATCTACTGCCAAGTAGCTAACGAAGAAGTATCCGTTACCACAGTCATCTGTCCAAATTGTTTCAACACTTGGTGTTACTTCAAATGTGCTGCAGTTGTCTGTAACAACTACATCAACAGGAACGATTTCAGTTGGACACTCAAAAGAAAGATCTGAAAGCTCAGTTTCGAATACTGGAGCCTCGAGGTCATAAACGTTGTAGTATACTTCGTAAGGTACACTTACGTTGCCACAAGCGTCTATAGCTGTGTAGATCTTCACGATAGTGTAGCTGTTTGCACAGTTACCTTCGATGATATCTGTTTCAGTGCTGATTTGGAATTCAGAGCAGAAGTCAAATGCTGAAGGAACTTCGAACTCAAGGTTCTCAACTTCTTCACATGAAACTTCAGTACCTTGAAGTTCGCTAGTCCATACTGGAGCTACTTCATCAACATAAGTGATTGAAATCACCAATGGCTCAGAAGCATTACCGCAAAGGTCAGTAGCGATGAATGTATACACCTCAGTGTAGTTAGCATCGCAATTACCGGGAAGTACTTCCATTGAAGATGATACTTCTACATCGTCACCGCTGCAAAGATCAGTAGCCGTTGGAGCAATCAAGCTAACCGCAGTACCACAAGATGCAGTAGTTTCAGAACCTTCACCATTCCATACTGGAGCAGTAGTATCTACAATTGTATAAACGATTGTAGTATCAGCCATGTTACCACAGTTGTCAACAGCGCTGAACGAGTAAGTGATAGTTTGTGGGCAAATGCCTTCAGAAATAGATACTGAAGATGCAAGTTCCAATTCATTATCACAGTTGTCAGAGAAGTTTACTACTGGAGCTACATAATCATCACCACACTCAAATTCAGTTGCACCAACGATCACTTCCATAGTTGGAGCTACTTCGTCGATCAAAGTGATGAACTGAGTGAACTGAGATGAGTTACCACAAACGTCTGTTGCAGTGTACACGCGAATCACGCGACCCTGACATGTTCCACCGCTAACGATATCATCTGAAGAAGTGATAATAACATCACCTTCGCAGTTGTCAGAAGCTTCTACAAAAATTCCTTCGTAGTTGTCACATGGACGATCGATTTCAATAGTACCAGTAATTTCTGGAGCAGTAGTATCGTTTACGTTGATTGTAACAACAGCTTGAGATGAATTACCACAAGCATCAGTAGCAGTGTAAGTGCGAACGATAGTGTACTCATTGATACACTCACCTTCGATCATCATTTCTGATGGAGTGATAGTTAC
>JBILSZ010000044.1:0-22055 GCA_044371755.1 Flavobacteriales bacterium | reverse complement strand
GGCACTGGTTCAAAAGACTTTAAAGTGACTACCAACTTCCTCATCAATAGCACTGATGAAAATGCGGATGCATTGGTATCAGCAAAAGTGGAAGAGGCTTTGAGAAAGGTATCAAACGACTTTAACATGGACTCTTCTTACAAGGTCGATGCTTCCATGAGCGATGATTTCCGTCGTGAAGCAATTTGGGCAGGTATAATTTCGCTTTTGCTTGTTGGTCTCTACATTTTCATCCGATTCAGAAAAATTGACTTCGCGATTGGCGCTGCCGTGGCACTCTTCCACGATGCATTGATTGTAATCGCAGCGTTTACATTGCTTAATGGCCTTCTTCCATTCAGCTTAGAAGTAAACCAAAACTTTATCGGAGCGATATTGACAATCATCGGTTTCTCGATCAACGATACAGTAGTAATCTTTGACCGTGTAAGAGAATACCTAAAAGGCAATAAGAGTCAACCAATGCCAACTACTATCAACGCTGCGCTTAATAGTACCTTAGGGCGTACCATCAACACGTCCATGACTGTATTGCTCACGCTGGTTGTGATGTTCATCTTCGGTAGCGACGACATCAAAGGGTTCTGCTTCGCGATGATCATTGGGGTTGTGGCAGGGGTTTACTCTTCACTCTTCATTGCGACTCCAATCGTTGTGGATATGGGCTTGAAGCAAAGTAAGTCAGAGGAATCTGCAACTGATGCTAAGACAGTGACAGCATAATTCATATCAAAATATTGTAAAAAGAAGGCGCTTTGGAAGCGCCTTCTTTTTTTGTGTCTTTTATTCTACTACTTTTGTCGATATGTCAGGAGGAGAAATCGTTTTAATTTTATTCGTTTATCTTTTGCTCTTTGGCGCCAAAGGAGTGCCTGCATTGGCACAAACCATGGGCAAGGCGCTTTACCAGTTTCGAAATGCGGCCAAAGATGTTCAGGATGAAATCATGTCTAGTGCGAATGAAATTCGAAACGAAGCGCGCACCCGCCTCGATCAAATGAACCTTGACTTGGAAGAGGAGCATCCGCAGACAAAGCCAGACTTTATCCCTTCTAATCAACCGAATGTAACGGCCGAGCAGCCTTCGACGCCCACACCCACACCGTTACAAGAAAACAATTCTCCCGAAAATCCTGTTAGTGCTGATGATAACAGCAAAGCAGAATGATTTTTTATCAAAATAATACCGAAGCTCTAATTCTTCATAATATTCTTCCTGCTCCTGATTTGATTACGACAATCGTTGAAGCGGTAGAGTGGAGTCACAATAAAATTAAGGTCTACGGAAAAGAATATGATGAGCCACGCCTCACTGCGTGGTTTGGACCTCCCTACAAATATTCCTCAATTCAATGGCCTAAAAAGGATATTCCCGAATGTTTGTTCGGTTTGAAACACGAAGCAGAATCACTGTCGGGTTTTACATTTAATTCAGTTTTACTTAATTATTATCGCAATGGTGCTGATAGTATGGGCTGGCATAGCGATAACGAGCCGGAAATGAACCAAGAGTGCATCGTGTCCATTAGTCTTGGGGAAACGCGAAAGATGAAGTTTAGACATCGGAGCACCAAGGAAGTTATTGACCTCGAATTAAAAAACGGCGATCTCTTGGTAATGCGTGATTTTCAAAAGATGTGGCAGCACAGTATACCAAAAACAACGAGGCCACTTGGGCCTCGCTTAAATCTCACTTTTCGTCAGATTATATTCTAACTACTTGTATTTTTCTAATCCCAATAGGCGACTTTTCAATTTTTTATTCCAGTGTGCTTGAGCCTCAGCATCGTTGCCATTGCGCGTTTCAACATAATAGCTTTGTTGTTCGATAAAAAGTTGATTGTTTTTTTCTTTGTAAATATTGCGAACGGCCGCCAGCAACGTTTCATAGGTGAGGTTTGGACCTTCACTTTGGATATATTCAATGGTGGCTTGTTTCATAAGTCGAGCGTAAACTTCGGTTAAATCAAAAAATCCTTGCTCGTGTACCAGTAATGAGGAAGATTGTGCTCCTTTTAATACCCAGCTTTCAGTGAGGTCAACGTAGGCTTGAAATTCTGCTGTCATACCTTTCTCATCGGACTTTACCGTGTAACTAATTCCGCAATATGTAAAGGCCTTTTGGTAGCCTGATGGTTTGGAACTGAGCGAATAATGAGCCCATTGAAGCGAATTTGATTGATAATTAACTACAGAGCTCACCTGTGAAAAAAGGTTTAGTTGAAAGAAGAGCACTGCAATTGTATAGAAAGGTTTCATTAGTACACATTTTTAATTCTGTACGGGGTGTGCACATTTTTTGTTTCAAAAAAATAAAAAAAAATTAAAGGCCTATCTAGCCTGCATTTCCGCTATTTTGGTCCGCATGAAATCTTACCTAAACCTTCACCCAGAAGTGATGGAGGCACTGGAATTTGGAGCACCAGTGGTGGCATTAGAATCTACCATCATCGCTCATGGAATGCCATATCCTGAAAATATTATCATGGCCAAGGAGGTGGGCCAGATTATTAGGAACGCAGGGGCTGTGCCTGCCACAGTGGCTTGTATTGATGGGAAAATTTGTGTTGGATTGTCTGATACCCAATTGGATACTCTGGCCCATACACCAGTAGTGATGAAGGTAAGCAGGCGAGAGTTGCCATATGCTTTAGCCAAAAAAAAATTGGCAGCAACCACTGTGTCTGCCACAATGATTGGGGCTCACATGGCGGGGATTAGAGTTTTTGTTACCGGGGGAATTGGTGGAGTGCATCGCGGATGGGCTGATTCGCTTGATATTAGCACCGATTTGATTGAGCTTTCTCAAACTCCAGTAGCCGTAGTAAGTGCGGGTGCAAAAGCAATTCTCGATATCCCTGCGACACTAGAGTTGCTGGAAACCCTTGGAGTGCCTGTGATCTCCTATCGCTCCTCATTCTTTGGAGCATTTTATTCTTCTGAAAGTAGCGAGCGCATTGAAATGAGACTTGATTCAGCTTCTGAGATTGCCGCTTTTTTGGATGTAAAATGGAAACTTGGCCTCCAAGGAGGAGCCTTGATTTCCAATCCAATACCTAAAAATTATGAAGTGCCAAAAGACCTGATAGAATCCGTCATTGAAGAGGCAATCGGCAAAGCGCATTTTAACAAAGTCAAGGGAAAGCAATTGACCCCTTTTTTACTTTCTGAAATAAAAAAAGTGACTGATGGCCGCAGCCTTGAAGCAAATATTCAATTGGTTAAAAATAATGCACGTCTCGGAACCGAAATAGCACTCGCCCTAGCTGCTGCTCACCACTAATTCCTTTTATCTTTGTAGCATGTCAAAATCTTTTGAAACTCCAGATCACATTCTTACAGAAGAGAAGATTCGTCAGCGTATGCTAGATGATTATAGATTGGCTTGCATCTCTCGCGAAGCTTCTATTTTGGGAAGAAAGGAAGTATTGACCGGAAAGGCCAAGTTTGGAATTTTTGGTGATGGAAAAGAACTTGCGCAAATCGCTATGGCGCGCCAATTTAAAAATGGTGACTGGCGAGCGGGCTATTATCGTGACCAAACGTTTATGATGGCCATTGATGAGCTGACGGTGAGGCAATATTTCGCCGCACTCTATGCTCATACAGACGTTAGTCTTGAACCTGCCAGTGGCGGTCGACAAATGGGAGGGCATTATGGAACGAGATTTTTAAACCAGAATGGAAGTTGGAAAAATGTTGCAGAATTGAAAAACTCTTCTGCAGATATCTCACCAACGGCTGGTCAAATGCCACGTTTGTTGGGTCTTGCGCAAGCATCAAAGATGTACCGCCTACTTCCAGATCTGCATGCATTTACTAAATTTTCGAATAAGGGAAATGAAGTAGCATTCGGCACCATCGGTGACTCCAGTACTTCAGAGGGTTTATTCTGGGAAACGATGAATGCCGCGGCAGTGCTAGGTGTTCCAATGTGTATGTCTGTTTGGGATAATGGCTGGGGAATAAGTGTACCCAAAAAATATCAAACGGTAAAAGAAAGTATTTCTGAGGCTCTTTCTGGTTTTGAAAAAACCACCACCACAAATGGAATCAAGATTTTTAAAGTCAAAGGTTGGAATTATCCAGAGCTTCTTTTGACGTACGAAAAAGCGGTTCAGTTTTCAAGAGAATATCATATTCCAACTCTGGTGCATGTCGAAGAATTGACGCAGCCTCAAGGGCACAGCACAAGCGGAAGTCATGAGCGATACAAAGACAAAGCATTGCTTGCTTGGTATGAAGAATATGATTGCTTAGTTCAATTCAAGCAGTTCATTGTGCGCGATGGTGCGGCATCTGAAAGAGATCTTGATGCCATCCGCGAAGAAGCCAAACAATTGGTTCGTCAAGAGCAAAAGCAGGCTTGGGCTGATTTTCGCGCAGATATTGATAGAGATGTGGCCACGGCCCGCACCCTTATTAGCAACCTCGCAGGTGACTATACCGCAAACGAGCAACTTCAAATCATTCACGCCGATTTTAGTAAGACGATAGATCCTATTCGAAAGGATATTTTTTCTTTTGCAAAAAGAGCTCTACGAAGTGTGCGAGGTCAGCAATCAGCGTCTGCATCAGCACTTTCTAATTGGCTTGTCGATCTTCAAAACGAATGTGAAAAAAGATACAGTTCACACCTTTACAGCGAATCTCAATGGTCTACCTTAAATGTGAACGAGATAAAGCCAGAAATCGACGCGTCCTGCGAGTCGGTGGATGGTAGAATTATTTTGAGAGACTTCTGGGATATGACCATGTCAGAAAGACCAGAGGTACTCATCTTTGGTGAAGATGTGGGAAAAATTGGAGGCGTAAACCAAACGTGCGAAGGACTTCAAGAAAAATTTGGAGAACTGCGTGTAGCGGATAGCGGTATTCGCGAAGCCACCATCCTTGGACAAGGCATTGGCATGGCCATGCGTGGACTTCGTCCGGTGGCGGAAATTCAATATTTAGATTATATCTTTTATGCACTTCAAATCATGAGAGATGATTTGGCTTCGGTGCAATACAGAACAAAAGGCGGACAGAAAGCACCGCTCATCGTGAGCACTAGAGGTCATAGACTCGAGGGTGTGTGGCATGCGGGAAGCCCCATGGGAAGCATCATTCACAGCGTTCGAGGTATGATTGTGTGTGTGCCGCGCAATATGATGCAGGCTGCAGGAATGTACAATACATTGCTTCAAAGCGATGAGCCAGCCATTGTTGTAGAATGTTTGAATGGCTATCGTAGCAAAGAATTGAAACCCAAGAATCTGGGGCAGTACACCATTCCTGTCGGGGTGCCTGAAGTGGTGAAAGAAGGAAGTGATCTGACCATCGTGAGCTATGGTTCAACGTTCAATCTATGCCAGCAAACGGTTCAGCAATTGGCGGAAGTGGGAATTGATGTAGAGCTTGTTGATGTGCGTACACTACTTCCATTTGACGTCAATCATATTTGCGCGGAAAGCGTGGCGAAAACGAATCGACTGTTGATTGTAGATGAGGACGTGCCAGGAGGCGCATCGGCATTCATATTGGATCAAATTATTAACAAACAGGGAGCATTCAGATCATTGGATAGTGACCCCGTCACCCTCAGTGCCAAGGCGCATTTACCAGCCTACGGAACTGATGGTGATTACTTCTCAAAACCTAGTATTGAAGACATATTTGATGCCGCTTACAATATGATGAGGGAAGTAAATCCTACACAATTCCCAGCTATTTATTAAGAGCATTTTTTGCTTGAAAAGCACAATGGACTTATGACTATTGTGCTTTTTTTTATGCATTCATAGTTTTCTTTCCAAAACTCCTTTATTTTAGCACCTACCGTATAACCTTGACATACCTTATGAGTGAATATAAAATCTCTCTTCTTATCTTTTTTGCAGTCCTAGTTGGTTTTCGTGCGAACGCTCAAACAATCAAAGGTGTGGTGATAGATGAAACGTCTGCAGTGCCGCTTTTTGCTGTTAATGTGGGCATCAAGGGCACCACGAGCGGAACATCTACTGATTTCGATGGCGAGTTTATTCTCAAAGTGGAGTCACTTCCAGTCACTCTTGTTTTTCGATTGATTGGTTATGGCGAGAAAGAAGTAGAAGTAAAGTCTGCCTCTGAGCGCATCAACGTGAAAATGTTGGAATTGGTGATCGATGGTCCAGTGGTGATCATAGAAGACTTTCGCGTTACTGAAAAACAAAAACAAGCACCGCTGACAGTCGAAAATCTCGACTTGATTGCAATTAAGCAAGCACCTTCAGGTAATTTCTATGAAGCATTGGGTACTTTGAAGGGAGTCGATTTGACCACGGCAAGTTTGGGTTTTAGAATTATCAATACTCGTGGATTCAACTCGACATCTCCCGTGCGCACCCTTCAATTAATCGATGGAGTAGATAATCAATCACCAGGTTTGAATTTCTCATTGGGAAATTTTCTCGGTGCTCCTGATTTGGATGTGAAAAGTGTCGACATCGTACAAGGCGCGAGCAGTGCGTTTTTTGGGCCAGGCGCTTTCAATGGGGTGATCAATATGGAAACAAAAAATCCATTTTTATTTCAAGGATTTTCAGCACAAATGAAGGTGGGTGAGCGTGCGCTGCTCGAACCTCAAATCAGATGGGCACAAGCTTTTAAAAATAAAGAAGGAGAAGACAAATTCGCATACAAAATCAATTTATACTACATCCGCGCCAATGACTGGGAAGCAACAGATTATTCTCCTATTTATGGCAGTGAACATGGTACAGAAAATCCATACGGATTTGATGCAGTAAACATCTACGGCGACGAGGCCATTGCAACAAATAATGATTACACAGACTCTCCATTCGAATATACGGGTCTCGGGGTGTTTTACAGAAACGGTTATCGCGAAGATCAATTAACAGATTATACACTCGAAAATTTTAAATCAAGCGCTGCTGCTTTTTACAAAATAAAAAGTGACCTCACTTTGAGTTATCAATTTAACTTCAGCACAGGGTCAACGGTTTATCAAGGTGATAACCGCTATCGCTTAAAGGACATACGCTTTTGGCAAAACAAAATAGAATTAAAGAAGGATAATAAGTGGTTTGTGCGAGCTTACACTACAGGTGAAGATGCAGGAAATACTTATGACATTGTCACCACGGGCATCCGACTTCTTGATGCGGCGGGTACTACAGCAGAATGGAATACACGCGTGGCCTCTGTCTGGCGCAATACCTTGGATTATGATGCTCTGGTGCGCAATCAGCCGCGATATGGTCAAATTCTAAGTCAAGTGGGCACTTCTGGTTTACCTCCAGCGCAACAATTAGAGTTGTTTCAAAATTTGCTTGGTGAATGGTATATCCAGGATACCGATTTCTTTTCGGGCTTATATCAAAACACTATCAATACGGTGAATGCAACTACGTCGCAAGACATTCAACCATTTTATCAGCCGGGCACTGATCGCTTCAATGACAAGTTCAACGAAATTACAAGCACCACTTTTACCGAAGGCGGTTCTTTGTTTTATGATCGCTCAAAGCTTTATCATGTGCATGGAGAATATAAGTTCACTCCGACCTGGGCAACGATCACAACCGGTGGTAATGTGAGATGGTACAGACCCGATTCTCGTGGAACGATTTTCAGTGATACGCTGCAATACACTTATCTCCGCAACGCCGATGGCGGTTTCGTGCTCGATGATCAGGGCAGACGTGTAGCTACCGATAGTTCACGTGTGGAAATAACCAATTTTGAATACGGTGCTTATGTTGGCGTTGAAAAAAAGGTAATGGAAAATAAATTGATTTTAAACGCTACGGGTCGCGTAGATAAGAATCAGAATTTTGATTACCTATTTTCTCCTGCTGCATCCATCGTTTACAATCGCAATCCCAACAATGTTTTTCGTTTGACCTTTAGCAGTGCCTTGCGCAATCCAACCTTAGCCGATCAGTATTTATTTTATAACGTGGGAAGGGCGATTCTTTTGGGTAATGTGGATGGTAGATTCGAAGCAGGCAATGATTCTCTTATCACCCTTGATTCTTTCAATGAATATCGCAATACATCCCCGCTGAGTACCGGCTTGGCCAAGTTGGATTACTTTAATGTGGATCGTATACGTCCCGAACGTGCCCGAACGATTGAAGTTGGCTATCGAGGTATTTTCTCAAAAAAATTCTTCTTGGATGCGAGTTATTATTACACCCGCTATATCGATTTCATTGGTTTTAATCTCGGAATATCTGCACGCTTCACTCCAGAAGGTTTACCAGATGGTGGTATTCAAGTTTATCGCGTAGCGGTGAACGCCACGCAAGCGGTGACCACTCAAGGATTTAATATTGGAGGAAATTACTTCTTTAGAAAAACAACTTTGAATGCTAATTACTCTTGGAATCGTCTAAATAGCGGTGAGGATGATCCGATTATCCCTGCTTTTAACACACCAGAACACAAATACAATCTTGGAATTAGTGCAAAAGATTTAGTTTTGTTTAATAAGGTGAAAAATGTGGGATATTCGATAAATTATAAATGGATTGAAAATTTCATATTTGAAGGATCACCTCAATTTACGGGACCAATTCCATCTTATGATATGGTAGATGCTCAAATCAATATTGAAGTTCCGAAAGTAGATTGCACTTTTAAACTGGGTGCTTCTAACCTTATGGGTATTCGTCCATTTTTTGATAAAGATTTGGGTGATTTTAACGAAAGAGCTTCGCGCGCTTTTAGAAATTTGAACTTACAAGTTTATGGAGGGCCATTGGTAGGGAGAATGATTTATTTCTCTGTGCTGTATGAACCCAAAATGAAAAATAAATAACAACCAAAATAAACAAGCCAATGAAAAAATGTCTACGTTCAGCCCTAGTGGCAATGGTAGCAGCTCTTCCGATGGTGACATCGGCTCAGACTCGCTACTTCGATCCCATCTTTGAAGAGTCGGAGATTGTGGTAGAAACAGGAGTAGTGTATGCTCAAAACATCAACTTCTTGTTGTCAAACTTTACTAGCCCTAACACACTCCCAAACTTGGGTGAATTGAGTACAATCGCAGATGCGGGCGGTTCATTTCCTGCTGCGTATTTCGATCCAACGGATGCAAGCACTGCTGTAAAGCTTCAAAACATTCGTATGGATGTGTACTATCCAAACATCGAGTTGGATACAGAAACTAGCCGTCCTGTAATCATTTATTTGCATACAGGTAATTTCCTTCCAACACCTTTGAATGGTAGCACCACTGGTCTCATGAATGATTCAGCAGCAGTATACCTTTGCCGCGAATGGGCAAAGCGTGGTTATGTAGCTGTATCTATGGACTACAGATTAGGTTGGAACCCAATTGCATCTACTGTGCAAGAAAGAAGAGGAACACTCTTGAATGCAGTTTATCGCGCTATCCACGATTTGAAAGCGGGTATTCGTTTCTTAAGAGGTAACTCTGAAAACCCTTACAACATCGATCCTGAGAAGTTTGTAGTTTATGGTCAAGGTTCTGGTGGTTATGTGGCTCAAGCCGCTGCTACTTTGGACGATGCAGAGACAGAATTATTCTTGGAAAAATTCCTACCCAATCCTTTCAACCCAGCGGTTTCTTATGTAGATACCCTTCAAGTGGGAACAGTGGATGGTTTCGGATTCCCAAATAGTTTGAACCTCTATCGTCCAAGCCCAGTATCTGCTGACTTCCAAGTGTCAATCAATGCGGGTGGTGCACTTGCAGATGAATCTTGGTTGGAAGCTGGTGATGCTCCAATGATGGCTATTAACTGTGTGCGCGATGACTTTGCTCCATTCAATGTAGGTACTGTAATCGTTCCCACAACTTTGGAAGAAGTAGTAGACGTAGATGGTCCTAATGTATTTATCAAGAAAGCAAACGATCTCGGCAACAATGCTGCTTTTGCGAATATTCCTAATGGTGATCCATATACAGACGCAGCGCGTGCATTGTATGGTGAGACAATCGAGGTTTCTAATGATGGTTCTATCACTATTGAAACTGGCGTAGAAGGCTTGTATCCACTTATTCGCCCTTTGCGTCCATTCTTGGCTAATGAGTCAGGTCCATGGGAATGGTGGGATCCAAACAGCGCTATTTCTCAAACGGTAGTAGGTAATGTAGGAGGTAATCCAATCACTGCTCACATGGCGAGTTTGAATTCAAACCCAGATATGTCTGCAGAAAAAGGGATGGCTTATCTTGATACTATCAATGGCTATATTCTTCCTCGCATTGCTTGTGTGTTCAACTTCGCTGGAAGTGTATGTGCACCAGACAATGTGAATGAAAAAGAATCATCAAACACATTCTCAGTTTATCCAAACCCAGCAAACGATCGCGTAGCGGTGGTTGCAGAAGCAACTATCAATATATTCCAATTGATCGATATCACTGGCAAAGTGGTGGCAGAGCGTCAAAACATCAATGCAACTAATCTAGTGTTCAATGTAAATGAATATCCTTCTGGAGTTTATTTCGTTCAGTTGAACACAGTGAAAGGCAGAGTGACTCAGAAATTGATTATTGAGTAATCAATTTAATTTGATAAGAAATAAAAAACCCTCACCAACGGTGAGGGTTTTTTTATACTTAGAATATTTTAATTCTCTTAGTTGTTTGGAGCTCCTGTTGGAGACTTCACTGGCGCACCGCCTGGAGCTGGAGCGTTTGGATCTGATTCAACAGTACCTTTGATACGAACAACTTTCGTTGGTTCGTTCACAGCATTAGAGCTGATTGTAACTGATTTGTTGATTGGACCAGGACGCTTTGTATCGTACTTTACAGTAATAGCAGAAGACTGACCAGGAAGGATTGGGTTTGGCTCACAAGTAGGAACTGTGCAACCGCATGAACCTTTACACTTGCTTAGGATCAATGGCTCAGTACCGGTATTAGTTACTTTGAATTCACATGCACCGTTGCCACCAAATGGAACTGTACCGTAGTCATGTACTTCCTTGTCTACTGAAATTGCTGGACCGCTTACTACTTGAGATTGAGCCGAAGCGAAGGCAGCAATACCGAATGCCAAGGTTAAAGAAAGAAGAACTTTTTTCATTTGTTTATTTGTTTGTTTCCGTTGTTAAACTCAAAACTAGGGCCAGAATGATTCGAAATTGAACTGCATTAACCAATAATTAACATAATCTACCGTTCATTCGGCCTTTTTTCATAGTACAAAAGTGTAGGGTATTTTTCAAGATTGATTGAAATTAACTCATTCTTAAGAGGTTTAACTTTTCATTTACCTCAGTTCACGATCAAAACACGGTGCTCTTCCCAAAAATTATTACTGTAAACTTTTAAGATATAAGTTCCTTGAACAGCCCATTCAATCTGGGTTTCCGTTAAATTAATCTTGTCTTTAGACCACACTTCTTGACCCAAAGAATTAATCAAAACCATCCTTTCAATTATCTGGGAGCTGGCTACTCGAAACTGACCAGCATTTGGGTTAGGAAATACTTTTAACTCAAGGCCTGTCGCTTCCAGAATATTGGAAATAACGATGGCGGCAGTGCCTACGCATCCAAACTCATTGGTAAGACTGGCAGAATAGATAGTGCCTAAATTATCTGAAATGCTAGCTCCAGTTCCTTGCTCGGTGCCGTCTACTGTCCATACAGTAGTGCCGTTGGCATCGCAGTTGGTGCAATTCACGATGTCTTGATCGGCAAGCCACTCCAAGCTAGGTGTCACAGGCTCTGATATAGCTACTGACTCTACCATTTCTGTAACCGACGAATTCAACGAAAGCACGATCTCTATTTCATAAACTCCAGGGTTTATGTAATTGAAAAAGTTGCTGCCCTGGTTGAGTACAACGCTATTTCCAATTCCATAATTAATAATCATTACAGCCCCAGTGAGTACATCTGTATTGTTGACCACTTGAATAGCCGCTGGCGCACATTGGTCATTGAGAATCAATTCGACACTTGGTTCTAAAACTAACAATGATTCTGAGGTTGAAGTACATTCTCCATTAGCTGCTTGGAGGCTATAAAATCCATTGTCGATAATGTTATTTTCCAATGTGCCAATCACGCTAGAAGTTTCTGATTGTTGTTCTCCATCAACAAACCAAATGAGTGTTGCATCTTCACAATTCTCACAAGAGACTTGATTCGTTGTTGTACTGTAAGAAAGCAAAGGTGTTGGTGGAGTGGCAGTAACGGTGATGGTTGGACTGAAAACAGTTTGCACATTATCTCCTTGGGTATAACGATATTCAATTTGATAAGAACCTGCTGCTTCAATTGAGTATGAAAAAGTGTTTTCACAACCTTGATAAATAAGTTCTCCATTGATGAAGTATTCACAATTAGAATTTTCATCTGTTACCGTTTGATTGCTCACTTGAAGTGCAAGAGGGGCGCAGCCTTCGGTGATATTTATTGAAAATACTGGATTGCTGTAGAGACAACTGCCATCATTTTGATTGGCTTGTGGGTCAAAGTTGATGGCGCTATTATCATTGCAACCAAGGTAGATGCAAGTGCCGTCATCTTCGAGAGCCGTAGGGTCAAAGTTGTCGGCATTTGGATCGGTACAGCCGATGAAAATACAAGAACCATCTTCAATATTTGCTTCAGGGTTATAATTGTCAGCTGTTTCGACCGTGCAACCTTCTATTTCACATGTGCCATCATCTTCGGTGGCTTCTGGGTTATAATTCAGCGCAGTATTATTTGTACAACCAAGGATAATGCAAGTGCCATTATCCTGATTGGCTTGTGGATCATAGTTTTCGGCAACAGGATTCGTACACCCAGGGTATATACAAGAGTTGTCGCTTTGATTGGCGTTTGGATTGTAATTGGCAGCTAATGGATCCAAGCATCCAGTGATGATGCAAGTGCCATTGTCTAGTGTAGCGGCGGGGTTGAAGTTGATAGCGGCAGGATTGGTGCATCCAGCAATGACACAAGAACCGTCATCGAAGGTAGCGTTGGGGTTGTAGTTTGCAGCTACAGGATCAGTGCATCCGGGCACTACACAAGACCCATCATCTATGGTGGCTTCGGCATTGAAGTTGGTCGCCTCAGGAATGGTGCAGCCGGGAATGATGCATGAACCATCGTCTATTTCTGCCGTTGGATCAAAGTTGGTCGCGTTTGGGTTGGTACAACCGCCATTGATGCATGAGCCATTGTCGAGGTTCGCTAGAGGATCATAATTGAATGCCTCTGGATCCGTACACCCCGGAACGATGCACGAATCATCGAAGAAATTGGCTGCGGGGTCGTAATTAACCGCATAGGTAATGGTACATCCAGGATACCTGCAACTGCCATCACTCACATTGGCCGCTGCGTTGAAGTTCATAGCTGTGGGATCAATACAACCGGGTGTTAGGTTGATTGGAAAAATATTCATTCTAACCACGGGTGTTGTTAGAAGAAAGAAGAGGGAGTTAAAATTGTAATAGTTGACAAAAGAGGTACTGGCCGGAGCGACTCCACTACGACAAACACGCAATGGGGCGTTTCCATCGAGATTGCGCACCATAGCGATATAAAAAGTATCTGGATACATGATGACGGGTACATCGAGTTGTAGCGTCACCATTTTCTCTTCTCCAATTTGATTGATATCAGCTAGATTAACAGTATATGGTAGACTTGTGGCCCTCACTTGATCGTACTCTTCATTATAAACCACTGCTTGAATCTGACTACCGACTTCTGTGCCTTCGCCCAGTGCTACTTGAATGCTGCGACAGCTGCGCGATGCATTGCGACCTTCGAATACATTTCCAATTTCCATAGGTTCGGTCGCGTAAATGGGCGCTGGTACAAAAAAGTTCTCCGCAGGTCCTTCGTCTCTTGCGTATGTGTATGGGGTAATGGAAAAATCTTTAACAGTGGTATTGTTTGCGGGGTTTTGATCGGTGCCAGCCAAATTAGCAATAATTTCCACCGTATAATCCATATTGGTATTTGGTGGAGTATAGGTGTTGGGAGATTGAAAATTTCCAGTTTGAGAACTTACCAAATTTTGACCAGGCGTCGTTTGCGTGTGTACGACAGAGCCTCCGCTATTTAGCACCCTGCTCGTCATTGTAACGCCCGTTTGCGTATTGCTTCCAATATTTCTGATCGCACTTTGGAATCTGAGCAATGGCAGCATCGTATTGGGATACTGATCGTACTCCAATTCATTGTAGAGATTTTCTGGCGTAGGGTTGGATGTATATGACGATGAAATGATCATTAAATCGTTCTCGAGAGGAGAGTAGATAGCGATGTCATCTACCTGCCACCAATAATAGACTCCTTCAAATTGAAATCTGATTCTTACATTGCTTTGGAAAGCAGCAAAAGAGCTGATGTTATAGGTAGTCCAAATGGCATTTACACTCGTGAGCCCTGTATTCGTGCCAGCGTCTTGCCAAGCGCCATTGTTGACAGAAACCTGAACTTTGCATGTGGCTGAAAAGAGCCTGTATTGCTCTTGAAAAGTTAGCACTACGGCATCATTGGTAGAAAAATCTAGGACTTGCGATGTGAGCCATGCTGAATGGGGAGCAGGATCTGAGCCAGTTCCAAGCCCTCCGCAACCAGGCACTGCATCATCCCAATAATTACTATCGAAGAGCATAAATCCATTCTCTCGTGTCTGAGATTGTATAGGCAGAGAGCCGCTTGAACAAGTGCCTCTTGGACCTACGCTGCTAGATGGTGTAGTATTAGGTCCTCGATATTCCCAAAGGCCGATGTTGGAAGCGCTTGTATTTGTCCAACCAGTAGGCAGCCCATTGGCAAAGTCCCAACTGTACAACACGTCTCCAAATACTTGAGCATTAGTGCTGCCAGTGCTGATTACGGCTAATGAAAACAACAATATAAAACGAACAAAAAGGGCCATCTGAAAGATTTAATTAAGCGCGCGTGAAGATACAATTGAAACCGCTATTGCCCGAATGGAAATTATCCATTTTAAGCTTGTTCTAGCTGCCAGTTTTCAAATAAGTCCAAAATTACTCCGTCGGCTAATCCAATCTTTGGAACTATCATATTGGGGATATTGGCATAACTCATAAGGCGAAGGTAGATTTCGCAAGCAGGGATGATAACATCTGCACGGTCTGGCTTCATTTTGAGCTTGGTGATGCGTTGTTCCATACTTAGCAATCGCAATGCATCATATTGCTCTTTAATTTCAGTGAGCGAAATTGTTTGATTTGGTTTTTTGCCAATGATTTTGAATAGCGTATTGATATTTCCACCAGTTCCAATAGCGGTAACGACTTCATTATCTTTAAAAGAAGACTGAATCCATCGTCTGGCGCGCTCCCAAATCTTTGCATCCACTGCATTGCTCAGCATACGGACGGTACCCAATTCAAAACTTTGACCTTTAATGCGCTTGCCATTTTTAATGAGCGTCAACTCAGTACTTCCGCCACCTACGTCGATGTAGAGATAATTGGCTTTTGTGTTGAGGTTTTGAGCAAAATAATTTGAGAAAATTAAATTGGCTTCTTCGTCCCCGCTGAGCAGCTCTATTTCAATACCGGATTCTTCTTTGACTTTTTTAATGACAGACCTTCTATTCTTTGCTTCACGCATGGCACTTGTTGCGCAGGCTCTGTAGATGGCAGTATCATGCACTTCCATAAGGTATGCGAATGCTGTCATCGTTTTTACCAATTGACTAACCTTTTGTTTTCCAATCTTTCCCTTGGTAAAAACATCTTCACCTAGTCGAACAGGCACGCGTGTAAGACTCACTTTTTCGATGTGATAACGCCCCTCATCAATGTGTACTTCTTCGATGAGCAGGCGAATGGCGTTGGAGCCTATGTCTATGGCGGCAAACTTCACAGTGTTCTGTTAGAATTGCCAAAGAAAGGAATTACTGCTTTTTTTTCAGCAACTCATAAAACTTCGCTTGCGAGTCAAAAGGCTTCAATCCCTTGCTGGGCTTGCGATATTCGTTTTTTAGAGATTTATCAACAATGCGCACTTTTGCATTTTCATCCAACTGAGTTTCGAGATATTCCATGATCTCAGCTTTGAGCTTCGCGCTGTAAATGGGGGTGGTCACCTCAATGCGGTGGTCAATATTTCTCGTCATCCAGTCGGCACTAGAGATGAAGTATAAGGGCTTTTTATTATTACAAAAAACCATGATCCGCGAGTGTTCTAAGAATCTACCCACCACACTGATGCATTCTATATTATCACTCAAGCCAGGCACTCCAGGTACAAGGCTACAAATGCCGCGAATGATCAATTTGATCTTTACTCCTGCCTGACTTGCTTCGTAGAGTTTTCGAATCATCCCCGCATCTACGAGGTTGTTCATCTTTAAAATAATCCAAGCTTCTTTTCTCTTTTCAGCAAAATCGATTTCATCATTGATGAGATCCATGAATTTGCGACGCGTGTTGAATGGACTCACAATGAGATGACGGAATACGTGGCGTGTATAATTGCTCTCAAAGAATTCAAATATTTTGCGCACTTCCCGACCTATCTCGCGGTCTGCTGTAAGCAAACTAATATCGCTATAAATATTCGCAGTTTTTTCGTGAAAATTCCCAGTACCAATATGGCTATAGCGTACCGTTTTATTACCCTCTTTTCTACTAATTTGAATGAGTTTGGAATGCACTTTCAATCCTTGAACGCCGGGAATTACGCGCGCTCCGGCTTCTTGCAGGCGTTGCGTTACCTTGATATTGTTTTCTTCGTCAAATCTCGCTTGCAATTCTACAACAGCGATAACACTTTTTCCATTCCGCGCGGCGTTGATCAGTGCATTTACTATCTGACTATTTTTTGCCACACGATACAAACTGATGCGAATGGTACGCACGTTCGGATCAATAGCTGCTTCGCGCAAAAAGTCAAGCAGATTGGTAAAGGTTTGATAGGGATAATGAATTAAAATATCTTCTTTTGCGAGTGTTTTTAATATGCTTTTTTCTTTCGAAACTATTGGATGCTGCGTGGCTGGCATCGGCGGATGACAAAGGTCTTTGCGTCCAAAGTCTGGAAATCCCATTAAGTCACGCTTGTTGTGATAGCGACCACCAGCAATTGCATTTTCTTTGTTTTTTAATCCAATTTTTTTTAAAATAAATTCAAGAAAATGTGGTGGAATTTCTTTGTCATAATTTAATCGAACGTATTGTCCTTTTTTTCGCTGAGACAAACTGCGCGACATCTTTTCTACTACACCCTTTGACAAATCATCATCCAAGTCTAACTCGGCATCACGCGTGGTTTTGATGGTGAATGCTTTTGCTGAGTCAAAATCGAAAATCGCAAATACTCGTCGCAAGCGATAGCGAATAACGTCTTCTACAAACATCACATATCGCTTGTCATCATCAGAAGGTATCTCAACGAAACGGGTAAGCGTGGTTGGCACTTCCATGATAGAGTAGGCACCATGCGATTTATCGGTTTTATAACCCAACTCAATGGCTAGGTAAAAACTGTTATCATCGAGAGGTGGAAATACGCTCTTCGCGTTGAGCATGATGGGCACCAAGTAAGGACGAACTTGATATTCGAAATAATTCTCTACAAACTTTTTTTGATTGGGCTTGAGTTTGGTCTCGTCAATGAAATAGATATTCTCTTTTGCAAGTTCAAGAGTAAGAGTTTTGAAAGTCTTATCGAACTTTTCTTGCATCTTCATTACAATTTCTCGTATTTCATCCAGCGTCTCTTTTGGATTGAAATCCATTGGGTCTAGCGCTTTGTTGCCATATGTGCTGGCTCTTCTCAGAGTCGCTACTCGCACCTTGAAAAATTCGTCAAGATTGTTGCTAAAAATCCCCAAAAATCGCATGCGCTCAATCAACGGAACTTCTTTGTCTTGTGCTTCTTGAAGCACACGCTCATTAAATGATAACCACGAAATTTCTCTATTGATGTATTCCTTTTTTTTCTTTTCTGTAGTCATAGAAGGGGTTTGATGCCAATGGCCTCAAAAATAAGGGGAGAGGGGCAATTTGAATGTTAAGTTTTGTGAGATAAAAAAAAGCAGTCTGTTAAGAACTGCTTTTCAAATATTATAAAGTTATAATTCGGTTACTTCAATGCACTGATTGCCGCGTCATAATTGGGCTCTTGTGCGATTTCAGGAACTTGCTCTGTATATTTTACATTGCCTTCTTCGTCTAAAATAACCACTGCACGGCTCATGAGACCAGCGAGTGGACCGTCGGTCATGTCTACATGGTATGACTTGCTAAAATTGTCATCCACAAATTGAGATGCGCCATGTATATTTTCGAGACCTTCTGCTGCACAAAAACGATTGTGCGCAAATGGTAGATCTTTTGAAACGTTTAGAATAACCGTGTTTTCAAGGTTTGATGCAAGTTCGTTGAATTTGCGAGCACTTGCTGCGCAAATACCTGTATCAATACTTGGGAAAATATTCAAGACAACGCGCTTGCCTTTCATGTCTGAAAGCGTAACGCGACTTAAGTCGGTTTTTACCAAATTAAAATCTGGTGCTTTGCTACCTACCGATGGAAGACTACCAGCAGTATTTACGGTGTTTCCTTTAAATGTGATTTGTGCCATAATAATGAGTTTGTTTATAAGACAAGCTTGAATCTTATTAGTTCAAGCTTGACAATTTTTCTTCTAATAATTTGATTTTCGAAAGCGCGTCAGCCTGCTTTTTACGCTCGTTTTCTAAAACCTGAGGCGGTGCATTGTTGACGAATTTTTCGTTCGTCAATTTTACTTCAACAGATTTTAAAAATCCTTGGGCATAGGTTAATTCTTCTTCAATTTTTTTCTTCTCTGCCTCTACATCAACATTGGCCGTAAATGGAATGAAGTATTCGCTTCCCTTGAGAATGAAGGTAAAACAACCTGTAGGTTTGGAGTCAATGTACTCGATACTTTCAATATTGGTCAAATGCGCCAAAGCCGCGTCAAATGTTTTATTGGGCGAACCAGCCGCATTGATTTTTAAATTGACTTTTTCCTTATTCGCTATGTTGTTTTCTTTTCGAACATTTCGAACGCCAATTACTTCTTCGGCAAATATGTCAAATGCATTTAAAATATCATCACTATACATTTCCAAAGTAGGCCATGATGCGAGACAAATAGATTCTGTAGCGTCTTTCCTTTCTTTCAGTAATTGCCAAATTTCTTCAGAGATAAATGGCATAAACGGATGAAGCACTTTCAATAATGATTCAAAAATCTCCACTGTTTCATTGAAGGTCGCGCGATCCATACCAGTACCATACGGTGGCTTTACCATTTCGAGGTACCACGCGCAGAAGTCATCCCACACGAGCTTATAGGTCGTCATCAAAGCCTCGTTGATTCTGAACTTCTCGTAATCATCATTGAGTTCGGCGAGTGTCTTTTGGAATTTATTTTTCATCCAAGTCACAGCCACTTTCGAAGCCTCAGACTGGCTGAGATGGTCGTCTATCTTTTCTTCCCACGTTTTTACCAAACGGAACGCATTCCAAATTTTATTGGAAAAATTTCTTCCTTGTTCGCAAAGCGATTCGTCAAACAACAAATCATTACCAGCAGGTGAGCTTAACAACATTCCTACACGCACTCCATCAGCACCAAATTTGTCGATGAGATCGAGTGGGTCGGGACTATTGCCAAGGGATTTGCTCATCTTTCGGCCTTGCTTGTCACGTACGATACCTGTATAATAAACATTTTTAAATGGCAATTCGCCACGGTATTCATAACCCGCAATGATCATACGCGCTACCCAGAAGAACATGATTTCTGGTGCGGTTACGAGGTCTGCAGTTGGATAATAATATTTCACTTCATCTTCACTGTAAAAGCCATCAAATACGCTGATGGGCCACAACCACGAAGAAAACCAAGTGTCCAATACATCTGGATCTTGATAGATATCTTTCGCTTCAATCGAAGGGTTTTTTTCTTTGAAAAGCTGAAGTGCTTCTGATTCAGTTTTTGCAACCACCACATTTCCTTGTTGATCATACCAAGCAGGAATGCGATGGCCCCACCACAACTGACGAGAGATACACCAGTCCTTGATGTTTTCCATCCAATTGCGATAGCTGTTTTTGAATTTGGGAGGGAAGAAATGGATGTTGTCATTCATCACGTTGTCCAAGGCAGGCTTGCTGATTTCTTTCATATCCACAAACCACTGCAATGACAAACGCGGTTCGATTACCACATCCGTGCGTTCAGAAAATCCGACTTTGTTGATGTGCTCTTCGATTTTAGCAATTTGGCCAATAGCCTGAATATCCTCAACGATTTTCGAGCGCACTTCAAAACGATCCATTCCCACATAGAGTTGTCCTGCCTCGCTAATGGTGCCATCAGGATTCATCATATTGATGATTTCCAACTTATGTTTTTCACCAAGCATAAAGTCGTTCATATCGTGTGCTGGTGTCACTTTTAGACATCCAGTACCGAATTCCATTTCTACGTAATCATCTGCAATGATCGGAACAGCGCGGTTTACGAGAGGAACAATAGCTTTTTTACCATGAAGATCCTTGTATCGTTCATCTTTCGGATTCACGCAAATAGCAGTATCTCCAAGGATGGTTTCAGGTCTTGTAGTAGCGATGATTACGTAGTCTTCGCTGCCTTCAATTTTGTATTTTACATGGTAAAGTTTAGAAGCAATTTCTTTATAAATTACTTCTTCATCGCTGAGAGCTGTCAATGCCGCGGGATCCCAGTTTATCATGCGCTCTCCGCGGTAGATTTTTCCTTTTTTATGAAGGTCTAAAAAACAATCAATAACGCTGTCGTAATATTTTTCATCCATCGTGAAGCGTGTACGATCCCAGTCGCAGCTTGCTCCGAGCTTTTTCAATTGCTCAAGAATGATACCGCCATGCTTGTGCGTCCATTCCCATGCATGTTTCAAGAATTCATCGCGCGAGAGGTCAGATTTTTTGATTCCATCCTTGCGTAGTTTCTGAACCACCTTTGCTTCGGTGGCGATGGAGGCGTGGTCGGTGCCGGGCACCCAAAGGGCGTTGTATCCACGCATGCGGGCTCTGCGAATTAATAAATCTTGAATCGTATTGTTGAGCATATGTCCCATGTGCAGCACTCCTGTCACGTTGGGCGGAGGTATTACTATCGTATATGACTCGCGATGGTCGGGGGTAGACTTGAAGAGCTGATTGTCCATCCAGTACTTATACCATTTGGCTTCTGAGGCTATGGGGTCGTATTTACTGGGAATTTCTTGCGCCATTTCGTTTGGAATTTGGGCGCAAATATACGCAATGAACAGCGATTAAATAAGGCCTTTCGCTTTGAGTTCAAGGTACTTGTTGACGGTGTTGATGCTAAGGTCTTCTGGTTTGCTAAGGATAGTTTGAATACCGTATTTACGAAGCTTTGCTACAATTTGTTTTTTCTCATTCAATAGCTTCTGGGTAATGGTTTGGGCGTAAATGTCTGATACGTACTCTGCCTTGCCTTTGATAAACGAATGAAGCTCGGTATTTTCAAATATGAGTACCACTAGTAAGTGTTGTTTATTAATTTTTTGCAGCACTGGCAGAGCGCGTTCCATGGCATACATGCTTTCAAAATTGGTGTAAAGCATGATAAGACTTCGACCCTTGATAATATTTTTTACAGAGCGATAGAGTAGGTCATAGTTCGCTTCGAAAGGCTGGGGCTTTTCGTGGTAGAGCGCGTTCATGACCTTTTTTAATTGAAGCTGACTTCTTTCGGCGGGTATGGCGCTGCCTATCGCGTAGGAGAAGGTGATTAGGCCTGTTTTATCGTATTTTTTTAGAGCAATATTGGCAAGCACCAATGAGGTGTTGATGCTATAGTCCAGTAGCGTAAGTCCGTTGAAAGGCATGTGCATATTCCTGCTCTTGTCAACGATCATATATACTTGTTGGCTGCGCTCATCCTCATATTGATTGACCATGAGGGTGTTCTTGCGGCCCGTGGCTTTCCAATTGATACTACGAATATCGTCTCCCTGATTGTACTGCTTTATTTTTTCAAATTCATAACTATGTCCTAGTCGTCGTAATTTTTTTATTCCCTCAAACGATGTTATGCGAGCAAAAGCC
>JBILSZ010000043.1:0-22579 GCA_044371755.1 Flavobacteriales bacterium | reverse complement strand
GCATGTAATTATAATGAAACAGCACAATTTGACAACGGTAGCTGTGAATACTTGACCTGCGCGGGTTGTACAGATCCAATGGCATCTAACTACAATCCTGCGGCTACTATTGACAACGGCACATGTATCTTCGAAGAGATTCCTGGTTGTACAGATCCAACAGCTATCAACTACAACCCAGTAGCTACAGAAGATGATGGGTCATGTATTGAAGATTGTGTACTTCCATCTATTGCGTTTGAAGAACATTGTGTAGATGGCGATGAAGAGAACTTCTATGTTACAATGACTGTAAGCGGCTTAGGCAATTCAGCACCTTACATTGTAACCAATACTTATAATCAAGAGCAGTATTTAGTAAACTTCTTGGGTAGCATTGAAGTGGGCCCATTCCCGAATGATGAAGACGTGATTATTACGGCTGTATCGTCACAGGCTAATGCTTGCATAGTGGTGTCTCCGTTGATGAGTTACAACTGTCCAGAAGATATTGATGGCATTGGAGAGTCAACTACAGGAATGATTCGTGTATATCCTAACCCAACTAATGGCTTGCTCAATTTGATGAATGGAGGAGTGAGCGACCGAATGAACGTTCGGGTGTTGGCTTCGACGGGTCAAGTAGTCATTTCATCACAGTATGAAATAGCGAAAGGAGCTACTCAAACCATTGACTTGAGTGGACTTGCTGCAGGTACTTATATGATTGAAGTACTTACCAGCACAGGCGTAGAACATCATCAAGTAGTGGTTCAGAAGTAGAATAAGAGTTTGGGATTTAGAATTTGGAAATTGGAGTTTGGAACTTTAAATTTTTGAATTGTGAATTCAGAATTAGAATATAAAAAGGGCCGCGGAGACGCGGCCTTTTTTGTTTTTTATTATAAAAAAAATATTAGTAAGCTCTTTCGTTGCGGCCTTCGACGTAATTGATGAACGCTTTATTTACAACCATATTTCCACCTGGCGTTGGGTAGTTGCCGGTGAAATACCAGTCGCCCTTGTGATTGGGACAAGCGTCGTGAAGGCCTTCAACGGTCTGGAAGATGACTTCTACTTTCGCTGATATTTCGGAAGGAGTAACGAGCTCTGCGATTTTTGCAGAGATTTGTTCGTAGGAGAATGGCTCGTAAATTTCTTTCACATAATTTTTTACCGTTTCCTTGGGCGCGTTTTGTTGGTCTTTGCACTTGCGGTAAACGACATCAATGATACTTTCCTTTCCTTGTTCTTTCAGCAATGCCACGGCAGCTTGGAAGGCTATGAAATCGCCGAGTCGGGCCATATCAATACCATAGCAGTCGGGATATCTGATTTGAGGGGCAGAAGAGACAATGAGTATTTTTTTAGGACCAAGACGATCCAACATTTTAATGATTGATTTTTTGAGAGTTGTTCCTCTCACGATAGAGTCGTCGATAACAGCTAGGTTGTCTACACCGCGTCTAACGGCGCCATGAGTGACATCGTAGACGTGAGCGACCATTTCATCTCGTGCACTATCTTGTGTGATGAAAGTGCGGAGTTTGGCGTCTTTGATTGCTATTTTTTCGATGCGCGCACGCTGGCGAATAATGGCTTCGACCTTTTCTTTAGACCAATCTGCGCCGATGGAGGCGAGCTGTTCGATTTTGCGGCCGTTGAGAAAGTCTTCAAGGGCTTTGATCATTCCATAGAATGCCGTTTCAGCGGTATTTGGAATGAATGAGAAGACGGTATTTTCAAGGTCGTAGTTGACAGATTTGAGTACTAGCGGAACGACGTTTTTACCAAGGTTTTGTCTTTCGCTATAAATGTCTTTATCGTTGCCACGAGAGAAGTAAATTCTTTCGAATGAGCAACTAAGTTTGGTTTGAGGTTCTCGAACTTTTTTGATGGAAGACCTACCATCTTTTTTAATGATGTAAGCGTGCCCTGGTTCTAGTTCTTGAATGCTATCTGCCGGAATATTGAAAGCGGTTTGAATTGGAGGTCTTTCGGAGGCTACGACGGCTATTTCGTCGTTTTCGTACCAGTACACGGGGCGGATGCCGTTGGGGTCGCGAAGTACGAAAGCATCGCCGTGGCCAATGAGGCCGCACATTGCGTAACCGCCGTCGAATTCACGGGAGGCTCTGGTGAGCACACGCTGCACGTCGAGGTGTTGGCCTATCAACTCTGTGATCTGTTGATTTGAATATCCGAGAGCTTTATATTGATCAAAAAGGACTTGATTTTCCTCATCAAGGAAATGTCCAATTTTTTCCATCACCGTAACGGTGTCTGTTTTTTCTTTGGGGTGTTGACCGAGCTCCACTAGGAGACCAAATAGCTCATCTACATTGGTGAGGTTAAAATTACCAGCCACGACTAGATTGCGCGTCATCCAGTTGTTTTGACGCAAAAATGGATGGCAATTTTCGATTGAATTACCGCCAAAGGTTCCATATCTCAAGTGCCCTAAGAAGAGCTCTCCTGTGAAGGCATAATTGTCTTTAAGGAACTGAGGATCTTTGAGGGCCTCTGGGTTGTGTTTTTCCAACTCGGCAAATCTACCCATGACTTTTGCAAACACATCTTTGATGGGTTGCTGATCATTTGAACGGATTCTGCTGATGTACTTTTTGCCGGGAGTGGGATCCAACTTAATATTGGCGAGTCCAGCGCCGTCTTGGCCTCTGTTGTGCTCCTTTTCCATGAGGAGATACATTTTGTTGAGGCCGTAAAAAGGAGTTCCGTATTTCTCGGAATAGAATTGAAGAGGCTTCTTCAATCGAAGGAGTGCAATTCCGCACTCGTGCTTTATAGCATCGCTCATAAGAGGGCGCAAAATTAGTGATTAATCAGACTTGAAAAAAAAAGATGTGTTAAGTTGTGGAAAAAGGAGTGTAAGGGCATCTTTTAAGAAATCAATAATTATGAAAAGAACAGCTTTAATCTTTGCACTCCAATTTTTATTTGTAATCACTGGATTTTCTCAAAATTCGAATGGAGAAATCCACGGACGAGTCTTTGATAGCGAAGGGGTTCCGCTAGAAGGAGTCGTGGTGAAAGTGGATAATGGGATGACTGTAAACGGGGCAGCGAGCGATAGCGCGGGGCGATTTCGTGTAAAACCTCTGGTTCCAGGCACCTATACCGTAGAAATGCGAATGGTGGGAATGCAATCTAAAGTTTACGAAGGGGTTGAGGTAAACCCCGATAAGATTACAACGCTCCCAAAAACAATGTTGGAATTTTTAAGTGATAGCACAGAAACAATTACCATCATAGAATATGTAATTCCCTTGATAGATAAAGACGGCGGTAATGTGGTAACTATACGCTCGAAGGAATTGAATCAAATGTCATCGTCGAATGGAGGAGATCTAAAAAAGATGATAGTTTCACTCAGCTCAGATGTGAAAGCAAGTGCAGATGGCGAAGAGTTGTATTTCAGGGGTAGTCGATCGGGCTCGGTCATTTACTTGATAGACGGGGTAAAAATTCGCGAAAATGTGCCGAATGTCCCGTCGAGCGGAATCAGCAGTATGTCGATATATACAGGAGGGCTACCTGCAAAATATGGCGATACTACAGGCGGAGTAATCGTGATAGAGACGAAAAGTTACCTCGAAGATTACTATGAAAAATTATCAAGGATGAAAAAAACCATCGTACTTGAAGATTAATTCAAGCAGATAAGTCAATTGCTATGGCGCGACTACAACACATATCAGACGAGGAGTTGTTCGTTCGGTATAAGACCGAAAAGAGCGACGCGTGTCTGAATGAGTTGTGGAAGCGCTATAGTCATTTGATAAAGGCCGCAGCGATGAAGTATGTAAAAGACAGAGAAGCGGCAAAAGATATCGAGCAGCAAGTAATGCAAAAAATTGTGGAGTTGCCCTCAGATTATTCAATCGAAAAATTTGCGGCATGGATAGGAGTAGTGGTTCGCAACACCTCTTTGATGAGCCTTCGTCAGCAAAAAAAGAAAGTTGCGCTGAGTAATGATATTCCATTTAATGACTCCGAAACCACCGACCAAGAGGAAGAGCTTCAAGAAATGGAGAAAAAACTAACATTGTTGAATAGGGCGCAGCAGTTGTGTTTGAGGCTGTTTTATCTAGAGGATAAAACGTATAAGGAAGTGGGAGTCATTAGCGGATACTCTCAAGACGAGGTGAAGTCGCATATTCAAAATGGTAAGCGTAATATGAAAAATTTATTATCCAAAAAATGAAAATTAGCGACACCATATCATTCCCCACCAATACAGAGATGCGTTTGTATACAGCTCGTCTGTTGCGAAAATCACGAAGAAAGGAAATTGAGGTTTTGTCGGGTGATTATGAGTTGGTAGCAGACGCTATAGAAGGTTATCGCGTTTTATTTTCTATTTGGTTAAAGAGATTTTTTGCAGGATCGATGACCGTCGCGGCTTGTATTGTTTTATTTTATCAGTTGAATAAATCAGTGCCTTTAGAAAGCGCTGTGCAAGCCTCAAACCCGGAGAGAACGTTTTCTTATGTGCCAGCATTAAAGGCATGTCATTCAGAATGTGGGCATTCAAGAATGAGTAATAAGGAGACAAGAAAACAAACGCAAATTGCACCATTGATATCGATGGAAGTTGCGGCAAAAGAAATGTCGTTTCAATATGAGCCTGATACATCCAAGACACATCTTTTTCAGGAGAAACAAGCAGAGGTTTTTCGCACCAAGTTTTATATGGATTTAGGTTTTAGAATTCGTTTTGTAGAAGGCTACATGTTGAGTGATCATGATTATAATATCCCCAAAAATATTGATGTACCTCTTCTTGGAGGACTACCAGCAGAGTATGAGAATAAGAAGTCAAAGGATAATGAGGCAGAAGTTGTATCACATGTGGTCAATTATAAAAGAAACGTCGATCAGGCTATAAAAAGTTATGCAGCGGTTGATTGGATTGGTGCGGTGGCAAAGCTTGATGTACTGCTCGAAAAATTTCCGAACGATGTGAACTTAAATTTTTATTTGGGAATGAGTCATTATCATTTGGGAGAGTATGAGAGTGCGTTGTATCATTTAGGAAAGTCGGTGACACTTGAAAATAGTCTTTTTGATCAGGAACAAGATTTTTATATCGCGATGAGTTATTTGAAAAATGGTGAAGAAAACTTGGCAGCGGAGTATCTGGATGTGATTGCACATTCTAATAGTTTCTATAGCCAGAGGGCGAAGGATCTGTTGAAATAAAAAATAACAACCCCGACGAAAGTCGGGGTTGCCATCTAAACCTTAACCAAAAACATCCGTTAAAAGAACTAACGGAACTACTATGAAAAAAGAGCAAACGTTTTCGCTCTAGCGGGATTATTCATGTGTATCTGTATTTCTCTTGAGTGCGCGATTCAATCGAGCTTTTGTTTGTTCAGACATCTCATACATCACAGGTACGAGGATGAGAGTAATGAAGGTGGCAAACGCCAAACCAAACACAATGGTCCAAGCGAGTGGTCCCCAGAAAGCAACGTTGTCTCCCCCGAAATATATTTTCGGATCCAACTCTGTGAACATGGTCACGAAGTCGATATTGAAACCAATTGCGAGAGGAATCATACCCAAAATGGTAGCTGTAGCTGTAAGAAGTACAGGAGTCATACGAACTCTACCAGCCTCAATAATGGCATCATGTAGCGTATAACCTTGAGCTCTCAAGATATCCATAAATTCTACCAAGAGAATACCATTTCTAACGACGATACCAGCAAGTGCTACGATACCAACACCAGTCATCACGATGGAGATCTCCATATCAAAGATGGCAAGGCCAAGTAGTACGCCGATGATACTGAAGATGATTTCTGAAAGGATGATCACAGTTCTACCTATGGAGTTGAATTGCAATATCAATATCAGTACAATCAGCGCGAGGGCTAGGAGTCCAGCAAACCCGAGGAAGCTAGCGGTTTCAGCTTGCTCTTCTTGTTCTCCCGTCATCGTGATCGACACGGTTTCAGGATATCGATTGAAGTTGTCGATTTCTTTTTGAATGTTGGCAACAACCTCGTTAGGGTTGAAGTCAGAGATCACGTTTGAGGCGAGAGTAATGACACGCTTCTGATTCTTGCGTTTGATAGCGGCGTATGTGCTGGTGTACTTTACTTCTGCCACTGAAGAGAGGGGAATTTGGCGCACCATTCCACCCATATTCATGTCGCGATAAGTGATAATGAGATTTTTTAATTCCTCAATATTGTTGCGTTGATTTTCTTGGAATCGGACCATTATTGGGTAGTCGTCGTTGTCATCGCGGAAGCGAGAGACTTCTGCTCCAAAGACGGCATTGCGGAGCGCCATACCGATTTGTGCAGTGCTGATTCCCTCTCTATTCGCTCGTTCGCGATTGATGTCAATTTTCACCTCTGGTTTATTCAATTGGAGATCAGACTTCAATTCTTCCACACCGTCTACAGCCATAGAGTCGAGGTAGCGCTTCAAATCGATTGAAGTAGCGATGAGTTCTTCGAAGTTTTCACCGCTGATTTCGATGTTGATTGGCTTTGCTACCGGCGGACCGTTTTGTTCTTGGTCTACGGATATTTCAACACCAGGAATTCCTTTTACTGCTTCGCGAATCTTTTCAAGATAGATAGCTGTGCTTTCGCCATTTCTTTCAGCGAATTTTACAAAAGCAACACCAACTTTTGCTTTGTTGGGGTAGCTCGCACGATCGTCTTGCGCTTCGTTGGCTCCAACTGCAACGTTGGTGATAACGGACTTAACAAGCGGGTTGCTATCACCCAGAACTCCATATACTCGGCCTTCAATAATTTTTGCTACAGAGTCTGTGGCAGCTGGTTTCGTGCCCACAGGAAGAGTTGCATACACATATACAAAGTTGGGATCAGCTTGCGGGAAGAAAACGACCTTGGGCTGACGCAATGCCGTGATCATAATGGTGGCAACAAGCAATACGACGGTGCTCCAAAAAATAGCGCGGGGTCTTTTTAAAGCCCATTCGAGGAATCTACCATAAACGTTTTGTACACGAGGCCATAACTTGTTTTGGAAGCTGGCAATGGCTTTTTCCAAAACGAAACGATACAGCAAATACAAGAGGTACATTGTCACTAAGAAGTTACCCATACCAAACGAACCAGTCAAATAGAAAAGGGCAGCGAATGCGAGTAAAAGAATGGTGGTAATTTTGAATGACCGTGCTCTTTTCTTTTGATTGGGCGCGTGATCGTGAGGCTTCATAAAGTCTACCGCGAATACCGGATTGATGATATATGCCACGAGTAGTGAAGCTGTAAGCGTGATGATCAGCGTAATCGGCAGGTAGAACATGAATTTACCAATAATTCCACCCCAAAAGGCGAGGGGAACGAAAGGAGCCAACGTTGTAGCTGTTCCAGATAATACTGGAAGGAAGATTTCTCCCGCGGCTTTTTTAGCAGCGGTTTTAATTGGTACTTTACCATTATCATAAATCCTGTGCGTGTTCTCTATGACGACGATGGCGTCGTCCACCACAATTCCCAGCCCCAGCAGGAAGGCGAACAATACGATCATGTTGAGAGAGAAATCGATACCGGGAAGAATCATGAACGCTATGAACATGGAAAGCGGCACAGAAAGTCCTACGAAAATGGCATTGGTTACACCCATGAAGAACATCAAAATAATCGTCACGAGGATGAAGCCAATGATGATCGTATTGATAAGATCGTGGAGTGTGACACGCGTACCATCAGATTGGTCGCCAGTTACTTTTATGGTGAGGTTTTCAGGAAATTCTGTTTCTTCCATTTCCTCGATGATGTCATAGATTTTGTCAGATGCCAAAATGAGGTTTTCACCACCACGTTTGATGACGTTGAGTGTGATTACGTTTTTATTGTCAAGACGGCCGTATGAGGCTTGCTCAGCAAAAGCATCTTTGACCACAGCAATGTCTTTCAAAAAGACAGAGGCGCCTGTCATCGAATTGATGACGAGATTTTCGATTTGTTGAATGTTGTCAAACTCGCCGCTGACGCTGATGGAACGCTGCATATCATCGATGGTTACATTGCCACCGTTGATGGTCATATTTTCATATTTGACAGCATTTTCGATATCGCCCATAGTGATGTTGGCGGCTTGCGCTTTGTACATGTCTATGTTGATTTGGATTTCTCTATCCAAAGCACCGACGATGTCTACACGCGTAATTTCTTTAAGCCCTTCGATACGGTCTTGCAGATCTTCCGCGTACTTTTTGAGTTTTGCGAGATCATAATCACCAGATAAATTGACGAAGAGAATTGGCATTTCAGAAAATTCTACTTCCATTACGGACTGCACCATCAATGGGTCGTTGGGCAAATCCTTTTCTGCTTTTTCTACCGCGTCTTTTACTTTTTGCTTTGCAATGGGCACCTCTACATCGGTGTTAAACTCAACCATGATCACAGAGTAATTTTCTAGTGATTGGCTTGTTACTTTTTTAACACCTGCTATAGACTTAATTTGCTTTTCGATTGGCTTAGTCACCAGGTTTTCCATGTCTTTGGGCGCAGTAGATGGAAGCCCAGTAGACACGTAAATGGTAGGAATTACGATATCGGGAAACTGCTCTTTTGGCAAGTTTCGATAGGATTGAATACCCACCAACGTGATGATGATGGTGAGCAGGTATATGGTTGTTTTATTGTTAATTGCCCAACTCGTGACAAAAAACTCTTTGAATTTTTCCATGTTGGATAGAGTTTTTTAGTTAAAATTTGATTTCGAGTCCGTCTGCGAGGTCTGATGCACCAGTAGTGATCAGCTTGTCATTCGTGGAGAGGCCAGAGATAATTTCTGCGCTTCCGTTGTAGACCATTCCTACCGTAACTACTTTTTTGCGCGCTACTTTTTTGCCGCCTTCTTCAACTCCAACGAAAACGAAAGATTCCTTTTCAGTGTTTTGAATAAGATTTACGGGAATAGTGATAGCGTTGTCGTTTCTATAGTCTACCACTTTGAGCACAGCAATCATATTGGGACGCAATTCTGCGGCGTTAGCATTGATAGAGGCCTCTGTGACAAATGTACGCGTCATCGGGTCGATCACCTTAGCAGCGAATGTTACTTTTGAGGCGATTTCTTTATTTTGATCAGGGAAGAAAATAGAAACGTCATTTCCTTTTTTCACTTTAGCAGCGTGGGTTTCAGAAATGTTGGCCTTTACCTTCAATTTGGAAAGGTTTACAACACGCATTGCAGGCATGCCGGGCGCGGCCATTTGACCAATCTTGAGCGCTACGTTGTCAACTGTACCATTGATAGGGGACTTGATGCGGGTCAATTCTATTTGCTCTTGCAGTGTTTCGATTTGTTTTTCAAGCGATTCTTTTTGTGTTTTAGCTTGAAGGTATTGCACCTCGCTTCCGATTTTTTGATTCCACAATCTTTGTTGGCGGTTGAAGACTTCTGTAGCCAGAGCGAGCTGCGGCTGCACGGAATTTAACTGCTTTACATAGATGTCATTGTCTACTTCGGCGAGGATTTGTCCTGATTTTACTACATCACCCTCATTGACATAGAGCTTGGTGACATTGCCAGCCATGGTAGGCATGATAGTCACGTTTTCGTCTGCGTCAACAATTCCTTGCACATCAAGGTAGTGAGTGAATACTGATGAAGTGATGGCCGTAACGATTACATCCTTGATTTTACCTGTGCTGGCAGAGGTATCTGTTGCTGCAATTTTCTGTTCGAGTTTTTTGATTTGATCAGCTATTTCGGCTTGCTTTGCTTTGAGTTCTGCGAGCTGAGTTTTGGGATCTTTATCGCCTCCGCATGATGCGATAATGGCAGCGATAACAAAAAGGGAGAATATCTTTTTCATGTGAATTTCGAATTATAATGTGTTAAGTGCTTTTTTGAGTTTTACCTGAGCATTCATGAGGCTCTCTTTTGCTTGAGCAAGGTTTTGTTGCGCCTCTAAAACTTGATTTGTCGATTGACTGACATCCATGCTTGAAGCTATGCCTTCTTTAAATTTAATACCTGTTTTATAAAGTATTTTTTGAGCAAGGTCGAGCGATTTTATAGCGAGGTTGTAAGAGTTGAGCGCTGTAAGATATTCTGTTTTGGCGCTGTTGTATTCCAATTCTGTGGCGCGCTTGGTGAGTTCAACAGTATCTTTCATTCGCTGTACTTCAACTTGCGCTTTTTGAACACTTTTTACTTTCCCTCCGCCACTAAGAATGGGCACATTGATTTGAAAGCCCCAGAGCTGCGGCGCAAACCAAGGTAGGCTTGTATCGAGGAAGTTGAATTCTTGACGAAAAGCCTGAGATTGTAGGGTGTAAAAAACTCCAGCATTCGGAAGGAAGGCCGCTTTTTTATTCTTAAGATTGAGCTCTTGCATAGTCAGGCCGCTGGTAGCGAGTTGCACATCAATCGTTTTGTCGCTCGAGAAAGCTGCGCTAAGAAGATCTTCCGATGAAATGAGAGTATCCGCTTTATCTGCCAAGGTTATGTCTTCTGCTAAAGGCATACCGATTGTAAATTTTAGTAAGTCCTTAGTGAGTTTTGAAGCTCCTTCGAGTGAAGAGATAAAATTGTCAAGTTGGCTTAATGAAAGTTGGAGCTGCTCGTAATCTTGTTCTTCCAAAAATCCACTTTCGAAATAGGCTTTGGTTTCATCGGTCATTTGAGCAATCACAGCGCGTGTTTGGCGAGTAAAATCTAATCTTTCATCGATGATTAGAGCGGTATGATAGGCTTTAGCGACATCCGCTTTTATTTCCAGTTCTGATTTAGAAAGATATCTCCTTTGGAGTTGAGCATATGCCTTTGAAGCTTGGAGACCAACGAGCCAAGAGCCATCAAATAGAAGTTGGCTAGCGTTCAATGAGGCGGTCATGTTTTGAGGCGTACCGAATTGGAGCCTCAATTCTTGGCCAGGTGCACCAAAGAAACTTCCGTCGACAACCTGAGTAGGTAGCGTAATGAAGTTTTGATATTGGAGACTCGCGTTGATTTGGGGTAAACCGATAGCGAGTAATTCGTCAGAAGTAAGATCTGCTACTTCCGCGTCGTACCGTGCGTTTTTCACGGTCTGTGCATTTTTCAGAGCATACTCTTGGGCTTGTTGCAGCGAAAGCGCTGTTTGGGCCTTGGTGTATGCAGGGAAAAACAACGAAACAAAAAGCACCATCAGCAGAGCTTTTTGTATTGGTTTTTTCCACGTGTTCATAAAAGGGATTGTGTTATTATTTAATGTATTTTGATTTTTCTTTCAAATAGTCAATGCCTTTTTGGCTGGCAATACCACGGATATGATAGATGAATGATTCTTTATAGACATCCACCAGTTTCCACTTGTCTTGAGGAAAGAGGTTATGATCCAATAGAATATTCATATGCTCCATATAAATTCTGACAATGATTTCGGGATTAAAGTCTTTCCTGTAATAACCCTCTTTTTGACCCTTGCTCATATTTGATGTCATGCAAGCGTAAATTGCGGAGTTGCGATTGCTTTTGATCACATGAAAGACTTCAGGGTGGTATTTCTCCAAATCATAAATGATAGAGGGATGAAGGTTTTGAAGCATGCTCAAAACCCATTTCATAATCTCAAGGCTTTCGTCTATGGCGTTGAGGTTGCGAGAGGCTATCTCAGAGATTTGAGCATCCTCTATTTCGCAAAAAGCATCCATTGATTTTTTTACCAACTCTTCTTTATCGTTCACATAGAGATAAAGTGTCTTTTTAGAAACTCCCAAGTGGCGAGCCATATCATCCATGTTTACGCTTTTAATGCCGTATTGCATGAAGACTTTTGACGCTCCGCTAATAATTTTTAACTCTTTTTCTTCCATTGCGGCGCAAATATAATTTTCTTTTTGGAAATGGAAACGAAAAAGATTAAAAACGTTTCCAAATAAGGTCAAATTTGTTGTGAGCGCTTAAATAGGGAAGTTGAATTGTCATTTTGGAAACCGTGAAATGTTTCCTCTATGTTAATTCGTGACGATTAGCTTATCATAATAGATGGATTTGCCTACGATGACCTGTATAAGGTACACTCCTTGAGAAATGCCTTCCAATGGTATGTTGACTCGGCTTTCGGAGGTGTAAATGCGCGCGGGACTGAAGGTCTTTCCGTTCATATCTGATATGGAAACGTGCACATCCATGTCTTCTGGGTTGTTTTCAAATTCTAGATAAAACTCAGTTTTCGCGGGTATAGGATAGATAACATAAGGTTTTCCAAGGTGCTTTTCAAGAAGTTCTCCCATGATTCGTGGGCGGTTCATAGCGAATTGTTCGGCCACGGTAATTGCTGAAAACCACTCGGCGGTATCATCTGGAGAGTGCCAGCGATTAATATGATCTGTAATAAGCGGTGCATAAAAGGATTCGCGGTCGGAGATGAGATTTAGCAATTGTGAAGTTGAAAACTGGTTTGCCATTGCATTGTTGAGATAGCTGTATAGTTCAGAGGTGAATTCGGAGTTTTTGAGCAACGCTCGAATCATAATTGAGGCAGGGTTTCCATCGTTTTTCATTTCTGAAAACATTCTAAAACTATCCATTTCCATATCGCGCATGCAGCCGTCGCAATCATAGAAGAAGAAGTTCCATTTTTCTCCATAAGTGCGTTCTCGCCACATTCGGAGGTTGTTATTGGGAAAATCTTCGTTTGCAAAAAATAAGTGGGTACCCACAAAAGGGATGAAGGAGTCCATGTTAACGCGTTTCTTAAGCTCTTGATATCCTTTAGGAGTGCTGATATCGGTAGAGGCGAGGAAGGAAAGTAGGGAGTTATACTCTGTTAGATTTCCTTCTGCCACAGCGGGTCCGCGATCCCAGTCGATGATATCAACGTTGTCAGGTTCTACACCATATTTTATTCTTAGGTATTGTTCATCATGGCGCTCGCGCAGATTTTGAAGTCCCCAATATTCTCCGTTAATAAATACAGCCACGGGCCTTGAAGCCATATTCTCCACTGATAAGTCCTCTGCAGCCGCATGCACCACCTCGTCAATAAATATAGCCTTACTAAACAGGCGATCAGGGGCCCTAAGTATCAATCGCTTTTGAGCCGAAGCGCCGTATTCTCCAAACAAAGGGTGAAACATAAACGCACTTCCGTATTCATTGCGCGCATAAAGTCGTAATGATTTCTGCGGATTGGTGCGCGAACTGCGCCCATGTATGCGAGCACCCAATTGCTGCGACCACTCTAACTTACCTGTATTATCAAATAATTCAAAATACACCGGTCTTTCCCAAGCCTCGCCACCTTGATAAAAGTTGAGCATTTCGTTATTTCCGGGCACGTAGATCCCCCTTTTTAAGCCAAAGAAATCAGCAGAGTCGATGGTCAGCGCCAGACGATCAAGGGGGTATTTTTCTTCGTGGTCAGGATGGATAAAATAAGAACGGGATACGACTGGTGTAACTTGATTTTCATTTTTGAATCCAACGACCTTGAGTGTATGGCCCTTAAATACACTTCCCGAAGGGCGTTGCCAATCCTCACCTGTTCTGATGTACGATAGCGTGGGCGATGTTGCAATGCTTGTGATTAATAAAGGCGAGAAATATCTCTGTCCGTCTCTTCCAGGCGCAGTCCCGTCTAATGAATAAAATAAGATAACCCCAGGATCGGGATGTTGAAAGGACACTTCGATCGGAGCGCTATAAAAACCAGAGTCGTGTGAAATCGCTATTTGAGCTTGAGGCTGTAAAATCGTCAGCAAATAGGACGTGATGAGTAGCAATGTTCTCATATTATTTAAAATATTATTCCCGTAGTCAATTGAAGCATCATGTAGCTAAAACGGTCGGTGTATTTGTCAACTCCTTCCTCATGGTATTCGGCTTTCATGAATTGGTGTCTATAGCGCGTTGAGATAAAAAGACGCGCGTCGGTTTTCAACCACCATTCATATCCCCATCCGGGATTGAAAAATGCGCCACCATAATATTCATAGCCCTCAAATACTTCGTAGGTTTCGTGAAAGGATAGCGCGTAACCACCCGAGATGGCGATGAAGCCTGAATTTCCTTTGTCTTTGAAGCGAATAGAATACTCCAGCCCGATAGGCATGAGTACTTCCTCATTGAGTCGCTCCACACCAACGCTGACGCTTGGGCGAAAGCTACTAGCCTCATTTATTGAATTAAAGTAAGCATAGCCACCAATTCCGCTTTTGAAGTAAAATGTAGAGGACGTAGCACGGCCGCCATTGAGCAAGCCCAAAGAAAATGAAGGCTTGAACTTCCATTTGTCAACCACCTCCTGAGCCTTCATGCAGTTGGTCAAGAGGAGTAGAAGGATGATATAAATAGATCGGGCGATCATTTTGTGTTCAAACAATTGGTGAGTCAAAAGTATGCACAGTCAACACAGTAGGAAACGTTTTTATATGTTAATCGTTTCCACTTGTCAAAATCGGGGGTTGAATTGCACATAGTTTTGGATGGTGTGCCGATATGACGTTTGAACAAAAAAAAACCCCGTATGAACGGGGCTTTGATATTGCTAAAATCTGTTAAAGAAACTGCTAGATTAAGCCATTGATGATGTTATCATCCACGATATTCGGCACAGTTACTTTTAAAAGAGGGTTCATTTCCATTGCACGCTTGATTGCGAAAATTGCTTCTTTATTGCGTGCCCAAGAGCGTCTTGCGATTCCATTATTGACGTCCCAATGAAGCATGTTAAGTAATTTTCTTTCGCTATCGCTGCTACCGTCGAGCAACATTCCAAATCCACCGTTGATTACTTCGCCCCAGCCAACGCCGCCGCCGTTGTGAAGGCTTACCCACGTGGCGCCACGGAATGCATCGCCTACGAAATTATGCACAGCCATATCTGCTGTGAAACTACTTCCGTCATAAATGTTTGATGTTTCGCGGTAGGGGGAATCAGTTCCAGACACATCATGGTGATCGCGACCGAGCACTACAGGGCCTATTTCTCCTTTGGCAATAGCATCGTTGAATGCTTTTGCAATCATCATTCTACCGAGTGCATCAGCATAAAGAATTCGAGCTTTGGAACCCACTACGAGTTTGTTGCTTTCTGCTTCTTGTATCCATCGAATATTATCAGCGAGCTGTTGCTGGATTTCTTCAGGGGCGTCTTTTTTAATTTCAATTAATATTTGCTCTGCAATTTTATCAGTCTTGCGCAAGTCTTCGTCTTTTCCGCTACAGCAAACCCATCTGAACGGCCCGAATCCGTAGTCGAAGCACATCGGACCGAGAATATCTTGAATATAGCTTGGGTATTTGAAACGAATATGGTCCTCGGCCATTACCTCAGCCCCCGCGCGCGAAGACTCGAGCAAGAAAGCATTTCCATAATCAAAGAAATACATGCCTCTAGCAGCATGCTCATTCACCGCAGCAGCATGTCTGCGAAGCGAGTCTTTTACTTTTTCTGAAAAAATTTCTGGGCTTTCAACCATTAGGAGATTACTTTCTTCAAACGAAAGTCCTGCGGGATAGTAGCCACCAGCCCAAGGATTGTGAAGCGAAGTTTGATCGCTTCCCAGGTCGATTTTAATATCTGCGTCTAGGAATTTTTCCCATACATCTACGATGTTTCCAACGTATGCAAAAGAAACCGTTTTCGTTTCGGCAAGGGCCTGTTTTACTTGAACGGCGAGCTCATGAATATCTTCGAGAATTACATCTACCCAGCCTTGTTCGTGTCTTTTATGAGCAGCTTTTGGATTTACTTCTGCGGTCACGCTCACACAACCGGCGATGTTTGCCGCTTTTGGTTGGGCTCCGCTCATTCCACCAAGACCGGCAGTAACGAAAAGAAGCCCTTTAGCTGGTAGGTCTTGAACAGAATTGTCGCCACGGGCTGCACGCACCATTCGTGCGGCGTTCATTACAGTAATGGTAGTGCCGTGCACAATACCTTGAGGGCCAATATACATGTATGACCCAGCGGTCATTTGACCATATTGTGTTACTCCGAGGGCATTGAATTTTTCCCAATCATCTGGTTTGCTGTAATTGGGGATCATCATGCCATTTGTCACTACCACTCTTGGAGCGTCTTTGCTAGAAGGAAACAAACCGAGGGGATGACCGCTATACATGACGAGTGTTTGCTCATCGGTCATCTCGGCGAGGTACTTCATCACCAGGCGGTACTGAGCCCAGTTTTGAAACACGGCTCCGTTGCCACCATAAGTGATAAGCTCATAGGGGTGTTGAGCGACTGCCGGATCGAGGTTGTTTTGAATCATGAGCATTATAGACGCAGCTTGCTGTGAGCGCGCAGGGTACCAATCAATCGGACGAGCATATATCTCATAGTCCGGCTTGTATCGGTACATATAGATGCGGCCGTACTCTTTGAGTTCGGCCAAGAATTCGGGGGCCAAAGAAGCGTGCAGCTCTTCGGGAAAATACCTTAGGGCATTTCGAAGAGCGAGTTTTTTTTCCTCTTTAGAAAGAATGTCTTTCCTTTTAGGAGCACGGTTGATGCCTTCTTGGAAAATGGGTGTCGCCGGAATTTCGGCCGGAATTCCTTCCAAAATCATCGTTTGAAAGGAATTTTTGGTCAATACATTATCTGCTGTCAACATATGACAAAGTTAGTCTACTGCCTTGAAACGACCAGTTTTTTTATCAAAACCGAAAGGGCAATGTTTACAACCGCTTTGACAACAATAACCACGCTTGAGATGATACTTTTCTGTGAACACAATGTATCCTTCGGGGCTGTAGTAATAGTCGGCGTTAGGGTCGTGAGTAGGAGCGCTATTTTCTATTTCTTTCTCTTCCATCACTAGTGCGCTAAAATGAACATAATGACGTTAAACAACGCAGCCGTAAAAAAGTTTATTTAAAACTAAATGTTGATATTCGCCGCCATGGAATATTCTCAGTGGACCTCATCGCCAGCCATATTTGTGAAGCATTGTGAAAGGAACCATCCTATTGTTTCAGGCAACAAGTGGTATAAGCTCAAATATAATGTAGAAATGGCCCAACGGAAGGGCATTGAGTTGATCATCACCTTTGGCGGAGCGTGGAGCAATCATATTCACGCTACTGCATATTTTGCAAAAGAAAATGGATTAAAAAGTATAGGGATCATCAGAGGTGAAAGGCCAGAATATTTAAGTCAAACTCTGAAAGACACGGAGTCTTGGGGGATGCAGCTCGAGTTTGTTACACGGGAGGCATATCGGGAGAAGCATACAGAAGATTTTAAAATGTGGTTGCTTGCCGAATATGGTCCGGCCCATATCATACCCGAAGGAGGCGCCAATTATTTGGGGGTGAATGGATGTATGGATATGCTCGATGTGAATGATGAAGTGTATGATGTCATTTGTTGTGCGGGAGGCACGGGCACAATGGCCGCAGGACTGGCTCTCCGACTCAAACCTCATCAAAAACTTCTTGTTTTCTCATCGCTCAAAGGCGGTTTTATGCGTGATCAAGTGGTGAGTCAGTTGCTTTATTTTCTAATGGATAAAGAAGCTACAGAGGAGGTGATGGAAGCAGTAACATTTATAGATGATTATCACTTTGGAGGCTACGCGCGGCACACACCCGAACTCATTAATTTTATTCTAGAGAAAAAAGAAGAAAAAGGTTGGTGGCTTGATCAAGTGTACACTGCCAAGATGATGTGGGGCATCGATGATTTAGTAAAAAAAGGGTTTTTTATACCCAATCAAAAAATCCTCGCAATACATAGCGGAGGTTTGCAGGGCTTGCGTTCGCTAGATATCAACGTCGCTTGATCCAAGATTCTGGATTTTGAGCTGTTCCACTTTCAGCATTCACCTTCCACACTTCAAAGTGCATCGTGTACTCTTCGCCATCGTAAAGCACATTTCCAATTTTCTCCTTCGTAGCCACTTTATCACCAATTGAAACGGAGACATTGGTCAAGCCGGAGTAAACGGTTTTGTACGATCCATGTGTAACGATCACATTTTGGCCGGCTCCAGGAATTGAGAAAATACTCGTCACGGTACCTCCAAAAACAGCGTAAACACTCGCGTCTTTTTCAGTCACGAAGTCCACACCATTCGAGTTGACCTCAATACCCGCAATACTAGCGTGTGGATGTTTTCCAAAGCGCTGAGTAATGACGCCAGAAGAGATGGGCCAAGGTAATGTTCCTTTATTTTTTTCAAAATCTGCACTCAATGCCACCACCTCAGGCGCAGCAGTGATAGGCTTTGTAGTCGATTTGTCGTTAGGTTTGGTGCCGGCAGTTCCTGCAGCAGCATTTTTCTTGGCCTCAGCCTCGGCTCTTTCTTTTTCTTTTCTGCGCGCGTCCTCAATCTCTTTTTTGATAATCTCTTCAATCTTCGCGGATAGCTTCTTTCTATCCGACTCTTGTTTTTTCTGCTGATCGCGTAGTTTTTTTTCTTCTTTTTGAAGTGAACTCAGTTTTTGTTGCTGACTTTCTTTGTTTTGAGCGATCTCTTTTTTCTCTTTTTCTTTGGCATTCGCAAGCCTTTCTTTCTCTTGTTTGTCGGCCTGCAGCGCTTGAATATTCACAGAAATTTCAGTTTTCGTTTCCTCGATTTCCGCCACATGTTTCTTTCGAGTGGCCGCATAATGCTGGGTTAGCTTTAGTCGTTTGAATGCTTGATTGAAATTTTTTGATGAAAAAATGTACATTAACTTATCGTACGACGATCGGTTTTTGTAGGCTTGAACGACCATTCGTGCATATTCTTTTTTAAGCTTTTCAAGCTCAGAATTGAGATTGGAAATGTTTGCTTCTTTTGACCCTATTTCGCCGTCAATATTATTGATATCACGATTGATGTTGCGCAGTAATTGTTCGCGATACGTGAGCTGCTCGTTGAGAATGGCGAGTTGGCTGCTTGTAACCTTTTGATTGGATTCTGATTCGCGAATGAGCTTTTTCGTCAAAGCGATTTTCGCGTTGATTTCTTCTCGTTGTTTTTGCAGGTCTTCTTTTTTATTTTGACTGAAGGCCACGCTGAATCCAATAAATATGAGCAGCAGCGCAAGTATTTTTATTGTTTTCATCGACGAGTGGAAATGATGTGACTAGTTGGGTTGTTTTTTTTCGAATCCTTCTGGAATTTCAAAAGGAAAATCATATGTTTTGTCTATGACCAGTTTGGTCGTTCTAAAACTCAGTTCTTCTTGTCGGCCCGCTTCTGCAAGTTTCATTACGCAGCGTGAGGGATAATATTGTTCTCCCTCTTGTTTGAAATCAGCGTAGGAAATATCAATAGCGCGTTGATTTACGAGGTCATTAAACACCGATCGCACCATTCTAAAATTTTCCGATTCGAGCCAGTAGCGTGACACGATGAGTTCGTCTTCGTCTGCACGACGCAGTGATCGCTGGTAGCGCGGGTCGTTGGGATTGACCACAATGGTATCTGTAGGAGAGAGTTTGCGATCATCGATGCCGACTACTCTTTTCACTTTTCTTTTGTATTTGCTTGTGAGAAGATAATTGAATCCATCAACAGAAGTTCTGAATTTACCTTCGTCTTTCTCTAGTCCAATAGCATTTCCAATCAAAATGTCTTGGAGCATATCAAAATCCAAATCAATCTTTGCTAACTCCGACAGCGAAGCGCTGGTGCCTACGTAGTAAAATTTATTATCTGGAATTTTCGATAGATATTTAAGGCTATCGGGTGTGATGAGAATTCTAAAGACTTCGATACCGAGGGCTGGCGAGATTGAAATCCAAATCATGCTGTCTTTTTTCATTCGAATCGAAGCCTTGAAACCTTGAGATTCGCCCATGGTGACAAAATCTGCGTCGATCTTCATTCCGACCCAATCATATTCAAATTTATTTTTTTCATACCGTTTGAGCAAGTAAGAAGCCGAACGATCCTTCGGTGGTTCTTTTATTTCTGTTGTGCTTTTGCTTGATCTGCAGGCTGAAAGCAACATTACAACAGAAAAGATGAATAGATATGGATGTAAAAACCGAATGATCATTCGAGCGAGCGCTTAGATATTTTATTGTTTAAATCAGTTGAGGCTTTTCCGCCCTGCTGAGCCATTTTCCATTGTTCGACAGCAGCATCAATTTTATTATTCTTAAATAAAATGTCACCATAGTGTTCTCTCACCTCTGCGGAAGGGGAGGCTGTGCTATTGATAGCTTTCTCAATCCAGACGAGGGCTTCAGGGTAATTTGCCTTTTGGAAAAGTACCCAAGCATAAGTATCAAAGAAGTTTGCGTTGCCATTGCTTTCTTCTAGAGCTCTTTTGATGAGCTGCTCAGCGCGATCTAGCTTAGTTTTTCTCAAAGAAAGATAATACGCGTAGTTGTTTAATGTAAAGACGTCATTAGGATTAAGCAAAATAGCTTTGTCATAAGCCTCGTCTGACTTTTGAAAGTCTCTTGTTTTGTTATATGCGCCTCCAAGAGAGGAATAAAACTGGCTCAACAAGTCATTATTTTCAACCACCATTTCTTTTCCCATATTCCACGTTTCGATGGCTTCAGGCAACTTTCCACTTCGCTCCATCCCATTGCCGGTGTACCAATAAAACAAAGGGTTTGTGGGGAATAGCTCAATGGCGGTCTGCCCGTCTTGAGCGAGCTGATCAAACTTGTTCAGCGATAATTGAAGGGCTAATACTTGCTCCCAAATTTGACTTTTGCTTTTATCTAGGGATAGAGCCTTTTGAAATGCTTCGAGCGCTTCGTTGTCTCTCCGATCGCGGAATAGGAAATCACCTTGTATGGAGAATGACTTTGCTTCAGATTTGTTAACTGCTATGAGTATATCTAGCAGTTCATAAGCCTGAGGCAGATAAGTTGGACTATTCTCAGTGAGTTGATAATATTTCACCATGATCATGATCTTCTGATCGATGGATAGATCAAAGGTTTGAAATGCTTGTTTTAATTCCTCGTAAGATCGTTTTTCATCGCCAGTAGCAGCGTAATACTCACTGAGTTGATAGTGTACCATCCCGTTGTCGGGGTCGGCCAGCACCATTTTGTCTAGGGCTGCTTTTGCTTTTTCGCGTTCGTTGTTTTGATAGTAGAATTGTGCAACAACGCCCCAGTAGCGGGCTTCAGAGGGGAAGGCTTCAGCGAGTTTTTCTAGTTCACGCGCAGCTTTTTGTGGCTGGTTGATTTGTAAATACAAATCGTGCTTTTGAAAACTAAGCTCTTCATAAGCTCCCATTTTCAATTCTAGTTGATCATAGACTGCGATTGCCTCGGTGATTTTATTGGCGCCAATTAGCGCAGAAGCTTGATCATACAGTGTGTTTGGATCGTCAGGATTTAGTTCGTAGCACGTTTTGAAAGACTTTGCTGCTAGCTCATATTTTCCTAAGTCCATAAAAATCTCTGCTTGTAAACGGTGATACCAGGGATTTTTTGGGTCTGCGGCTAAGCTCTTTTTTATTTTGGCGTTGGCACTCTCAGCGTTCATAAACACAGCGCGCTCGATGCGAGCAAGCTCATAGTTAACCGTGGGTTCATTGGGCCTAAGACTGAGGCATTCATTGAATGCATCGTACGCTTTTTTGCTGTCGCCCTTTGATTTCAGCAGTTGTGCTTGAAAAAAATATTCTTCAAACTTTGTATCGATTTTTGGGCGCATCTCATCGGGCTGCACGCTCGCATCGCCTTCAGATTTTTTGTCGGTGGCGTTTTTCTTAGCGCCGCAAGCCGCAAAGACAATACAGAATATGAAGATGAGATAAGTTTTCAAATTAATTATTTTACTACTGAATAATCGCTAAGACTCAATACTTGTGCCGAACCGCGCACTTCGGACGCTACACCAATCATCGAATCGGAAAGATTGGCGCTTTGGATTTTGCTTTGAGGCAAAACGATAGATGAAGCTACTACTGCGTTGGTGATATGCGCGCCAGCGCCCACAGAGGTAAAGGGGCCAACTACTGCGTTGGTAATTACTGCGCCCTCGCCTATGAAGCAAGGGTCTATGATCACTGAATTATTAATCGAAGCGTTTGAAGGGATTTTCAAATCTTTTGAAATATAGCCTAGCACTTTTTTGTTGGTGTCTATCATGGCATCCTTATTTCCACAGTCCATCCAATCGCTCACAGTGCCAGGGGCAAATTGCGCTCCCTTATTTACCATGTTTCGTAAAGCATCTGGAAGTTGGTATTCGCCGCTGTTTGTGATATTGTTATCGATGAGGTATTGCAGTTCTGCCTTCAAACGCGCGCCATCTTTGAAATAATAAATTCCTATCATGGCGAGATCTGAGACAAACTCCTGAGGTTTTTCTTTGAACTCTGTAATCACACCATCGGCATTGACGATGACCACTCCGAATTGGCGGGGGTCATCAATTTTTTGCACCCAAAGCACTCCATCCTTGGCGGTATCTAGTTTGAAATCCGCGCGGAAAAGTGTATCTGCGAAGGCAACAGTAACAGGTCCTTCGAGAGCGGAGGCAGCGCATAGAATGGCGTGTGCTGTGCCGAGAGCTTCATCTTGATAGTGAATAGTACCTTTCGCACCGAGACTTTCGGCGACAGCTATGAGATGTTTTTCTGCTGCTTCTCCAAATCTTCCAACTACATATGCGATTTCTTCTACTTTTTGATCGCTGATGGCCACAATGTCTTCTACAAGGCGCTG
>JBILSZ010000124.1:0-6903 GCA_044371755.1 Flavobacteriales bacterium | reverse complement strand
GAGTGCGTTTTTTTCAGAATAACGGGAGATCGTCATATAGGCTTAATGGTTTTCAAATTGTTTATGATGCAAAGATAAGATAACAAGTTAATAAGATAATAGGATAATAAGATAATAGGATAATAGGATAATAAGATAATAGGATAATAGGGTAATACTATGTAATGTTTCATACAACCTTTAGATTTCTTTTTTTGTCCTGATTGTATGAAGCGTTTTTGGATAATATTTCTTTTGCACTTTTTTCATTCGTTTAATGTGAGCGCTCAGAATTTGGTACCCAATCCAAGTTTTGAGTTGATGGACAATTGCGTACTGCCCATTACAGAGCTAGTGTGCGCGCAGTCATGGAATCATTATTTGGATTTGGATCAGACCAATACTCCTGATTTGGGTTTTGAAGGTGCTATTTTTTTTCCGCCTTCAACCATTGATGCGTTTGATGGTGATCAGTATTTGAATCTTGAAGCGAGTGTTGGAAATCCTGAGTATGCTCAAGTTAGTTTATTATCTCCAATGTTAGCGGGTATAACGTACTGCGTTTCATTTTACTCTTCTGTTACGCAAGAGTCTCCAGAAGTTGCACCGAGCATGGGCGCATAATTTACGACGAATCCCCTTCTAGAAAGTCCGATGGAATTGGGACTTGAGGCTCATGTTCAAGGTCCCGTTGACTTTGATCCGACCCAATGGACGTTGATTAGCGGTACCTACGTGGCCCAAGGAGGGGAAGATGTTATGGTGCTATCAGGTTTTGAAAACACGGGAACGATGCCATTTCCATACATGTATATCGACATGGTATCGGTCGTTCCAATGCCTCCCCTTAGCTTAGTTGGAGATGATCTCTGCGATGGGTCGGTCACTCTGAATGCTACGGCTGCAGGCGCGAGTTACCTATGGAGTACTGGTGCTACCACACCTAGTATACAGGTTGCAACAGCGGGCATAACTAACCTCACAAGGACTATAGGTTTTTGCACTCAGCAAGCGAGCGTTGAAATTCTTGCTTGTGATACCGAGGAAGAAGAGGAAGAAGATCCCGTTGATGATCCGGAAGTTCCTGTGGACGATCCTGATACTGAGCCAATCGCATTGGAAGAATTTCGCTTTTCTATTCCAAATGCATTTACCCCAGACGATGATGGACTTAACGATGTATTCAAAGTCCTTGGTCCAGATACCGATAGTTTTTTACTACAAATATTCAATCGCTGGGGACAACTCGTGTTTGAATCCGATAACATAGCAGAGCCCTGGATGGGAGAGCATTCAAAAGGTGCGCATTATGTTCCTGACGGAATCTACATTTATCAATTCCGCGCCATCCGCGGCATCGAGGTTGCCGAAGCGCAGGGGCACGTGGTGGTGGTAAGATAATAAGTTAATAAGATAATAAGATAATAAGATAATAAGATAATAAGATAATAAGATAATAGGTTATTGTTTTATCATCTTTTTGAAAATCAAATTTTAAATGGATTATCTTATTACCCTATTACCCTATTACCCTATTACCCTATTACCCTATTATCTTATTATCTTATTACCCTATTACCAACTATCTCCTCCACCACCAGTGGATCGAGTAGGGTAGACGTGTCACCTAAAGAAGTAATTTCTCCTTCAGCAACCTTACGTAGGATACGTCGCATGATTTTTCCGCTGCGTGTTTTGGGTAAGCCTGTCACGAATTGGATTATATCTGGCTTGGCAATGCGACCAATATGTTCCACCACACTCTCTATGATTTCGTCACGTGTTTGATTGTTGTTATTTCCCTCATAATCATTCAAAATCACATATGCATAGATGCCTTGCCCTTTGATATCGTGAGGATACCCAACCACGGCGCTTTCAACGACTTTTTTATTTTGATTAATAGCGTTTTCGATTTCCGCAGTGCCAAATCTGTGACCGCTTACATTGATTACATCGTCTACGCGGCCAATGATGCGATACATTCCGTTGCTTTCCCTTCGGGCACCATCTCCTGTGAAGTATAGATTTTTGTACGTCGCAAAATAATTGATGCGGCAGCGTTCGTGATCACCGTAGGTGGTGCGTATCATTGATGGCCACGGATATTTCACGCACAAATATCCTTCTACATCATTGCCTTCTATTTCTTTTCCTTCTGCATCAACGAGTATGGGCTGCACTCCCGGCAGCGGCAGGCCTGCGTGTGCGGGCTTTAATTCCGATACGCCTGCTAATGCAGATATCATGATGCCTCCAGTTTCAGTTTGCCACCATGTATCCACTACAGGGCATTTTCCTTTGCCCACGTGCGTATGATACCAATGCCAAGCTTCTTCATTGATAGGCTCGCCTACGCTTCCAAGCACTCTAAGACTATGAAGCGAATATGCGAGCACGTGATCCACACCACTGGCCATCAAAGATCGAATTGCAGTTGGTGCGGTATAAAAAATATTGACGCTATGTTTGTCTACCACTTGCCAAAATCTTCCGGGATCGGGATAGGTTGGTACACCTTCAAACATCAAGGTAGTGGCGCCTTGTGAAAGCGGACCGTATAATATGTAAGTGTGTCCTGTGATCCAACCCACGTCTGCGGTGCACCAATAGATATCACTTTCTTTATATTGAAAAACATTGGCAAAGCTGTAACCTGCATATACCATATATCCGCCGCAAGTGTGCACCACTCCTTTTGGCTTTCCTGTGCTACCACTGGTGTAAAGAATGAAAAGCGGGTCTTCACTGTCCATTTCTTCAGCTTCACATTGATCACTCACTTTTGCGACTTCTTCATGGTACCATACGTCGCGCCCAGTGACCATATTCACAGGCCAACCAAGGCGATCTACGACAAGCATTTTTTCTACACTTGTGCAATGTTCCAATGCTTCATCTACAACGCTTTTTGTAGGGATTTGCTTCGGTCCGCGATTGAGTCCATCAGAGGTGATGACGAATTTACATTGGCTATCATTGATTCGATCTGCTACAGAGTTTGCACTAAATCCAGCGAATACAACGCTGTGAATGGCACCGATGCGAGCGCAAGCGAGCGTAGCAAATGCTAATTCAGGAATCATCGGTAAATAAATACACACACGATCTCCTTTTTGAACACCAATGTTCTTGAGGACATTCGCCATGCGATTTACATTTTGATACAATTCACGGTAGGTATATCGAATGGCCTTTTCTTTCGGATCATTCGGTTCCCATATCAATGCGAGTTTATTGCCGCGTTGCTCCAAGTGGCGGTCGAGACAATTCTCTGTGATATTGAGTTTCCCGTTGATAAACCATTTGACTTGTGGTTCTTCGAAATTCCATTCTAATGTTTTATCCCATGGTTTGCGCCATTGGTAATGTCCTGCTATTTCGTTCCAGAATGCTTCTGGTTCGTTGACACTCTTTTTATAAGCTGTTTCGTATGCTTCGTTGGTTTTAATTTGGAATGACATTGGAGTGAGTGCATTAAGGGTATTGTCAGAGCTTAGAAAGATACTTATGTGCCCAAGCCCTCAATAATAGAATTATTTGGTGTCCAATTTAATGAAAAAAGTATATTCAACATGTCCCTTCGTCCCTTCGTCCCTTCGTCCCTCCGTCCCTCCGTCCCTCCGTCCCTCCGTCGCTTGTCGCTAGAATTCCTATCTTTGTTTCTATGAGAAAACTACTATTTTCATTTTTAATCTTGCCATTTATTGCTTCGGGTCAGGATACTATCGTTAGAAAAAGTTCGGCTGGGGTGGATGAGCGCTGGGTGCTCAACTTCGGTGATGATTTTAATGGCGAAAAAATAGATGTGTCTAAATGGCATGTGATAGAAGGCATTCCACGCGACCCAATGCAGGGTTCCAATTATGTCTGGTACTCCAAAAATAATGTAGAGGTAAGTCAAGGGCTATGCCGTCTGATTCTCAAAAATGATACGATGTACGATCGCCCGTTCGCGATATGGATTAAGGATGGAATGAAAGAAATGAAGGGCAATCACACGCACTCCAGCGGTGAAATCATGTCGAAAAAGAGCTTTGATTTTGGTATGTACGAAATTCGCTGCCGCTTGCCCAAATCTAAAGGTCTCAATTCTGCTTTTTGGATGTATGGTGAAAAAGATGGCGTGAATAACGAGATCGATGTGTTTGAATATTGGGATGTGAAGGGTCCACTAAAAATGTTTTATAGTGAAGCCCGTTTATGCAAATGGCACAACATGACCGCCCATTATAAAGGTCGCATGAGCATTGAAGGATATCTTGGAGAGGACATGAGTGAGGGCTTTCACACTTTCACTTGCGTTTGGGATGAGTGTAAAATAGAGTGGTGGGTAGATGGCAAGTTACGCAGAACAATGTATCGCTTCAAAGGAATGCGTGGTGTCGGTAAAGTCTGCGAAGATTTTGTAAAAAGAAAGAATCCCGCGAAATTGGAAGAAACTCCATTCCCGCGGGATCCCATGCAAATTATTTCAAACGTAAGTGTCAAGAAAACGCCCGATGGCCCAGACAAACCGGATCTTTTCCCAATCTCCATGGACATCGACTATATCCGATACTATAAGAAGGCGGGGAAGTAGAGGTTGAAAGATTGGAAGATTGGAAGATTGGAGATTGGAGATTGGAGATTGGAAGATTGGAAGATTGGAATTTGGAGATTGGAGATTGGAAGATTGGAGATTGGAGATTGGAGATTGGAGATTGGAGATTGAAGATTGGAGATTGGAAGATTGGAGATTGGAATTTGGAGATTGGAATTTGGAATTTGGAGATTGGAATAGAAATATATAACTTCTAAATTCCAAATTCTAACTTCTAACTTCCATCTTCCATCTTCCATCTTCCATCTTCCAACTTCCAATTACTTCATCTTCTCCGCCATCATTATTGCTTGGTAAAGATTGACTACGGCGCCTGTTTTGCTCAAACTACCGAAGGCGATTTTCTTTCCTTCTGGCTTTTCTTCCGTTTCACTTCCTGGAAGTGTTACTTTGAGTTTCTTATAGGGTACTGCCGACTTCATGATGATTTCCTTCACCTGTTTTGCTGTAAGGTTGGGATAATAAGACCACAAAGCTGCGGCGACACCGGCAGTGACTGGAGCGGCCATAGATGTTCCACTTTCTTTTTTGTATGAATCTCCTGTCATAGTGCTATACACATCTACACCTGGGGCAAATACATCTACACTCTTTTTACCAAAATTGCTGAAAGGGGCTACAAGCGCTTCTTTGCTCGAGCCGCTTGCTCCTACTTCCAACCAAGTGGTGCACGATTTTCCGTCTAAATATTTTTTATTAGGAAAATTATCAGCTTTGTCGATATTCTTGCTGTCATTTCCTGCTGCATGCACTAATAACACGTCTTTGCTCTCGGCATATCTTACGGCCTCATCTACTACGTCTTTGTTTGGTGAGTAAGATTTTCCAAAAGACATATTGATGATTTTTGCGCCATTATCTACTGCATAGCGAATTGCGTTGGCAACATCTTTATCACGCTCGTCACCACCTGGCACGCAGCGTACTATCATCAACTTTGCAGCACGAGAAATTCCATTGATACCAAATTCATTATGTGTAGCGCCGATAATACCAGCCACGTGTGTGCCATGTTCCGCTTTCGGTCCGTCTACATGATTATTACCATAATTGCGCTCTCTAACGTCGGCATAATTGTCTCCAACGATTTGGCGCGTGTCCAATTCCAGGTTATATGAGAAATTCATTTGGTCTTCAACATGCTCTCTCCAAGAGTCCATTTGTTCAACCAATCCAGCCTGCAGCACTTGTACCATCATTTCACGAAACCCTGCCGTCATCTCGTCTTTTGGTTGGAGTGCTTGTAGGTCTTCGACAGTATACTCTTCTTTGCCTGTAGCGCCTTTCATCATACCATCGGCCATGAGGAAAACTTGGTAGAATTGATCAAATTGCGCTTTTTCTTCTTTCGCTTTTTTCACACGATCTTCGAATCCAGCTTTGAATTTGAGGTAACGATCGTATTCTTTTTTGTCTGCTTTTGAAATGCTTGCAGCTTCTTTACCTTCGAATTTTTCTTTCAGACTTTTGTAAATGCGTGTAAACTCGAGGTTGTCACCGCTCACATCGCCTTCTTTTCCGCCGATGAATGACCATCCATAAACATCATCAATGTAACCATTCTTATCGTCATCAATACCATTGGATGGAATCTCATCGCTGTTAAACCATAAATTATTTTTTAAATCAGGGTGAAATGTTTCTGTACCACTATCGATTACAGCCACAATGATTGGCGTAGGCTTCTTGTCTTTTACTAGCTCTTCCATTGCTCTGAAAGAACTAACTCCTATGATGTTATCCATCGAAGCATCCCCGTGCTGCCATTGTAAACTTACCGGTGCCTTTGGTTCTTCTGTTCCCTTTTTTTGAGCCACTGCTGATGTGGCAACTCCCAACACAAGGGCAATGAGCCCCGCCTTTAAAAATCGAATGTTCATTATATTTTAAATTTGACCTACGAAGAAAGGCACTTTTTATTGAATATTGTCACCGTTCATGGAAAAGTATCATAAAAAATAAACCCCCGACGATTCGAGGGTTTAATTTAACTAACAACTAAACTTATCCTGAATCAATATCGGTTGACACTGCTTCAGGCTGGCCTCTGGGACCAAATTCAAAGATGTAACAAATTTGTAACAAAATTATCACAGGGGCAGTGAAATGAGAAAGAGAGTCATAATTATTGAGGATGACAAGGATATTTCGAATGTCCTGGACATTCACTTGAAAGACCTAGAGTGTGATGTGGTGCGATTTTCAGACGGAAGTGAGGGATTGGCTTATTGTCAAAAACAGTCATTTGATTTATTGGTGCTCGACATCAATTTACCGGGGACTAATGGCATGGAAATATGCCGAATTTTGAGAAATGAGCG
>JBILSZ010000042.1:0-22874 GCA_044371755.1 Flavobacteriales bacterium | reverse complement strand
TGAAAGACATCATGCAGATAAAAACCTTCTTCGTTTGGCAGGTTGGTGGGGACACAACAAATCGACTCGTTTTCAAATGCAGCCGGGTTTTGATCCCATCGAAAGTGCAGAAGCGTGGCAGATGAGCAACGCTCCAGTGTTGAGCATGGCGGCACACAAAGCATCATTGGATATTTTCGAAAAAGTAGGAACGCATGCATTGCGTGAAAAGGCGATGAAACTGACAGGCTATCTTGAATTTGTAGTGCAGCAGGTAGCATCGCAAACAAATGTTGCACTTTATATTCTAACGCCCAGTGATCCGATGCAGCGAGGCTGTCAATTAAGCGTTGTTGTACCGGGCGCCACCAAACAATTGGTGCGTGATCTTGCCGCCAATGGGGTAATTGTCGATTGGCGTGAGCCGAATGTTATCAGACTCGCTCCTGTACCCCTCTATAATTCTTTTGAAGATGTTTTCTTATTTGGCCAAGTTCTCACCACGCTTCTTGAAGGTAGGTAAAAGTAACATTATAGCAAAAATATCCCGTTTCTCTTTTCTGGGACTGAGTTCACAGTCTTGACGCTGCGCTTAGTATATCTTTGTAATAGAAAAGGAAAGTTATGCCTAAAAAATATGCGGTAATCGGCGCTGGCCGATATGGTAGAGAAATCTGTCAACGCCTCGCTGCGCAAGGCGCTGAAGTCTATGCCTTCGATATGGATGAAGAAAAAATCGAAGACATCAAAGACACTGTGTCCCTTGCTATTGCTCTTGATAGCACGGATAAAAAAGTGCTGGAAGCCAATCGAATTCACGAAATGAAAGCAGTGATTATCGCTATTGGCGAAAATTTTGAAGCCACTGTACTCACTGCAATCAACCTCATCGATATGGGCATTCCACGCGTGATCGCTCGTGCGAGCGGAGAAACGCAAAAGAGAATTTTGGAAAAAATTGGTGTTGAAGAAATTCTTTCTCCAGAAAGCGAAGTCGCCACCATCGTTGCAGAACGTCTTCTAAATCCAAGTATCACCGCATTTTTACGTCTTCCTGACGAATATGAAATTGCGGAAATCAAATGCCCCAAAGGTGTTGCTAATAGAACATTAGAAGATATTGGCTTAAGAGATAAATATGGCCTCACCCTCATTACGCTCAAAAGAACTTATGAAATGAAAGAAAATCAAGATGGTGAGGTGGAACTTGAGGAACACATCATCGGCGTACCAAAATCGGAAACAGTAATCTACGAAACGGATACCTTGGTTGTTTTCGGCCTTATTCGCGACGTGAAGCGCTTTATCGAAATCAACGAATAAGCGTTACATTACCCATAATCTCATATTCTGGACTAATAGGCTGTGATGGATCGTCTATGGTATAGATGATTTTATAGACATATACTCCGGGTTCTACGTATTGGTCGCCGTCCTTGCGCTGTCCCAGCCAAGGTTTGCGTATAGAATCACTCGTGAAGATGAGTTCTCCCCAGCGATTCCATAGCTCTAATTTGAACGTTCGGATATTGACACCCTCTACGAGCCACGCATCATTGAGACCATCATTGTCGGGTGTGAAAGCGTTGGGAATATAGATATACCCCGGACACCGTTCCTCTACGAATGTGGAGTAGCTAGCTTCGCAGCCAAACTCTGATGTGATATGTACAGTGTATAATCCAGGCTCGGTAGCATTAAAAATTTGCGATGAACCCCCTTCATCCCACGAGTAAACAGAGCCTTCATTTTCGGCATCTAATTCTATTGCATAAGGCGGAATTTGAAAACATGTCTCCACCTGATAGGGATTGAATGGATCAACGGGTAGTGGATTTTCAAAAACAAAAAGCTGATCTGTCGAGCTGCACAGGCCATTGCTCACGAATACTGTATAAACGCCTCCCTGGCTTACAGTAATGGTAGGCGTGTCTTCTCCTGTAGACCATTGGTAACCATACAAAGTATTGGTGCCGGCAGTTATCTGAGCACTTTCGCCCTCACAAAAAGAAAAATCCAATCCCAATTCTACCATTGGAACTTCCTGAAATGTAACCGTTACTTCATCGCCAAATTCGCAACCGTTGGGTGCCAAAACCTCGACGTTATAGGTGCCAGAAGTAGTCACCAACAATGCTGGATCTGTTGCACCCGTATTCCATAGAAAATTAAATTCTGCAGATAAACCAGTAAATAAATTTGCCGACTGCCCTTCACACAACGTTTGATCTGGACCAAGATTCAAATCTGGAACTTGTGTTTCTAAATTAATCTGCTGTTGTGCCGTACAACCGCTATTGGTAGTAGCAGTCACTGTAAGCACACCATTATTATTGGACGTGAGTACCACACTAGCGGCATTTGGATTATTGACCCAGCTAGCTGGTGCCCATTGCCAGTTCACCGCATCCGTACCAGAGACGCTTGCTTCAATGCCAAACCCTTCTAAAATGCACTCTGATATTTCCTCTTGAGAAACTGAAAGAGTTCCTAAGTCACTCACATTAATTTCGATGCTATCTGACTTTTCACATCCAGTGTGATTATCTGTAATTAATACTGAATAAGTCCCTGTCTGGGCGGGTGTCGCCGTAATTTCTAACTGTCCGTTGAGGGGCACAAAGGGTTGACTTGAAGACCAACTCGCCGAATAATCCGTGTCTCCTGAGGCCACATTTGCTATAATAGCTGTGCTTTCGCCGCCACACAAATCATCATCGTTGGCAGATATGCTCACACTGCTGAGGGCAGAAACCAAAACGTCAATGTTTGCTTGCTGTTCGCATCCCGAAGGAGCGGTAAGTGTCACTGTAAAGGTCACATCACTCTGAGGATTTACAACAGGTGACTCTTGTTGTAAATTATTAATCGAACCATCCGATGCTGACCATGAGTAAGTGTATGCAGCCGCCACGGTAGGATTTGCTTCCAAAGTAATGATTCCAGCACTACACTTTACCAAGGGTGAATTCACCAAAACTTCGAAAACACCATCAACACTGACCGTAACAGAATCGCTGTAAATACAACCTGTTAAAGCATCTGTAACCTGAACCGTATAAGTGGTTGTTTGCGGAGGAGTAGCATTAGGACTGTCAATATTGACAACATCCAAACTCGCCGAGGGAGACCAAGAATAATTAAGTGCACCAGTATTGTTTGCTCCGATATACATTTCATCGAGCACCCAATTGTCTTGATTATTAGTCCAAGCACCTACTTGCATCCACTTAAAATAGGTGGCGGTAGATTGCGCTGCAACAGGTATTTCTATCTCAAGGCTTGTAAAATCTGAATATGATGCCTCATTGAACTGTGCTATGGTGTTGGAAACAGAGAAATTTATTCCATCAAATGAATAGCGTAGCACTACATCATCGCCTGGGTCTGCATTGTCACAAGGTGTTACTCCATCAGCTATTTTCAATGAAAAATAAATCGTACCTCCATTCGAAACATTCACTGCTTTGGTAGTAGCACTGCGTTCTCCACCACCATTAAAATACAATGCAGCACCGGACGCGGCACCGCAAATTGTGCTCGAAGTACCGCCCACTATACCATGCCAATCACCCCACGAAATGCTAGGGTCAAAATTGTCTGACCAAACCACTTCTTGCGCCAAAGCATGCAACTGCGTAGAGCTGCCCTCACAGATGGATTCATCATCTGCCAATACATTCAGGCGAGAAACAGTGCCATCGAGCACCGTTATAGTAACGTTTTGAGAAGCTGACGCACATCCCGTCAATGTACTTACCGTCACATTGTAGGTGGTAGTGTTGAAAGGAATTGCCGTAGGATTAGGAATTGTTGGATCGTTCAAACCCGCATTTGGCGACCACAAATAATTATACGTTGCAGTTGTGGTCTCCGGAATAATATTGAATTGAATATCTTGAAAAGAGCAAATCGTGGTATTTCCTGGTTCTACGGTAAATACAGGTGGAATCAATGATTCAACGGTATATAACAATTCTACTGGACAATTACTCGCTGCTTCCAATGCGTTTACTTGATAGAGAGCCGTTTGCACTGGAGCGTTTATTTGATATGTATATCCAGAAAAAATTTGCGTATTTAAATCATTTGCATTGTACCAAATCGGGTTGAGATAATCATTGCTGACGTTGATCGTAACTGCATTATTTGAACAGAATACACCATCATAAGTAGCAGGCTCGTCGGGCTTGGAAGAGCCGACAGAGTATGCGTAGGACTCGGCAGGACCTATTCCGTAAATATATGCATTCACTCCCTGGGGGGCGCTCAGGTGATGCGATCCTTGGGTCAATGAAAGAGTGGCCCAGCGATGCGTGGCGCTTCCTGTAAACGGCTGAAACAACGCTGCGTTGATGTTCAATCCATCAAGGGTAACGCTGCCGATATCTTCAGTTCGTGCGACTATGTTCACATAGTGCTGAGTAATGATGGTGCTCTCAACCGTAGAAAATGCAATGGAAGAAATTTTTTGGTCCGAAGCATCTAACAGTAACATGGAAGGATCGCCTTCAGCAGCGCATTGATCTCCTTGTAAAAATTGTGCAACAGCAATCGGTGCGCTGCTATTAATGAAAACAGAAGTCAATACATCATTGTACTCAACAAATTCGCCAGCATTCAAATTCACCACGGTTGCACCATTTAGCGTCACAATGGTATTATCGTCTCTCGCGATGATTCGATAAGTGTACGGATTAGGCTGGAGTGTACCTGAGTTATTCTCATACTGAAAGGGTGCCATTAAATATTCTGTGCCCCATTGATTGACTGGCAAATTTTGTTCATACAAATGATCGCAGTAAGGACACAAAGAAGGAACATTACCACAGTTAGCACCTGAAAACACAGCAAACGGTCTACAATCTCCTGAGGCTGCGGTAGCTGTGATGCGAGTGCCGGTCAGGTCTTCTCCTACTTCTGCTAAGATTTGAAACGTTTGTCCTTGTTGTAGCTGAATGACAACATCATCATCATCGTCTAGGCCAACTGCATTCGAACTAAGTTCGATAACAATCTCGGTCTCATCTTCGGTTGCTACAATGAGTATTTCGCTTGCATATTGAGAAAACCCAGCATATGAAGAAGCGATATAATCATTTCCTAAAGCTTGAACTGGTAATATCTTAGAAGCATCAGCAGTAGTAATAGAGAAATTAATTGCAAAAACTGAAATGGGCGATTCACTGATGACGTGCACTCCTTTATTTTCAATAGTCGCGCTTGTTAAGACCTCAGCTAAATTGTTGGGTATATTGACTACCGTAGTGACTCCTGGTGAAACAATAAAATTTTGCGACCAAGTTGCACCGGGAATAGCCACGGTCCCTGTCGTTGCTATATCACTTGCTATAAAAAGTTGAAGTTTTTCTGACGGATCGGGTTGAAAATTATTCATAAACCCCAACCAAAATTCTGTTCCTTGTGTGGTAATAGTCTGAGCAAGGGCATTACGCGCCGTCAGAGTGCAAACCGAAATCAGAATTAATAATAAGTGTTTCATCTTCACAGGGTGGTACCAAGAGAGCCCCAAATATACGAATAGACCTCTAGGCAAGTTGTATAGTTGCTTGTTAACCCTTTATTAATCACGACTTTTTGACTCAAGAACTAACTTATAGCTTTAAGTATGAAAAACAAAAAGGCCGAATTCTATACGCTAGAATCCGGCCTAAGTTTCATTTACCACGACAGGTCTTATTCTGCGAGGATGATCATTTTATTATTGAAAACCTCTACTGTACCGCCTTTCACATCAAATCGATGCTCTTTTCCGACAGTGTCCTTTACTCTTACTGTTCCCTTTTTCAGAGAAGTAATGAGTGGCGCGTGGTTATTTAATACCCCCAAACTACCATCACTTCCTGGGAGATAAACAAATTCTACCTCTCCTTGAAATAATGTGCTTTCGGGTGAAATAATTTCAATTTTCATTTTTCAATGATTATTTGCGGCTAGCAGCTTCGTCCAACATTTTCTTACCAGCTTCGATTGCTTCCTCAATAGTACCTTTCAAGTTGAAGGCAGCTTCTGGATAATCATCGCAGTGACCGTCAAGGATCATATTAAATCCTTTGATGGTGTCTTTGATGTCTACGAGTGTTCCTGGGATACCAGTGAACTGCTCCGCTACGTGGAAAGGCTGAGATAAGAAACGCTGCACCTTACGAGCGCGGAATACAGCCTGCTTATCTTCTTCAGAAAGTTCATCCATACCAAGGATGGCGATGATATCCTGAAGTTCCTTATAACGCTGTAGAATTCTTTTCACACGCTGCGCACAGGCATAGTGCTCTTCACCCACGATTTGTGGAGTGAGGATACGTGACGTTGAATCCAATGGGTCAACCGAAGGATAAATACCCAACTCGGCAATCTTACGGCTCAATACCGTGGTAGCATCCAAGTGAGCGAAGGTCGTAGCAGGTGCCGGGTCAGTCAAGTCATCCGCAGGTACGTATACCGCTTGAACAGACGTGATAGAACCTCTCTTGGTAGAAGTGATGCGCTCTTGCATCACACCCATCTCAGTAGCAAGGGTTGGCTGATAACCTACCGCAGAAGGCATACGACCAAGAAGTGCCGACACCTCTGAACCTGCTTGTGTGAAACGGAAGATATTGTCGATGAAGAAAAGGATATCGCGACCGCCTGACTTCTCATCACCATCACGGAAGTATTCCGCAACTGTGAGACCAGACAATGCCACACGAGCTCTTGCTCCAGGAGGCTCGTTCATCTGACCGAATACGAAGGTAGCCTGAGACTTCTCGAGCTCCTTTGGATCCACTTTAGAAACGTCCCAGTCTCCTTTGTGCATTCCTTTGTTGAACTCTTCACCGTATTTGATGATACCTGCCTCGATCATTTCACGAAGCAAGTCGTTTCCTTCACGTGTACGCTCACCAACACCAGCAAATACTGAAAGACCATCATAGGCCTTCGCGATGTTGTTGATCAATTCTTGAATCAATACTGTCTTACCTACACCAGCACCGCCGAAAAGTCCGATTTTACCACCCTTCGCATAAGGTTCGATCAAGTCAATAACCTTGATACCTGTGAAAAGAATCTCAGCAGAGGTAGTAAGATCCTCATATCGAGGAGGTGTGTTGTGGATCGCACGTCCGTTGCTGTTGTCTACATTCGGAATACCATCAATGGCATTTCCTACAACGTTAAACAAGCGACCTTTGATTTGATTACCAACAGGCATTGTGATTCCCTTACCGGTAGAGATGACAGAAGCACCGCGCTGAAGACCTTCTGTGGCATCCATTGCGATGGCACGAACAGTATCTTCACCAATGTGTTGCTGACACTCCAAAATGAGGTCTTCGCCGTTGGCTTTTTTAATTACTAAGGCGTCTAGAATATTTGGTAACTTCTGACCTGCAGGAAATGCAATGTCCACAACTGGACCAATTACCTGCACTACTTTACCATGAGCTTGAGACATGCGATCTGGTTTAAATTTCGGGCGCAAAAGTAAACACGAACCCCATTAAAAAAAAGATATAATGAAAATAAAGTCCATCTTTCATACCTTGCCCGCCGTTCACGCACTATGAGAAAGACCTTTGTTAGTAATTTGATCCTTTTGGTAGGGCTCAACCTGCTCATAAAGCCCTTTTATATCCTAGGCATTGAAGCTGAAATCCAAAATCGTGTCGGTGCCGATCAGTTTGGAAGCTATTTCGCGCTTATCAACTTTTCCATTCTGCTCAACATTATTCCAGACATGGGCATTACCAACTGGAATACACGCCGCGTGGCTCAAGAAGGAGTGTTAAACTCAAAATATCTTGGATCACTTCTGTCCTTGCGACTTTCCTTGGCTCTTGTGTATGCTTTGGTTTGTCTTTTTATGGGAATTCTAATCGGATACAATGCGCCACAACTCATGGGGCTCAGCCTATTAGTCGTCAACCAAATTATTTCTTCACTCATACTTTTCTTTCGATCCAACCTATCTGGCTTACATCTATTTCGGCATGACAGTCTCTTGAGCATCCTAGACAAACTACTTCTCGTGGCGACCCTTGGCTATTTACTTTGGTTTAAAAGTGATTTTTCTTTCAAAATAGAATATCTCATTTATGCTCAAACTGCCGCACTGCTTGTCACGCTGTCCCTCGCTGTCTACTGGGTTTCTAAGCATGTACAACAGTGGAATTGGAAGATGGATAAAAGTCTGCAGAAAGAGATTTTATTAGGCAGCCTTCCCTTTGCTACCCTTACCTTATTTGCGATGATCATTTATCGTGCAGATAGTGTTTTGTTAGAAAGAATCGATGGGGCACAAGCCTCCGGCACGTATGCCTTGGGATTTAGAATATTTGAGTCCTATGGAATGATTTCTTATCTCTTTGCCGGACTCCTGCTTCCCATATTCTCTCGCATGCTCGCCGCCAAGGATCCTATCCAACACTTGGTATCACTTTCGAGTCGCATACTTTTTAGTGTTACATGGACCTTCTGCCTCCTAGGCTTTATGTTGCCCGAGCATTTGCTCTTGCTCATCTACGATAATCCTTCCGGACAGGCGGTAGACGCATTTCGATGGCTTATGCCTGGATGCTTTGCATTTTCCATGCAATACGTGTATGGAAGTCTATTAACAGCTGATGGCAAGCTCAAATTGCTCAACGGTATCATGATCAGCATGTGCATCATTAACCTTATTCTCAATGTAATTTGGATTCCTTTTGAGGGTGCTGTAGCAAGCGCCAAAGTGAATGCAATATCCCACACAATAATTCTTTTGACTGAAATCGTTTTAGTATGTAGATATTATAAAATTTCTATTGCATATCTATTCAAAGAAACCGCACTGTTTGTGGCCTTTACGCTATTATTGGCAGTTTTATTTTTAACCAATTACTTTTCACTTACAATAAATGATCTCCCCCTTGCGTATAGGGCGAGCCTCTTTATTGGTTTGGCTGTTATAGCAGCGCTTATTACAAAAATGATAAGCTACAAAGCCCTGTTGCAATTGCTGCGTTCCAAAGAATAGGCGCGAAAGCTTACATTTGCATTCCTAAATTTTACCAAAAGTGAATAATAACGCACTTAATCCTGGTCAAGAGCTTGACTCATCCAATCTCTTAGTGATCATCTACCGCTGGCGAAAGACCATTATCATATCTGTTATTCTCGCAGCAATCATTTCAGCTGGTGCTTCATTTCTCATTACTCCAAAATATAAAAGCACCGCAACAATGTTCCCAACAAGAGACAACTCTCTTGGAGAGCAATTGCTCGAAGCGCCCAATCGCGTTCTCATCCAATATGGTGAAGAAGAAGATGGTGAATACCTGATGCAGCTGCTAGAGTCGGCGGATGTCAGAAACAAAGTGGCTGATAAGTTTGACCTATGGACTGCGTACGGAATCGAAAAGGGTGCGCCGCAATCAAAAGGATACTTGCAACTCGCATATTCAGAAAATGTGAACGTAGAGGCTACAAAATTCGGTTCCATCAATGTGACTGTGATGGACAAAGACCCTGAAAAGGCCGCTGCAATGGCAAACGCAATTAGTGCCCTTGCTGACTCCCTCCACCTCAATATGCGTAAACAAAGAGCAAAGGTCATTATCGATGCTGCCGAAAAAAATCTCGAGACAGTTAGAGTTGAAATTGCTCAAATCAAAGATTCAATTAAAACACTCGCTGGTGATGGAGTATTTAGTTTTGAAGAGCAAATCCTAGGAATGTCCAAATCCTATGGAAAGGCACTAGCTGAGGGCCAAAGCGATCGCGCTTCTAAGATCAAAGCTGAAATGACAGCCATTTCTCAATTTGGAGCAGATTACCTTTCTCTACTCGTTCACCTTGAACTTGCCGCAGCGCGAGAAGCACACCTTCTCAAAAGACTAAATCTTTTTCAAACTGAATATGACTCGCAACTACCGGCCAAAATGGTTGTGGACAACGCAGAGGTTTCAGATAAAAAAGCATATCCAATTCGTTGGCTGATTGTGGCTATGAGCACTATTTCGACTCTCATCTTTGTCGTGGCTTTTGTTCTAATCTGGGAGACTTTCAGTCGATTAAAAAAATCAGGATTGATTTAATTGAAAACGCTCTCGCTTAGATATAGCTTGTGGATTGGTACAGCACTCTTTATCGTGCTTCAAGCCTTTGCTATCTCTCGCGAATTTTTCTTCGCCGCCCTTGCACCCGCTGCTTTACTTATCATTTGGGCGGCTTTTTTCAAAATCGAGTTTGTTTTTTTCACCATTGTATTCTTTACTCCTCTATCTATCAATCTTGAAAAACTCAACATCGGTGGTGTAGGAATTTATCTTCCCACGGAACCCCTATTGATAGGATTGCTGCTGATTTTTATCTTCAAATTACTCTCTGGAAAAAGTATCGACAGGAGGATATACAGCCACCCGATTTCATACCTACTGTACGTTTACATGGCGTGGATGATTATCACTTCTGTCAACAGCCAGATTCCCGTTGTCTCATTGAAATTTTTAGCGACTAGACTTTGGTTTATCGCTACCGCATATTTTTTGGCAGCCCATCTTTTCAAGTCAATTGAGAATGTCAAACGTTTTTTTATCATCTACATGATTCCATTGTGTTTGGTAGTTCTCTATACTGTAGTCAGGCATTCCACTTTCGGATTCGATAAAGATTCTGCACACTGGGTGATGGAACCGTTCTTCAAAGACCACACAAGTTACGGTGCTGTGTTAGCGATGTTTATGCCCATATCACTAGGGTTGCTATTTGTCAAAAAAATTCCCATCTACACACGCATTTTTATTATCGTAGCGTTCGTTATTCTTTCCGTTGGCACCATACTATCATATACACGCGCAGCATGGATATCATTGGTAGGAGTCGCCGCTATTTTCGCAGTCTTACAAACACGCATCAAGTTTTCGACCCTCGTCAGCTCATTTGCCGTCTTAAGTGTATTGGTAACGCTCAATTGGACCAACATCACCATGGGACTTCAACAAAACAAACAAGAAAGTTCTGATGAACTTGGCGAACATGTCACATCCATTTCCAACGTGTCTTCAGATGCCTCTAATTTAGAGCGCTTGAATCGCTGGAATTGTGCATTAGAAATGTGGCGCCAAAAGCCTGTTTTAGGGTGGGGCCCAGGAACATATCAATTCTTTTATGCCCCTTTTCAACGCTCGCAAGACCTCACCATAATCAGCACTCGAAGAGGCGATGGCGGAAACGCACACTCTGAATATCTCGGGCCTTTGTGTGAGCAGGGAGTGTTAGGAATGATACTTATGGTTTTGCTTCTATTTTTTGTTTCTGCCTACGGCTTCAAACTCTATTATAAAATCAAATCTAAGGATCTGCGTATCATAGTCGTATCAGCCTATCTAGGGCTGATGACGTATTACATACATGGCATTTTGAACAATTATCTGGATACGGATAAAGCGTCTATTCCTTTTTGGGGATTCACGGCAATACTAGTCGCCGCCGATATTTTTCATACTTCAGATAAAGCGACAACTCAGAATAGCTAGGTCATCCGTGAATGGCATTGTGCCTTTAAATAAATTCAAGGCATCTACTATTTTCGTGTTGATTGTTCCAACAGGAGCGTTGAAGTTCGATAAAATAATTTTTTCCAATTGATCCATTCCGAACTCTTGCGCTAGTTCATTTTCCGTTTCTACCAATCCGTCTGTATAGCAAACAACAAGGCTATTTGGCGAAATAATCATTTCTCCCATTGCAATCTTCGGTATCTCTTCAAACATACCCAACCCAATTGAGCCCAATTTGAGCAACTGTGTGTACCCATTCTCATCGGCAAGCACAGGGGGATTGTGCCCACAATTGATGTATTGAAGTCTGCGAGTAGCTTTGTTGTAGGTGCCCAGAAAAAGTGTGATGTACTTCTCGCCCATGGCACTGTGCATCACTCGATCATTCAGCTCTATCACGATTTCTTTCAAATCTCCCCTTTTGTAAGAAAAAATTGATCGCAAATAAGCTTGAAAATTAGACATAAGAAATGCCGCGCTCACGCCTTTGCCCGATACATCAGCCATGCAAAACATCACCTCGTCTTCATTCAACTGCATGAAATCATAATAATCTCCACCCACTTGTTGGTGGGCTTTGTAAACGGCACTTACTTCGTAATGCCCTGTTTTGGGTAATGAATGTGGCAATAAAATCGCCTGCATTTCCGCAGCCAACTCGAGCTCCTTTTTGACAAGCTCTTGGCGCATGTTTTCCTGCACCAAGTTTCTATTTTGAATGGCTACGACCAATACATTGGTTAGAGTTTCAATAAACCGCATGTGCTTGATGACAGGGCTCATTCTTAACTCTTGCTCGCCCACGTCACCAACCAATAGATATGCAATAGGTCTTTCATCCTGGTAGATGGGAATCACTATATCGAAAGATTCGGTCTCCTTTCCAGAAATAAGAGAGATATTTTTTTGTCTAAAAAAAGACTCATCTTGGATTTGGTCTGCCAAGCCATCTGGTATTCCATAGGCCAAAAGACAATTCCATTTTTCGTCACCGGTATAGAGCATCAGTTTTTCAATGCTCAGTTCTTTGCGCAGCACAGACTCGTATTCCGCCAATAAATCTCTTACAGGAAGATTCGCGTTAATTGCTTTGGTGATTTCCAACAAAGCATTCAACTTAAAATCCCTCTGCTTGAGCTTTTCCGTAAGTCTACTAATGCCTGCCATTTGCTTTAATTGTCTGAGGCTATATTACGCCTAAATATCTAATTTTTCTATCACCTGGGGAAGTTTACGTATGAGCGCCAATTCGCGATATTTCACTCTCACATCCTCTGCGGGACTTCCAAAATAAGTTTTTCCACCCTCAAGATCTTTTGTAACGCCACTTTGACCCAACACTACAGCTCCCTTGCCTATCAATAAATCTGATGCCACTCCTACCTGCCCCCACATGAGCACATTATCTTCGATCACAACACATCCAGCTATACCTACTTGTGCAGCAAATAAACAGTTCTTGCCAATCACTGTATCGTGTCCCACATGCACATGGTTGTCGATTTTCGTTCCTTCACCTATCCTCGTATCTCCTGTCAATCCTCTATCAATAGCACAGCCGGCGCCAATCTCCACGCGATCTTCAATCTCTACACTTCCGCAAGTATGCATCTTTTCACGTCCGTCGGGACGTGCTTTATAGTAAAAAGCATCACCACCAAGAACGGTATTCGCATGTATGATGCAATCTGCTCCAATGTGCACATCATCATAAATCACCACTCCAGGATGAATGATTGAATTTGCTCCAACAGAAACACAATTTCCAATAATTACAGAAGAGTGGATTTGTGCGCTACTCGCTATCTCCAAAGCCTCGCCTCGGTTTCCATTCAACATTCTCCAGGGAGAAAAATGACGATTTAAGATGTTGAAGTCACGACAGGGATCATCAGAAAACAAAAGTGCTTTACCAAGCGGACAAGTCACTTTTTGATTGATTAAAATAGTCGTAGCCGCACTATTCAAGGCCTTTTCATAGTACTTAGGATGATCTACAAACACAAGATCCCCTGCCATTACTTTATGAATCTCATTGATTCCGGTAATGAGAAAATTGGGATCTCCCTCATATTCACAAGCGATGATGGAGGCTATTTCCGAAAGCTTTTGTGCAGGCGTAAGCTTCATTTATTGCGCATTTATTAATTATTCAAAGGTAATAGAACCTACTAAAAAAAAAGCTGTCCCACACACGTGAAGACAGCTATTCTATTTAAACAAAATAAAACTTATTTTTTAATACGTTCGTGGTATTGGCCTGTAGTAGTATCGACCCTTACCCAGTCACCTTCATTGATAAACAGTGGTACACGAATTTCAACGCCGCAGTCCAACTTCGCAGGCTTCATTGCATTGGTAGCAGTATCACCCTTGAGACCTGGTTCTGTATAAGTGATTTCACACTCAATAAAATTAGGTAGATCACAAGACATAGGTGTATCATCTTCCGTGTTGAACAATACGATACACTTCATACCCTCTTTTAAAAACTCGGGCGCACTAATCATGGGCTTTGGGATGCTGATTTGTTCGAAATCATCCAAATTCATGAAATTATATCCACCTTCATCGTTGTACAAATATTGATACTCGCGAGTCTCGATGCGAACGACATCAATCTTGACTCCTGAGTTAAAAGTGTGATCTACAATCTTTCCATTGTTCAGATTCTTCAGCTTGGTTCTAACGAAAGCAGGTCCCTTTCCAGGTTTTACGTGCAAGAATTCTATTACTTTCCATACGTGACCTTCCATTTTAAAACAAAGACCATTCGAGATATCGGCTGTGGTAGTTGCCATGATGTATAATTTTTGGGACGCGAAGATACAACAACAAGGCGAAACCAAAAAAAAAGCCCCCTCTCCGATGGAGAGGGGGCTCTTTGATATTATCTGTGCGTTGATTAGCGAACTACCAATTGGCTTGTAGCAACATTGCTACCAGCTTGGATAGATACACTATAAACACCTGCACCGAAGTTGTTTACATCCAAAGTCAAGCGCTGAGCACCAGCTGCACGAACACCGAAATTCTGAGTCGAAACTTGACGACCAGCGATGTCACGTACGATTACTGTTACATTCTCGCTGTTCAATAGGCTGAATTCAACTGTAGCGTTTACATCAGCAGGGTTAGGATAAACCTTTGCTCCTTCGATGTTTCCTACAGAGATTTCGTTTGTGCTTACCAATGATTCATCAAGAACAATGCGAACTGATGGAGTAAAGCCAAATCCTACGAACCAGTTAGTAACACCACCTGTTCCATAAGGGCCAAAACCTACCATTCCGAGGTCATCATCTGTTGGGTTAGACCAGCAGTACAAACGATCTGTGCTTTCGAAGCGACGTACTTCCGCGAAATAGATTTTACCAGCTTCAAAGCTAGCAGCATTGTCTACCAATGGAATTGTAGTATAAACAAGATTTTCACCATTATCGATCATCTCTTGAGTTATAGAGAATGGCAAAGACTGCGCGATAGTCTGGTTGGTTTGGATACCATCTACTTCTTCATAGATGAACGCTTGGCACAAAGTACCAACGTTAGAGGCATTTGACACCAACATTTCTACTGCTCCACCAAGGTCATTCGCATCGAAAGTGTAGCGACAACCGAATGCTGTTTCAGCATTGTTGTTCATTGTTCTTTGTAATAAAATATCATCGAAGTTTTGACCATAGATAAGATCAGACACTTCGATTGTCTTCGTGCGAGAATTACCAGCTTCTACTTCATCTGCTGGAACGCTGAAAGTTACTTCATAAGCACCAGGATCTTGTGGCAACAAGAATGGGTCTGTCCAAAGTGTATCTACTGTTCCGGCCAAAATTGTCTCAGTTACAGTATAGTCTGTACCATTGATGTTTACAGTCAATACTGCTTCTTGATCAATACCACCGTAGTTAGCGATCTCAGCACCCATCTGAACTTCTGTTACTGCTGCTTGTGAAAGTGGAATAGAGGCATATTCGAAAGAATTTACAATCTCACCTACCCATGCTTTAGTAACTGTCAAGTCGTTGTCTGGAGTTTCAAATACTTCTACATCGTCAACCATCCAAGCGTAACCGAAAGTTCCTTTCCAACGGAAGCGCAACCAAATCTGATCAACACCAGCTTCAGAAGCAATCTGAGTGAGGTTAAAAACTCTGGTTGTTGGGTTTTCTACTGGATCTTGAGTCTCCATAGTAGGCCACAACTCGAAGCGCGTTCCTGCTGGAGCATCAGCTACTTCGTATGTTTCTACATCAGGCCAAGTAAATCCGTCAGTAGAAACCTCTACCAAACAATATTCATTGCCATCATCTGCACCACCATCCCACATGCGGTAGAATGTCTGGAAACGCAAACTCACTTGGTCTAAACCGTTCAAAGGAATAGGCGCTGCTGATTGGAACCAGCAGTTCTCAACCCAATCACCACCTGTTTCGCCGCCGAATAAGTCTGAGTCAACCATCATGTAACCATTTTCAGCCGTGGTAGACTGTATAGCTGCGATTGGAGCGCCACCTGAAGGTACTCCAGTTCCGCATTCAAAGTTAATACCAGTGATAAACGCACTGAATCCTTCGTCGAAAGCATTAAAAATTTCCCAATCAGCACAGTTTGAGAAATCGCTAGACCAAATTACGTTTCTGTCTCCAGAGTCCATAACTGGCGCAGTGCGCACAAAATCACGTTCCATCTGCTTTCCTACTGCCTTTGAATTCACTTTTTGTTGAGCGAATCCAGCAACAGAAGTAGTCACAGCTAATGCAAGCAAGTAAATTTTCTTCATGTTATTTGATTTTATTCGTAAGAGGTTTTTTTTGAGTCGCCAAATATAAAAATTCCTGTTACCTAATCTATCACATTTATTTGAATTTTAGATTAATTCGAGGATTTCTACATTAAAGCGCTGTAAATTACAATTATACTGAGCATTACCCTACTTCAATGCCTTTTTCTTTTCAACACGTGCTACCACCCAAATGCTGATCTCATACAGCAATAAAATGGGTAACGCCACCAAGATTTGACTCGTAATGTCTGGGGGCGTGATGATTGCGGCCGCAATCAGATTGACAACCAAGGCGTGTTTTCTATACTTTTTGAGCATTGCACTGGTCACAATTCCGAGCTGACCCAAAAAATACATTAAAACAGGCAATTGAAAAATCAATCCGGTACCCAGAAGTAAGCTGGTGTTCAATTTTAAGTAAGAAAGAACGGTTGAAGTTACCGGCACATCACTAAACTGGAAATTACCTAGAAACGTAATCGAAAGAGGGCAAAGAATGTAATATCCAAAGAAAACGCCTAAAAAGAATAGCAGAGAAATATAAAAGACAATTCCACGAACACTTGCGATTTCTCTAGCGTTCAACCCTGGTTTAATGAAACTCCAAAATTGAAAAATTATCCATGGAAAAGAGAGAATAATCCCCCCGATGATCACTACTAGCAGATAGGCCGAAAAATTACCACCCATGGTTGTGCTCTGCAATGTAAAATTGATCTCTGTAAAACATAAAGTATCTCCCATGCCCAAGGCATGCGATAGTTCACACCACATTCTGTAAGATACAAAATCCAATCGGCGAGGCGCCATGATAATTTCTTCAATGACAAAGTCATCAAAAATGAAAACGACAATGAGGCCCACCAGCACGCCCAACATCGCCTTAAATAGCCTCCCGCGCAGCTCTTCCAGATGTTCCAAAAATGACATTTCCTTATTCTCGCTCATCGCTTTGGATTTAAAAAATCCCCTCCTTCAATATATCATGCAGATGAATAATGCCTTTATACTTTTCCCCTTTTACAACCACCAATTGAGTGATGCTATTTTGCTCCATAATATGGAATGCCTCAACCGCCAAGGCCTGCGCCTCGATGGTGCGTGGATTTTTGGTCATTATCTGACCTGCCTTGAGCTTTAAAAAATCAGCTTCTTTTTCGAGCATTCTTCGAATGTCACCATCAGTTATGATTCCCTGAAGACTTGTTTTTTTCATCACCGCAACAGCGCCCGCTCTACCTTTTGATATGGCCACGATGACGTCTTTCACACTCGTTTCCAATTCTACTTCCCTCTTCAAATCATCATCCAATATGTCTCCGACCTTGACATATAATTTTTTTCCTAATGCTCCGCCGGGGTGATACTTCGCGAAGTCTCCTGAGCTGAATCCTCTGCTCTCCATTAGGGCAACCGCTAGCGCATCGCCCATTGCCAATTGCGCCGTTGTGCTGGTAGTGGGTGCCAGATTATTGGGACAGGCCTCCTTCTCGACAGGCGTCAACAAAACATGATCGCTGTGTTTTGCCAAAAAACCGTTTTGATTGGCAACCATTCCGATAAGCACATTACCCATACTCTTCAGCAAAGGCACTAATACTTTTATCTCAGGCGAATCGCCACTTTTTGAAATACATAAAACAACGTCGCCCTTTTGCACATTTCCCAAATCTCCGTGGATGGCATCCGCAGCATGCATGAAAACAGCGGGCTGACCAGTGCTATTAAAAGTGGCAACTAATTTTTGAGAAATGTTGGCACTCTTTCCAATGCCTGTGACCACCAAGCGACCTTTCGATTTGAGTATCAGCTCCACTATTTTTTCAAATGAAGCATCTATATGCTGTATGAGCCCAGCGACAGCCTCCGACTCCAGTCTCAAAGTACGTATGGCTGATTCTTTTATGTGCGATTTTTTCTTCACTGCGACCGCAAAGATGCAATAAAGGTGAATAGGATAAAATAAATTTTACTTTGAGAAAAAACTTCGTTATATTCGCGTCCCTTTTGAAAAATCGAGCGCGATTTAGAAAAATGGAAATCTGATAAAAGAAATCAATCTAAACGTTGAGGTATCGAAGAGAAATTTACCTACTTTTAAAAAACGTTCAGTAAAATATTCAACATGAATACAGTTGTTGACCTTTCACCGAGAGAGGCATTAAAACAATTTTTTGGATTCGACCAGTTCAAGGGTCTTCAAGAAGGAGTCATAAGTTCTGTCCTCGAAGGACATGATACATTCGTGATCATGCCAACCGGCGGCGGCAAATCATTGTGCTACCAACTGCCTGCCCTGATGCTCGACGGAACAGCCATCATTGTATCCCCGCTCATCGCTTTGATGAAAAATCAGGTGGATGCCATGCGCGGATTTTCTGATGAGGATGGTGTAGCTCACGTTATCAACTCATCACTCAATAAATCAGAAATCACGCAGGTTAAGGCAGATATAGTTTCAGGTAAAACTAAGCTACTCTATGTAGCTCCTGAATCTCTCAATAAAGAAGAAAATATCGAATTTCTTAGAAGTGTAAAAATTTCTTTTGTAGCGATTGATGAAGCGCACTGTATCTCTGAATGGGGACATGACTTCCGTCCTGAATACCGTCGCTTAAAACCAATCATTCAACAAATTGCCGATGTGCCCGTGATGGCGCTCACAGCGACCGCAACGCCTAAAGTGCAACAAGATATTCAGAAAAACTTAGGAATGATGGATGCTCGCCTTTTCAAGGCTTCATTCAACAGAGCTAATTTATTCTATGAAATAAGACCTAAACACAACGTTGGTAAATGTATCATTCAATACATCAAGGCCAATAGTAGCAAGAGTGGTATCATCTATTGCCTTTCTCGCAAAAAAACGGAAGAACTCGCCGAACTTCTTCAAGTAAACGGTATCAAAGCTCTGCCTTATCACGCTGGTATGGACAGCCATCAACGCAGCAGCGTGCAGGACCAATTCCTCATGCAGGATGTAGATGTGATTGTCGCCACGATCGCATTTGGAATGGGTATCGACAAACCAGACGTGCGCTTCGTTATTCACCACGATATTCCTAAGTCACTCGAAAGCTATTACCAAGAAACTGGTCGCGCCGGTCGCGACGGCGGAGAAGGCGTTTGCGTAGCTTTCTACAGTCCTAAGGACATCGAAAAACTCGAAAAATTCCTTCAAGGAAAACCAGTAGCCGAACAAGAAATAGGAATGCAATTGCTTCAAGAGGTAATCGCTTACGCTGAAACTTCAATGAGCCGCCGCAAATATCTCCTTCACTATTTCGGTGAAGAATGGGATGAAGTAAACGGCGAAGGCGCAGGCATGGACGATAACTCGAGAAGTCCCAAAGAAAAATTCGAAGGAAAAGAATATGTAAAACTTCTCCTAGACACCATTGCCTCTTTCAAAGAGATGCATAAAGCAAAATTCATTTGTAATGTGATTTGTGGTATCAAAAATTCAGAAGTCACAACGTACAAAGGGCATTTGAATGAGTTTTTTGCAGAAGGAAAAGAAGAAACAGAAAAATTCTGGAACGCTATTCTTCGTCAAATGCTCGTGAGAGGCCTGCTGCGTAAGGAAATCGAAACATACGGCACACTCAAAATTACCGATGAGGGGAAAGACTTTATGAAAAAACCTTCTTCATTCGTTTTAGTGAAAGAAGAAGAAATTGGCGAAACAGACGACGATGGAGAATTGCTGATCCCAAAACAAGGTGGCGGTGCCGCAGATGAGACGCTCTTTGGTTTGCTCAAAGAACTTCGCCTCAAAACTTCAAAAGAGAAAAAGATCCCGCCATACGTTGTCTTCCAAGACCCTGCGCTCGAAGAAATGGCCACGCAATACCCCATTACTATTGACGAAATTAGTAACATCGGCGGTGTTGGTAAAGGGAAAGCCGTAAAATTCGGAGCTCCTTTTATAGCCCTTATCAAGCGGTATGTAGAAGATAACAACATTGAGCGCCCTGTTGATTTTGTAGTGAAAAGCGCAGTCAACAAGAGCGGACATAAAGTGCAAATAATTCAAAACATCGACAAGCGCATTCCATTGCCAGACATAGCCAAAGGCCTTGGTAAAGACATGAGCGAACTACTCGATGAATTGGAAGCGATCGTTTCCTCGGGCACGAAAATCAATATCAAATACTTCATTGACGAAGAAATTGATGAAGATTCTCAAAGCGATATCATGGATTATTTCATGCAGAGCGAAACAGACAGCATCGAAGAAGCAATGGATTATTTCGAAGGCGACTTTGAAGAAGAACCGCTGCGACTCATGCGCATCAAATTCATGAGCGAAGTAGGAAACTAATCCTACTTCGCCCTTTCCTTTTTATCATGCGTTCAAAGCAACGAACGCCATGAATCCTGCGCCAATTGCAATGGACGATTCATCGACATTGAACAGCGGATGGTGCACCGAATATGCATTGGTGCCATCTGGTGACGCTGTGCCCAAACGATAAAAACAACCGGGCATTACTTGAGAGAAATATGCAAAGTCCTCTGCCGTGGCGCGAGGCTTCAAATCAACCACATTTTTTTCACCCACATATTCAATCGCCAAGGCGCGAGCTTTGTCCGTCAACAAAGGATCGTTGTACACCACAGGATATCCGACAACGATATCAAAATCAACGGTACCTCCCATGCCTTCAACAAGGCCCTTAGCCAGTTGCCGCATACGGTCGTGCGCTTCTTTTCTCCACGTTTCATCAAATGTTCTGAATGTCCCTTCCAACTTCACTTCTTGAGGAATCACATTAGTGGCACCATTAGCCATCACCTTTCCAAAAGATAAAACTGCTGGCAGAATAGGATCTGTCCATCGACTCACCACTTGTTGCAACGCCACGATTAAGTGTGCAGAAATAAGTACTGGATCTATCGTCTTATCGGGCTTTGCGCCGTGCCCACCCTTTCCTTTCACCGTCACATAAATCTCGTCTGTGCTCGCCATATACGGACCTGAGCCAAAGCCCAACTGTCCTGCTAATAATTCTGGATAAACATGCTGACCGAAAATAGCTTTGGGTTTTTCTTTTGAAAAAAGCCCATCCTTGAGCATCAGTGAAGCACCTCCTGGGAGTTTTTCTTCGCCCGGTTGAAAGACAAAATAATAAGTGCCTGCTATGTCGCTTTTTAATGAATTCAAAATCTTTGCCGCACCTAGTAAACAAGTCGTATGAACATCATGTCCGCAAGCGTGCATCACTCCCTCACGTGTACTTTTGTAGGGCACATCGCATCCCTCAATAATCGGTAATGCGTCCATATCACCTCTCAAGGCAATGCTGCGAGATGTCGGATCATGACCTTCTACTTTGGCCAGAATCCCTTCCCCACCAATTGGATATTCATAAGAAATACCCCACTCTGTAAGTTTCTTTCTTATAAATGCAGAGGTTTCGACTTCTCGATATGACAGTTCAGGATGCGCGTGCAGATGTCGGCGAATTGAAATCAATTCCTCACTCCATTGCTTTGCTAATTCCTGAATCTTGTGCTTCATACCAATACTATTTACAATCGCAACTTGATGACTGCCCTTGTTTTTTAACCTCAAGCAAGGTAATCAAAGAATCTGAAACCAACACTTGCCAAATATTTTCTTCGTGTTCCAATTGATAGCGCGGAGGCTTGCTCTGTGCATCGCTCATGGAGAAATTAATTTCACCTGTGAATCTCGCTTGATCAAAATCTGTATTGCTCAATTTCAAGCAGCTCATCAAGCAGCGCCCGCGCTCGGTCTGCTCCCACTTCGACTCACGAATCCTCTTCATCACTTGTTTGCCTGGTGTCCAACCCAACCAATCATAGTTGGGAAAAATGGTGAATACCAAAATGCATCCAATCACAACACCAATCAAATAGCGGAACAAACGCTGCTTAAAGTTCATTTTAACGGTATTTAAGTGCAAATATCGCCAAATATGAGGTTTATATTTGCGCTACATCAAAATCTGCGTTATGATCACGGCGGAAAACATTGAGTTCAAATATCCTGACGGTCCACAATTCAAATTCCCAAGCATTCATTGCTCGGCGGAAAATCCATTGTTGATCTTAGGCGAGAGCGGTACTGGAAAAACAACACTCCTCCATTTGCTTGCTGGGCTGCTCAAACCAACCAGCGGTAGCATTGTCGTTGAAGGCAGCAACACCTCGAGCATGTCGGGGGCTACTTTAGATAAATTTAGAGGAAAAAATATTGGTATAATTTTCCAAACAGCACACTTTGTCAATGCGCTCTCCGTCGCAGATAATCTCATTCTCCCGCCATTTTTGACAGGAGAAAAAATAGACAAACAAAAAGCCATTTCAATATTAGAGCGCCTACGCTTAGGAAGTAAGGCCAATAAAAAGCCAGGTCAATTGAGCGTTGGAGAAGCGCAACGAGTGGCCATTGCGCGCGCAGTGATGAATAATCCAAGACTCATTCTCGCCGATGAGCCCACCTCTGCCCTAGATGACAAAAATGCCAATGAAGTAATTGCATTGCTCGAAGAACAGGCGAAAAATACAGGCGCAGCGCTCATCATCGTGACGCATGA